>JBJEIW010000093.1:0-3102 GCA_051877435.1 Candidatus Ornithomonoglobus sp.
TGCTGAAAATCCCACGGAGGAAAACAAGCAGAGCTTTTTTGACGCGGCGCAGAACAGCAGCAATGTGATAAAGGAAAATTCCACCGTGCAATCGTCATTGAGTGATGCTGATTATAAAGAAATGGAGAAGCTAAATTTGTCCGAGGCGGATTATAAATATTTGTTTGAATCGTATCCGGCAAGCATGGCAAATCTGGACGACTGGGCGGATGTCACGGAATCGGTTGATACGACAGGTGATTATGAAGCGCTTGCTCATGCTATAACGCTGAGGGAAACAAAGCTGGAGCTTGAGCGCGTCTATATGGCGTACGCTTCAATGGATTGGGTTGTAAATATGGACGAGGAAAGCGTAAGGTATTTTGAGGAAGTCATGAGAAGGTATCCGAGCGTTATGCCGGAGGAGTATGAGTGGCTTACGGACGAGGAGGAAATAATAAGCGTCCTTGATGAAAAAATGAGTGGCATTCAGAATAAGATCAACGAGGAGCAGATTTATTCAAATGACCAGTTAAATGAACTGAGGGAAGAGGAAAGTCAGAATAAATAATTCGGATATAAACAAAACAAACCGGAAAGCGGCGCAACCGCTGTATTCCGGTTTTTTTTTATTTGTACTCATAAGACGGAAACGCTTCTGACGAATGTAAAAAACGGTATGCTATAATCAACATATCAATCCTGTTCCTCATATGTGGGAACGGGAAGGATTAGTCGGGTAATATGGTCATTGTTGTATTGAAATTATTCGCAAAACTCTATTCTTTTGCGAAAGTCAGAATATAATATAACTGCTGAAATTATATCATATTTTGATGGAATTTTCAATAAATTTCAACAAAAACTATCTGCATATTTACATAGAAATCTAATGCTTTTATTTGTGCATTTTGTTGTATCGACTATTTTTGTCTGATATAATAAACGTATTAGCCGTACAAAACATGGTCACCGAGGAGGTCATAATAATGCCACGCAGAGGCGAAAATATATATAAACGCCGCGATGGCCGTTGGGAGGGACGATATATTGAGTCCCATTCCGCCGACGGAAAGGCAAAATATCACTCCGTATATGGTCACACATATCGTGAGGTAAAAACAAAGCTGCAAAATCATACATCACATCGTAAGCTCTCCGGTGCCGAATTGACAGTGTGCGACTGGATAAGCGAATACATCGTATCGCAGAAGGATAAGCTGAAAATCAGCACCTATAAAGTATATGAGCGATATTTTAACAATCATATACAGCCGTTCTTTAAGAATATCAAGCTGCGCCTGCTCGACACTAATATACTGCAAGCCTTTATTAACTCGCAGAGAAATTTGTCACCATCTACAATTAAAGGTATTTTTTCTCTTGTGCGGGAATCGCTTAAAACCGCAAATCGCGCCGGATATATAGACGCCGTCTGGCTTAATGTCGACATCCCAAAGGATAAAAGACCGAGTGTCAGTGTTTTTGGCATATCTGAGCAAAGAATGATTGAAGCCGCTCTTGACCTTGATGAAAATCCAAATGAGCTTGGCGTACTGATATGCTTATATACCGGACTTCGCATAGGCGAGCTGTGCGGGCTTAGATGGGAGGACGTCAATTTCAATTCCGGCACAATCGCCGTAAACAGAACCGTTCAGCGCATGAGCATAGACGGTAAATCCTGTCTGATCGAGTTGCCGCCAAAAAGCGAAAGCTCACAGCGAAAAATCCCTGTTCCCGGATTTTTACTGGATATTCTAAAATGCCGCTGCGCGGCATCTGAAAGCCGATATGTTCTAAGTATTAATTCACATGTTATGGATCCGAGAACATATCAGAACCAATACAGGCGCGTATTGGAACGCGCGGGCGTTGAATATGCGAACTTCCACAGCCTGCGCCACACCTTTTCGGTGCGCGCGCTGGAGTCGGGCTTTGATATAAAAACCCTGAGCGAGATTTTAGGTCATGCCGACGCGTCGGTGACGCTGAAAAAATACGCACATTCACTTGACGAACACAAGAGAGCAAGTATGGAACGGCTGTCAGCGCTCAGAATGAACGGTTGATATTCACCGTCAGAAAAATCGTCACGGAAACGCTTCGTCACCGTAAGAATCGGGGGTTCCGACAAGCCTTTCGCAAAAGAATAGAGTTTTGCGAAAAGAGCTTCTTCTGCGGTTTATATTTATAATTCCACCCGGATGCCGATATTATACACGGCGGCGGAAACGAAAATGACGAAACAATTTTGGGATATACTATAATGGAAACAGATTAAAGCATAACCAGCGATGGAATTAAAAAGGAGGAGATGAAAGTGCAAAAGACTATAAGCTTTTTAACGTCGGTTATGATAATGTGCGCCGGTATGCCCGCGGCTCTTGCGGCGCAGCCGGTAACGGTGGTTGTAAACGGTGAAAAGCTGAACACCGATCAGGGCGCGGAAATTTTAGACGGCAGAACCTTCCTGCCGCTTCGCGCAGTATCGGAAACGGTCGGCGCAGAGGTGGAATGGAGTGAAGCAGAAAATGCGGCGATAGTAAGCAAAGGGAATGTGTCTCTTATGATATATATAGGAGATGACCGGTTTTATGCCAGAGCCGGAGGCGGAAACTGGGAGGAGATAGCCTTGGACGCTCCGGCGCGCATTGTCAATGACAGGACAATGGTGCCGATAAGGGCAATCGCCGAGCAGCTTGGACTTGAGGTCGGCTGGGACGCTGCGTCGTATACCGTAACGATAAACGGCGGGGAAAAGACGCTTGCAGCGGAGCCTCTCGGCAGTGAAAACATCGGCTATCCGGCGCCCGATAAAAGCAGCAATAAGCTGCAGTCCTTTGAGCATTACTGTGACGGCAGACTGACTATTAACGGCAGTATAAAGAGCTTCACCGGAAGCGCGGAGGATATGGAGATTATTGAGGATTATGTTGATTTACTGTGTTCTGATGATATGAATTTCACACTTGTTGATAAGTATGAGTATACATATAAAAACACATTTTTCTCATACGGGCTAGATTATACCGGTACGGCAAGGGTTGACGGCAATATCCAGCTGATGTTTAAGGATGACGTGTACTGTGATGTGTGCTTATACGGCAGCATTGAAAGAAA
>JBJEIW010000094.1:0-13921 GCA_051877435.1 Candidatus Ornithomonoglobus sp.
GAAATATTTTATTGACAAAGGGGAAAATGTGTATTATAATACTTGACAAGAGGTGAGTTTATGTATAGTCATGATGATATGTTACAAAGAATAAAAGACGAAAAAAAGAAGCAAAAACTAACCAATAAAGCACTTTCAGAGGTTACAAATATTTCGCTTGGTACTATTAATAAAATCTTAAGTGGAGATTCTAAAGATCCGCAGGTATCAGCTATTATAAAAATTGCTCAGGCATTAAATGTTTCTGCTGACTATGTTATTTTTGGTAAGGAAGCAGAAAAACAGTGCAATGATATCGGAATACAGTTATATCATCAACTTGACGATGAAGATAAAGCTGAAATACGTGGTGAAATGAAACAAATGCTTAAAACTGCAAAATACAATAAGACAAGTATCGGTGACGAAATTGCCGATGATATAACCAAGTTAATGAATATGCGTGCTCATACAAATGTAAAATAGAATTTCCTATTGTTATGAACGGCATATTGATTATATATAAAATATTTTACACATAAGAGGATGATAATAAAATGTCAGTTAGGCGCATTACCAAAAGGAATAAGGGAGTCAGTTTACTTACCCTGCCCGATAACTATATCGTTATAGATATAGAGACAACTGGACTTTGTCCGGAGTACGATAGTATAATCGAATTATCTGCTTTAAAAATTTCAGACAATAAGATCACGGACAAATTTTCCTCATTGGTGAAACCAAATGAAGTGTTTATTGATGATGATTATAATGAATTGTATGTTGATGGGTTTATAACCGAGCTTACTGGAATTACAAATGATATGTTAGAAAATGCCCCTAAATTTCCTGATATAGCAAAGCCGTTCCTTTCATTTATAGGAGATAGTATTATTGTCGGGCATAATGTAAACTTTGATATAAATTTCTTATATGACAATATTCTTGAGTGCATGGGTATTGAATTTCATAATGATTTCTGTGATTTATTAAGAATTAGTAGGAGGCTTTTCCCCGATTTACAGAACCATAAACTAAATACACTTGCAATGGAATTTAATATTAAACAACCGACAGCTCACAGGGGTTTGGCAGATTGTGAAACAACATTTTCTTGTTTTGAATACTGTAAATCATATTCTGTTACAAACAACACTCATCTTGACTATACCACAAAAAGTAATATTGATTTGCGTAAAATTCAAACTACTAAAATGGCTTTTAATGAAGAACATCCTTTATATAAAAAGCATTGTGTATTTACTGGTGCATTAGAGAAAATGAAGCGTAGTGAAGCAGCACAAGTCGTTGTTGATTTCGGTGGAATTTGTGAAAATAATGTAACAAAGAAAACAAATTATTTGATTTTAGGAAATAATGATTATTGTAAATCCATAAAAGGTGGCAAGAGTAATAAGCAAAAGAAGGCTGAGCTACTAATTCTTAGCGGGCAGGATTTATGTATTATTCCTGAAAGTTTATTTTACGACATGATTTCGGAGAATACAGGAATAGGAGAACAATATGAAAAATAATATTATGGTCAGTTTTATTGCAGGAGCATTGCTATTTGGATCCGCCGGAGTATTTGCAGGTCAGTATATAGCTACAGAAAATCCATTCCCTATTAAACTGAATGGACAGGATATTAATATTGAAGGCTACAACATAGACGGCAGCACTTACTTTAAACTTCGCGACATCGCTGATGTCGTTGGCGGTTTTGATGTGGAATTCAGCAATAACACAATATTATTGCAAAAGCCATCTGATATTGAAATTTACTGCAACATACTTAACAGCATTTCAGAAATATCTCAATCTTCGTATGAGATATACAACAACGCATTAGGTGACTATGTATCATACCGCAACGGCACGCTTGTTGGTATGATAGACAGTTACCTTGAGATATCCAATGAACATTATGCTGAATTGAAAGGCAGGATTTTAACACAAAAAGGTCTTGTTGCAACGATAACTGATACTATTGACTGCACAGAGTTGAATTTGTTATTAAATGACACAGAGGAGCTGATCGATTACTACATTGACAATTCATCATTACAGGAGTTTGACGCGCTTTGGGAGCGCAATAATGAAGATGAAGATGCTATACCATTTAATAAGTTTTATGCGATAAAACAAAGAGCAGAAAATCTATTAAATTCAGCCAAATAAAGCTGTATGCTTAAACAGTAAAAAAATCCCCGACTGCGCCAACAGCCGGAGATTTATATAAGAGTGCTACCTTATGATAAGATAAGCCCCCATACAAGACTTATTTTATCATAAAGCACTCTATTTTGCAATACAAAAATTCAAAAGGAGTGTATTTTTTTATGAAAAAAAGAACAAACACCGCCAACTGGTGTGAACGAGAAAAACGTTGGAGAATTTATGTCACAAAAGACGGAGTTAAGCGCGTCTTTTACAGCTCCACCCCCGGTCGCAAAGGACAGCGTGAAGCTAACGCTAAGGCTGATGCGTGGCTGGAGGACAATATTGAGAACCAAAGCATCAAGGTAAAGGACGCAGTCAATTTGTATCTTGAGGACCTGAAAGAGAGGACATCATCAGGACATTGGCACACATATGAGGGGTTTATAAATAATCATATAATTCCATGCATAGGCAATGTAAAGGTTTCGGTCCTGAACGAACAACATTTGCAAACTGTTATCAATAAGGCGTACAGTAAATCACATTTATCCCGAAAAACTCTGCAAGACATCAGAGCCTGTATGAATCAGTTTGTAAAATTTTGCAGACGGTCAAATATGACAACACTGCGACCTGAAAATGTTGATATTCCAAAGAGTGCAGCCGTTTCGCAAAAGAGAATTTTGCAACCGAATGATTTAAAACTTCTTTTCTCGTGTGATAATACTATCTCCGGAAAAGATGTCCACTATGAGCCGTACGTTAATGCGTGGCGTTTTGAGGCAGCAACCGGTATGCGTCCCGGGGAAATAATCGGGCTGCAATGGTCTGACATCATAGGCGATACAGTCCATTTGCAGAGGTCTATCAACCAACGCTGTGAAATTACACAAGGAAAAAATGACAATGCGCAGAGATCTTTCAAGCTTTTCCCGCTGCTGCAAAGTATCTTACAGGCACAGAAAGATTATCTTCTGGCAGTCGAATTAGAGAGTGATTACGTGTTCTGCGATAGATACGGCAGTTATATCACTCCTTCAAGCTTTTATCAGCGGTGGTGTAAGTATAGAGATTTTAACGGTATTGCGAAAATCTCTCCTTATGAGCTGCGGCATACATTTGTTTCAATTGTCAAAGCTCTGCCCCAGGGGGTTGTAAAAAATCTTGTCGGGCATAGTCAAAGCATGGACACTTACGGTGTATACTCTCATGCCGTCACCGGAGATATGGATACTGCTTCTGTTATGGTTGCTGAAATTATGAAGAATATACTCCAAAATAATGAATAAGATCATGTTGGTGAAGATTTAGCAACCAAAACAGCAACCAAAAGAAAATTCAGTAAGAATAAAAAACACCGCAAATGCCTGTAGTTATGGGCTTTGCAGTGTTTTTTTCTTGGCGCGCCTGACTGGATTCGAACCAGCGGCACATGGCGTCGGAGGCCATTGCTCTATCCAACTGAGCTACAGACGCAAAAGCTACTGCGGAAGAAGCTTCTTCCGCAGTATAATATTAAATATTTTCAAAGCTTATTATCTCTTGAAAAAGCTCGGAACATCTATATCTGACATGCCCGGCTTTAATCTTCTCTTGAAAATTGAATCATCATCATAATCCGAAACTGATGATGAATAGCTGGACGGCTGACGTCTCTCTGTCCTTTCAGATCTTGATGAATATGATGAACTGTATGATGATCTTGATGCTGATGATGGCTTTGCGGTAACGCCTGCATCTGCGTTTCTCTTTAATGAACCGTCAAGTCCGGTTGCGATAAGAGTAACCTTTATTTCGTCTTTCATATTCGGATCCATTGCTGAGCCGACAATGATATTAGCCTCGTCCGAAACCATATCCTTAATGATCTGCGAAACCTCGCCCATATCAACAAGCGAGAATTCTGTTCCGCCGGTGATATTAAGAAGAACATTCTCAGCGCCTGCAATACTTGTTTCAAGAAGCGGTGATTCTATTGCAGCTCTTACCGCATCCTGCGCAGCATTCTCGCCCTTACCGATACCAATACCCATATGAGCAACGCCACTGTCTCTCATTATTGTTCTTACATCAGCAAAGTCGCAGTTCATGATACCCTTTTCTGTAATTATCTCAATAATACCCTGAACGCCCTGACGGAGAATATCATCTGCAAGCTTGAAAGAATCGTTTATTGTAACCTTCTTGTCCGCTATCTTAAGAAGAAGATCGTTTGGAATTGTTACAATTGAATCAACGCGTTCAGCAAGGTTCTTGATACCCTCTTCTGCATTTCTCATTCTCTGAGGTCCTTCAAATGCGAACGGCTTTGTAACTACCGCTACTGTAAGTATACCTGCTGACTTTGCAGCCTCAGCTATAATCGGAGCCGCGCCTGTACCTGTACCGCCGCCCATGCCGGCTGTAACAAATACCATATCAGCATCTTTAACAAGATTTTTTATTTCATCTTTTGTTTCTTCCGCAGCCTGACGACCGATTTCCGGCTTTGCACCTGCGCCAAGTCCGCTTGTAAGCTTTGCACCGATCTGCAAAACCGTCGGAGCTTTAACATTTGAAAGCTGCTGTGCATCTGTATTTACGCATATAAATTCCGCTTTTGTAACGCCTGCCTCTATCATTCTGTCAACTGCATTGTTACCGCCGCCTCCGACACCGATTACTTTTATTCTGGCACCCTCAATTACTGTATTATCTTCCAAATCAATAGGCATTGCACTCATTTTATTATCCTCCTTCGTAGTTTACATTACCTGAATGGTAAACCATATTAAACCAAATATTCATTTAAATATGAACATACACATTTTATTTTACTATTTTTCATCTTAATATGCAATAGTAAAATTACACAAAATTAAATTAAATTTTATGTGCTTTTCACTAGGTTTTCTATAGTCAATGCAATCAAGAAAACTTAGAGAAAAGTTCCTATTTTAAGGAATTATAGACTGCCTGTCCCGGAGTACTCAAATCAATAGAGCCGATTGCATTCTCACTCAGAGAATCTGAGGCCATTGCCCCTGCAAACATTCTGATTTTTCTTTCCAGCTCTGTCTGAGAACCACAATTTGTTTCAATCCTGTTGTCATAATTAAATTTAATATTTGTCAGGTCATCAAGACTTATATATGATATCTTTGAAATTAACCCCATAGACTCAAAGCTCTTTAAAAGAGTTTTAAGGATTTCGTCTTTCTCCTCAGAATCCGTTTGAAGAACCTCGTTTACCTTATATGACGGCACCGTTATGCCGCTTAGACTAGGAATTTCATCTGTATTATATGTGTTACTGTCATCAATAACCTTCATATCCGAATCCAGAACTACTATTGTGTTTCCGGATAACAGATATGCAGCAGGATTACTTTCCTGAATCGAAACAGTAATCACTGCCGGAAATATCTGCTTATCTACTTCAACACTGCTAATCTGTGAAATTTCAAGCATTTGCTGCTTTATAACCGATGAACGGGTCGCAAACAGATTTTTACCTACCAGATATCCTATTTTATCCTGAATCACGCTTTTTGAAACGGTGTTATTTCCCTCAAGTCTTATCTGTGTAATATCAAAAATAGGCGTCATAAAAAACAGAACAATAGCAATTACTGCGCAGCCTAACATAATAAATGCAGCCTTTATGCGTTTTGCACGCATTCTTCTTTTTTTCTTGGCGGCTTCAAGCCTCCTGCGTCTGTCTGCATCCGTTATTTTTGATGTACTCCTGACCGTTCTATTTTCAAAGCTGTTCCGCCTGCTCTCATATGATACACCGCTATAGCTCTTTGTAGTTTCGGTTTTTATTCCTTTATTAGTACGATTATAGCCGCTGTTAACACGCCTTGTTCCGTATGAGCGGGATGAGGATGTTTTTACTCCGTCATCATAAACGATACCCCTGCTGCGACTGGTGTAAGGCTCCGTATAACTGCGCCTATATGTGTCATAGGAATTCTGAGGCGTTTGCCGTCGCACTGTAACCGTGGAATCAACGCGGTCTGCACGGCGGTTTACGTCACGACTATATTCTCTTTTGGTATTATAATCATCACGTCCGGTTCTTTCTGTAACCGGACCGCTTCTCCGCTTGTTATCCATCAATCCCACCTATCCGGCATTATGCCAAGACACGCTTTATCTTTGCGCCGCAAAAGGCAAGCTGTCTTTCAATATTCTCATATCCTCTGTCAATAAACTCTGTTCCGGAAACGGTTGAAATACCGTCGGCAGCAAGTGCTGCAACCACCAATGCCGCACCTCCGCGCAGCTCATACGCTTCAACATTGGCGCCATAAAGGCTTTTAACTCCTCGTACAACCGCGCTTCTGCCCTCTACCTTGATGTCCGCTCCCATTCTTACAAGCTCATCGACATGTCTGAATCTGTTTTCAAATATATTTTCCACAAAAACACTTGTTCCGTCAGCAACAGCGGCAAGCGCCATAAACGGTGACTGAATATCCGTAGGAAAGCCTGGATAAGGCATTGTTTTTACAATCCGAAGACTATGTACTTTCTTTCCGCTTTTTAAGGATATACAGCCATTATCGGTGCGTATTTTTGCACCCATTTCACTGAGCGCAGATAGCCCTGCCTGCATATGCTGCTGCTCAGCACTCCTTAAAACAATTTCTCCGCCTGTAATCATAGCTGCAATCAGATATGTCTGAGCAACAATTCGATCCGGCATTATTCTGTATTCTGTACCATGCAGCTCTTTTACGCCGTCGATAGTTATGAAGCTTGAACCCGCTCCCTTGACTCTTGCCCCCATCATGTTAAGGAATTGTGCCAAATCAATAATTTCAGGCTCTCTTGCTGCATTTGTGATTACCGTAGTACCCTCCGCCGTTACAGCTGCAAGCATAATATTCTCAGTGGCTCCCACGCTCGGGAAATCAAGATGAATACAGCTCCCTTTCATTTTTTTACACGAGCATCTTAAATAACCGTGATCTTCGATTATTTCCGCACCCATCTGTCTTAACGCTTTAAGATGCAGATCAATAGGTCTGAGTCCTATAGGACATCCTCCTGGCATTCCCACCTCTGCCTTACCGCATCTTGCAAGAATAGCGCCGAGAAAAATAATGGAGGAACGCATTTCGCGCATAAGCTTTTCATCGATTCTACAGGAATCCACTCCTGCCGAATCCACACACAGTGTTGAATACTCTCTTTTAAGAATACAGCCAAGCTTTTCGAGTACCATGCCTGTTTTTTCAACATCACGCAGCCACGGACAATTATGTATAACACATTCATCTCCTGCAAGAACAGTGGCTGCAAGTATCGGAAGAACTGCATTTTTTGCTCCCTGCACGGTTATTTCGCCCTTTAAAGGCACTCCGCCCTCTATAACAAGCTTATTCATAATAACACCTCACACATCCAGGCAGATAATAACCGCCTTATATTGTCTGAGGTATAATATGCTTCTGAACCGGATATCGTTACTTAGCATGTACCAAAATACATATTAAGTATATCATATTATATGCTTAAATTAAAGCAAATATCACAAATTTAATTCAATTGTAATAAAACTGAAATATTAATTTGAAAATAGCTTAACTATGTGGATTGTTTTTTCAACACTTTATTCTTGATATACTTTTGACATACACATACATTATCCAAAATGTTCACTTGATTCAAAGACAACTTTTGTATTAAATGAGGTACTTCAGGGTGACCTGATATATATTAACATCTGAAGTTTAACTTGATTAAGATTATACCCCTTTACTTTTGGAAATAAATATGTTATACTTTTAGCAGAAACAGAAAATATTTATGATTATTGAGGTATTGAAATGGCAGAGAAAAAAGACAATATAAAGATTATCGCTCAGAATAAAAAAGCCAGACATGAATATTTCATTCTGGAAACCTATGAATGCGGTATAGAATTATTCGGTACAGAGGTTAAATCCATACGTCAAGGCAAGGTTAATCTTGTGGACTCGTATGCGGGAATTACAAACGGCGAGGTGCTTTTAAAGCAGATGAATGTCAGTCCCTTTGAAAAGGGCAATATTTTTAACCGGGATCCGATGCGTGAAAGAAAGCTGCTCATGCATAAGCACGAAATACTGAAGCTTTCCCAGAAAATAAAAGAGCAGGGACTCTCCCTCGTTCCCTTGAAGGTGTATTTAAAGGGCTCACTTGTAAAGGTGGAGCTTGCGCTTGTAAAGGGTAAAAAGCTCTATGATAAGCGTGATGACATCGCAAAGCGCGACGCAAAGAGAAGCATGGACAGAGCGATAAAGAACAGCGGAAGATATTGAATTTAATAAAAGGCATTGCCTGTATCTGTAAATGACACAGGCAATGCCTTTTTCGATTCTTAATTATTTGTCGATAAATAAATGTCTCGGCAGACCGTCAACCATAAACGGCGTAAGCTCGCCTATGATAAGCGGTGACGCGTATTCATTAAATTCCTTTGAAATGTATGTGTTATCATCTGTGATCCACTCTAGAGGAACGCACTTCTCCACGTTTGCAATGAGGTTTACATCGTAGCTTGCTGTCTTTATCTGGTACGGATTATTTGAAATTCTTTCAAATATGATCATCTTTCCTGTCTCGCCGTTAAGCGCAAGCTGAACAGCGTCGGCTCCGGCTGTATATGCCTCTGTAATATCTCTTCTCGATACAATATGCGAAGCGCAGCGCTGAAGTGTTGAGAATACAATACCTCTTGACTTGATGCCTGTCTCGGCGCCTAGGAAGTCGGCAAGATAGAGTGCCGTGCCGCCCAAAGCCTTGTGGCCGAAGGAGTCCTCAAACATATTCTTCTTGTTCGCCTCGCAGACATACTTGCCGTCAGCGGTCTTTATACCCTCCGATACTGCAACGATTACCGCATGCTGATACTTTTTAAGCTCTCTTATCTTATTCAGGAACTTATCATGGTCAAACTCTACCTCAGGCAGATAAATAAGGTCCGGTCCGGTACAGTCCTCCGATCTTGAAAGCGCGGAAGCTGCCGTGAGCCAGCCCGCGTTGCGTCCCATAATTTCAACCACTGTGATTGAGTCTGACGGATAAGTCTTTGCGTCTCTTATGATTTCCTTCATCGCGGACGCTATGTACTTTGCGGCGCTGCCGTAGCCCGGTGTATGGTCTGTAACTGCAAGGTCGTTATCTATAGTCTTTGGCACGCCCATAAACGTAATATCCGAACCGATTTCCTTAGCGTAATTTGAAAGCTTTTTTATCGTATCCATCGAGTCGTTTCCGCCGATATAGAAGAAATGCTTGACATCAAGCTTGTTCATTAGATTGAACAGTCTCCAGTATACTTCAGGCGCGTCCTCAGCGTCCGGCAGCTTATAGCGGCATGTCCCAAGGAAGGACGAAGGCGTTCTTTTGAGAAGCTCAATATCAAGATCGGACTTGATATAATCGTCCATATCAACAAACTGCTCGTTTAAAAAACCTTCTATGCCGTGGCGCATACCGTATACCTTCTTGACACCCATATCCTTTGCCGTCTTGAATACACCCACAAGGCTTGAGTTAATTACCGATGTAGGACCGCCTGACTGTCCCACTACTACGTTACCCTGTAACATCTGAAAAATCCCCTTTCGTTATTTAATTTCTCCGTTCAGAATTAATTGTATTATAATTATAACAAAATTATGTCTATTTTGTCAAGACTTTTCAATATAAATGTCAGATTTTTTGTGTATTTTAGACTATTTTTTATCTATATGCTTTTCCCTTCTTAAAAAACATATGATCCGCTTTCCACGAAATGTTTTTCACCGTCTATTATAATCGTTGCCTTTACGGGTGTTGTAATTTCATATATAACTGTATCGCCGTCATAGCACCATGAGGAAATTATTTTCCCATAAGCGGTATCATATGACGCCTTTATACCGCCGAGCCTTTTATCGGGAACAGGCGCTATAACTGCCTCTTTAAAGCCCGCATTTTCCTCCGCAGGCTTTATGCCTGCCGCAACGGAATACAGCCAATCCACA
Source organism: Candidatus Ornithomonoglobus sp. (assembly GCA_051877435.1). GTDB lineage: Bacteria > Bacillota > Clostridia > UBA1381 > UBA1381 > Ornithomonoglobus. The sequence continues at coordinate 10,146 of JBJEIW010000094.1, forward strand.
ACAGAGCCGTATGCGTAATGATTATAGGAATTCATATCCGAGCTCCAGAACGTTCCATCATCTCTTACTCCGTCCCAGTGCTCCCATATGGTTGTCGCTCCGTGATTTACCTCATACAGCCACGACGGATACTCCTCCTGCAGCAGCAGGCTGTAGGCGGTGTCTGCATAACCGTTTTCACTCAGCGCATACAGCAGATACGGCGTTCCGACAAAGCCTGTCTGAAGCTTCATTCCGTTTGATACTATCATATCATTCAGCTGCTTTGCGGTCTGCTCCTTATTATCCGTAAGATTGAAATACAACGCGAGAACACACTCCGTCTGAGTTGTGTAGCCTGTAAACGTCTTCTTAAAGGTATTTATAATATTTTTATACAGCTCCTCGTATTCCGCCATATCCTTTCCGATTACTTTTCCTGCTTTTATCAATAATTCTGTTGAATATGCGTAAAATACGCTCGCAATAAAATCAATATCGCTTGAGCCTATATAGCTTCCGTAAGGTGCGTCAAGAGCGAGCCAATCACCGTAATGTTTACCCCACAGTTTTTTATCATCATCTGCACATTTCCATAGATATTTTTTAAGTGTGTCATTTGTTATATAGTCAACCCAATTTTTCATTGCGTCAAAATTCTGTTTTAAAATCTTATAATCACCATAGAACAAATACAACTGCCACGGAATAATTACTATTGCGTCGCCCCATGCCGCACTTGACCTTGGAAGCAGCCAGAAATTCGGCACAGTATCGGGCACAGACCCGTTTTCACGCTGTTCCGCGCGTAAATCCCCCAGCCATTTGCCAAAGAATTTTTTAGCATTGTAATTATAGCACGCCGTTTTTGCGAATACCTGCGCGTCACCGAGCCAGCCCATACGCTCGTCCCTCTGCGGACAATCGGTGGGAATATCAATGAAATTTCCCCTTTGCGACCACAAAGTATTTTCAAACAGCTTATTTACCTTTATGTTTCCCGTTTCGATATAGCCCGTGCGCTTCATATCGGAATATATTGCAATCGCAGTAAAATCATCGGGATTTACTTCACCGGGATATTCGTCAAGCCTTATATATCTGAACCCGTAAAAGGTGAAAAACGGCTTATATGTCTGATGTCCGTCACGGCAGATATATTTAAGCCCTGCCTTTGCGCTTCTGTAATTTTCAGTATAAAAATTACCCTCGCTGTCAAGAATCTCCGCGTGGGAAATCGATATTTTATCGCCCTTGCTTGCGGTAATCTCAAAGGAAACATAGCCTGCAATATTCTGTCCGAAATCTATCACGCGCTCGCCTTTTGGCGTTGTGAACACCTTTACCGGCTTTATTCTCTCGTGCTCGGTTACGGCTTCACCCTCTTGCGGAATAAGGGTTGATTTTGGAATACTGTCATTTTCAACCGCGTGTCCTATATCCTTTCTTTGCGCCGATGCGTCATAGGTTTCACCGTCATAAATATCCGAAAACAATATGCGGCTTGTGCTGACGCGCCATGAATTATCTGTGATGATTCTCTGCACGCTCCCGTCGTTATATGTTATGACAAGCTCCGCAATAACCGCGCCGTCAGTCAGATTTATCTGCTTGTCATTCGCGCTTATTCTGCCTCTGTACCAGCCCTTCCCAAGACATATGCTTAAAACATTTTCGCTTTTCAGCATATCGGTTACATCATAGGTCTGATACTGGAGCCTTGACTTGTAGCCGGTCAAGCCCGGCGCAAGTATAAATTCGCCTATGCGCTCATCATTTATTCTCGCCTCATAAACACCTGTCGCGCTTATGCTGAGCACAGCCGTTTTTACAAGCCTTTCAATATTTATACTCTTAGAAAATATAGGACATACTTCGCCGATGTCCGCAAGCGAGCTTATCCAATTTGCATCTGTTATCATAAGCTGCATTCTCCTTTTTTATATAAATAATCCTGTTGAGGTCAGGTTCGGATTTGCCAATGTAACTGAAACAAGCTCTGCGCAAAGCCTGTTTTTACTATATAAGCTTATTATACAACTTTATATACTCCCTCTCCGATTCTGACGGCGCACGGGTCGCAAAGCTTCTGCCCGAACGCATTGCTCCGCAGAACTTCAGCTCCTCGCCCATATTGGCAAGAAACTCATGGTAGAGCATACAGTCATCTATCTCCTTTACAATCCCAAGCTGTGCGGAATCAGGGAGCCGTCCGGCAAGGGAGCGGTAGATTTCATTTAAAAGTCTGTTTTCAATTTCATCTATTCCGTTTAGCTCGCGCTTTACCGGACGCGGTATATCCGAAACATACGCCTCCGACGCATCATGCAGAAGGCATATAAGAGCGGTGTAATTGTCAAAGCCCCTTGCAAGCGCCTCATACGCGCAGTCGATACAGTGATCCGCAACCGAATAGAACTCCTTATAGTGTCCGTTCGCGCGGCACAGCAGCGAAAGCGAATGGGCTATGTCCTCTATATTTATATCTCTGTAATCCGGCTCAAGCGGATAGAAATGCTTTCCGGTAAAGGTTGTTATATACTGCGCCATATCTCACCTTATATTGCTCCAAGCGCCTGAGCAAGATCAGCTATAAGATCCTCCTTGTCCTCAAGTCCGCAGGAGATTCTCACCAGTCCCGCCGGCACTCCGGCAGCTATCAGCTGCTCCTCGTTCATCTGACGGTGGGTTGAGGTTGCCGGATTGAGACAGCAGGTTCTCGCGTCCGCGACATGGGTTTCTATTGCCGCAAGCTTTAACTCCTTCATGAACTTCTCCGCGGCTTCGCGTCCTCCCTTAAGCTCAAAGGACACAACTCCGCAGCCGCCGTTTGGCATATATTTCTTTGCGATCTCATAGTACGGGCTGCTCTTTAAGCCCGGATAGCTTACATAGCTGACCTGAGGCTGCTTTTCAAGGAACTCCGCGACAGCCTGACCGTTCTCAACATGGCGCGGCATTCTGACATGAAGCGACTCAAGTCCAAGATTTAAAATAAACGCGCTCTGAGGTGACTGAATGCAGCCGAGGTCTCTCATAAGCTGCGAGGTAGCCTTGGTTATAAACGCTCCCTCCCTGCCGAATTTTTCGGCGTAGGTTATTCCGTGATATGACTCGTCCGGAGTGCAAAGACCGGGGAACTTGTCCGCGTGCGCCATCCAGTCAAATTTACCCGAATCAATTATCGCGCCTCCCACAGCCGCGCCGTGACCGTCCATATACTTTGTTGTGGAATGGGTTACAATATCCGCTCCCCACTCTATCGGACGGCAGTTTACAGGTGTCGGGAAGGTGTTGTCTACAATAAGCGGAACACCGTGAGCATGGGCCGCTGCCGCAAACCTTTCAATATCAAGAACCGTAAGCGCGGGATTTGCGATCGTCTCTCCGACTACCGCCCTCGTATTCTCTTTAAATGCCGCGTTAAGCTCCTCCTCCGTACAGTCCGGCGATACAAACGTCACATCTATTCCCATCTTCGCCATGGTCACGGATATAAGGTTAAACGTGCCGCCGTAAATTGACGAGGACGAAACAATATGGCTGCCCGCCTCGCATATATTAAACAGCGCGAAGAAATTTGCCGCCTGTCCCGATGATGTGAGCATCGCCGCCGTGCCGCCCTCAAGCTCTGCAAGCTTGGCTGCAACATAGTCGTTTGTCGGATTCTGCAGCCTTGAATAAAAATAACCGTCCGCCTCCAGATCAAAGAGCTTTCCCATATCCTCGCTCGTGGCATACTTAAACGTCGTTGACTGCACTATCGGTATCTGACGCGGCTCGCCGTTTCCCGGTGT
>JBJEIW010000095.1:0-3070 GCA_051877435.1 Candidatus Ornithomonoglobus sp.
AGCACATCTAAAGGAAAAAGAAAACCTAAGCAAATAACATGCAGACTGTTCTTTGCAAAAATTGCTGCAATGATGGAATGGAACCCCAACTACAGATATAAAATACTCGGAAAACTCATTCATTCCAATGATGAGTATTTGCTTGCATTTGATCTTACTTCAACAGAGGTGTATCAGCGAATCACGCCTGAAGGCGGCAAACCTAAAACATCAAGAACGCCTATTTTCCCTGCAGAATGGCAGGATCAGTTTGGTCTGCCATTTAATGAACATAAGCAATCCATGCAAATTAATATTGTTGATGGTTATGCTGTATATTCTATAAAAGATACTACAAAAACCATTCAAACAAATAACCCTATAAGCACTTCTGCTCCCATTGCAGCAAACAATGCCGGAGGTGACAGTATATGTTAAAAACAATAAATCCGGATGTCACAATCTCTATAGATTTAAAGAAAAATAGAATACGAATTCACAAACGCATACTGCATTTACTCGGTAATCCGAAATATATTCAGCTGCTCGTAAATCCACGAAACAAATATGTTGCCATAAGGGGTGTTGAAGTAACAATACCCGGTGACCAAACCGAACGAATCAATCCGCCGGATATGATGTCTGACTGTTCTTACGAGCTTTACAGCAGATTATTTGTAAAAAAACTATGTCAGGTAGCAGGTAATCTCGAACCAAACACATATAGACTGTTTGGTGGTATAATACGGTCTCATAATATGGCAGTTTTTTCACTAAAAACATTAACACGCATTGAAGGTCAATAAAGAGGTATATATGGAAAAACAGTTAAAAATCAAAAAGGAATTTAAAAATCTGATACTCCCCTTACATCGTCAGGAATTTTTACAGTTAGAAGAAAACATACTCAAAGACGGATGCCGCGATCCAATAATTACTTGGCGCGGATACATAGTAGATGGACATAATCGGTACGAAATCTGCACTAAACATCATATTTCTTTTAATGTATTGGAACTGGAGCTTGAATATATTGAAGATGTTATAGTATGGATTTGCGTTAAGCAGCTTGGAAGACGAAATATTTCCGAGGAAGCACGGAAATTTTTAATCGGAATGCAGTATGAATGTGAAAAAATAATAAATGCGAGAAAAAATCAGAGTAGACGTGATACATACAATTCCGAAGATAATGATTTTGCAGCAGAAGATGTTGTGAAAGAGCCCAATACAGGACTCGTCTCTAATAATAAAACCGCAAAGAGAATAGCTGAAGAAAATCACCTATCATGCGGCACAGTGCAAAAATATGCTATATATACCAGAGCTCTTGAAACAATAGGCGCCAAAGTTCCGGAACTTATCCCTAAAATATTATCCGGAAGGTATAAAATATCCCATAACAACATTATAGAGCTTTCAAAATTAAAACAGGATGAATTAAAGCAAATCAACAGGAAAATGAACCGGAGCAACAGTATGTTTTTCCAATACAGCAGAACAAGAAACGTAATACAAGCCGCTCATAGCGGAGCAGCCGTATCTTCAGCAAGCATTAAGGATATGCCTACATTTGATCCTGACGCAGAAGTCACGGAACTCACGCTTACAATACCATCATGGATCAGCTCTATTAAGCGCACTCAGAACAATGCAAACCTAAATGTTGTTACAGCTAAAGCACAAGAAAAATTAACGGTACAATTAAGCGCGCTTAAAGAAACAATTGAAAATATGCTGTCACTAATATCGGAGGTGAAATAATGGAAGATTACAGTGAATTTGTACCAAAAGTGCATTTTGAACAGATCCCAATAAAAAATCTTGTTTCAAATCAGAATTATCAGCGAAATCTTTCTCAAAATCATATCGTAAAAGCTGCGGAGCATTTTGATTTATATCAAATCAACCCCGTAAAAGTAAGTCGCAGAAATGGGATTAATTATGTATTTAACGGTCAGCATACAATAGAAATTATCGCCTTAGTTTCCGGCTCTCGCGAGACACCTGTATGGTGTATGATTTATGATGATCTGTGTTATGAGCATGAAGCAGATATTTTTGCGAATCAGATGAAATATGTTAAAACACTTCAACCTTTGGAGGTCTTTGCTGCAAATATTGAAGCCGGCAATCACGATCAGCTTATGATAAAGGAACTGGTGGAATCTTACGGACTTGCAATCGGCAATAAAAAGCGCAACGGAATGATAAGCGCTGTTTCCACATTAGAATCAATATACTACAAATATGGAATTCATGTTCTCAGCCGGGTGTTGAGGCTTTGTATCGGGACATGGGAAGGCGAAGCAAATTCTTTATCATCAAATATGCTTAATGCCATAGCAAAACTTATCGTAACATATAATGGCATCCTTAATGACGAAATTTTCAAAGAAAGAGTGGGAGCTGTCCCTCCCAAAATAATCAGTCGCACCGCAAAAGAACGCCGTCCGGGTTCTCTCGGATATGCTGAGGCCATTATTATAGCATATAACGGAAAAAGAAAAAGTTCTCATGGCAAACTCTTTATTAATAAGCTGTATGAAAAGGATTTTTCAATAATTGACGAAGATGAAGATTATATTGATGATGAGTCTTGCGACTCCGGCACTACTGATAAGAACTTATGAAAGGTCCCGCCGCCTACCGAACGGTACGAACGGCGGGGGAGAGGTCGGCGGCAAAAGCCGCCGCCCGCTCAATTCATATGTAATTATTCTGAAACAAGTCTTTCTGTGTCGATAGCGATCATCATTTCCTCGTCTGTCGGGATAACGAGAGTCTTAACTGTCGCATCGTCGGCGGAAATATCTATTGTGCCTCTTGTCTCGTTCTTGGCATCGTCAATCTTGATTCCCATAAACTCAAGACCTTCAACGATACCCTTGCGTGTAGCCGCATCATTCTCACCTACACCGGCTGTGAATACAACAGCGTCAACGCCGCCCATAGCAGCCGCATATGCGCCGATATACTTCTTAACCTGATATTTGAACATATCAAGAGCAAGCTCTGCTCTCTTGTTGCCCTCTTTAGCAGCAGCCGAAAGGTCGCGGAAGTCTGAGGAAACACCTGAAACTCCGGCTAC
>JBJEIW010000096.1:0-13760 GCA_051877435.1 Candidatus Ornithomonoglobus sp.
AATCCTCCTCCGTATGAAAAGCTTGTCGGGGATATGCTTGGCTTGTATTCAAGGCAGATAAATAAACAGCATCGGTTGGTATATGAAATTATCGATACATTTACTGTTATCAGATGAAAAAGAAGTGTATTAACCGAAAATTCCTGATTGCAGATATTGTTCTGTGGCTCATATCTCTGATGGAATTGCTTTCCGTAGAGCCGGTATTTCTTAATATTCTTACATTTTAAATATGCTTTTCAGCCGTCTCAGACGGTTTTTTCTTTTTATGGTTATAACGCACGGCTTCCATTCTCCGCAGTCTTCGCATAAATCGAAATCCATAATAACGTCCTTTTCTCTGAGCTGCTTGTTTTTTTCTGCGAGATGTTTATTCAAACACTCAAGACATATTTCTGACATTTTTACCACCTCCTATACACTACTTTATACTACTTTGAGCGAAAAGTCAATACTTTATCGAATTTTTTAGTATAATATCTTCAGAGGTGATGTTATGCGTCCGTTAAAAGAAAAAATAAGTATAACAATTGATGGGGATACTTTACAAAAAATTAGAATTTTAGCGGAAGAGGATGACCGTTCTCTTTCCCAATATATAAATCTTGTATTGAGGGAGTATTTAAAGAAAAATTCTGATGCGGTTAATGAGCAGGGCAATAATTAAAGGAGCGTATCACTCAGCGGTGTGCTGAGCGGTACGCTCCTTTTGGGTATGGTTAGTTAATTAAAATTGTCGCTGCAAGGCTTCGGCAGAGGGGATTTATTTTATCGAATGAATCAATAAGGATCGCCTTGATATGGTCATTTTCAAATTCCGATAAATCGGTTTCCACAGCGCCGTTGTCTGTTGTAATGTCGTAGATTCTGACAGTCTTTAATGTATTGTCGTCATTATATGCTGCAACGACAAGCTTTTTATCTGTAAGCTGCTCCTCTGAGGTGACGGTGAGCGTTGCGCCGGAGATTGCCATTGATACCTTTTCGGGTTCCTCTGACGGGGGAGCGGTAGCTGCCTGCTCTGTAGCCTGTTCAGTCGGCGCGGTGGTTGCCTGCTCTGTAGCCTGTTCGGTCGGCGCGGCAGTTGCCTGTTCTGTAGCCTGCTCGGTCGGAGCTGTGGATGCCTGTTCCGTAGGCTGTTCGGTAGGCGCAATGGTCGGCTTTGCTGTCGGCGCCGGTGAGGTTGTTGGGATTGGCGTATCTGCCGGCGGTGTTCCGTTTACCGTGTCATAAGCGTATTCATATGACGGAAGCGGATATACAGGATAATATGAATTGATGTTTTTCGCAATAGGAAGGTTCTGATCCTGCATTTCCTGTACCGCCCACTGGGAAATAAGATCCGCGCCGTAGATGTTTATATGCGTATCATCGCTTGTGCCGGTCGCGTAGAAGCCGCTGCTTGCAAAGCCCGCATATCCGATAAAACGGCTGTCATAAGGCTTTACGTAGTTAAACATATCCTTTGCCGCTTCAACGCCTACCTCGTTTATCCAGCCGTTTGTTCTCTTATAGAGGTCAATAAGAGGCAGATTAAGCTCTGCTGCAAGCTCGCGCGCTGCATTTACATATGCTTCAAGGCTCGCGTCTGATGTCTTGCGGCGGCTTATAGAGGTTGCGATGATCGGTGTTGCACCGACATTTTCGGCAATCTCAACGTAGTCCATAAGCGACTTCTTGTATGAGCCGTCGGTGAAACGGTTGGTTGACGGGTCTGTATATCTTGCCGGATCATCATTCTTTGAATCGTTGTGACCGAACTGGATTATGAGATAGTCGCCCTTTTTGATGCTCTGCTGCAGCGTTGTATAGTTTGTATCGCTCTTGAAGCTGAGAGAGCTTCTGCCGCTGAGCGCGTAATCGGTAACAGTGTTGACGCTGAAATAATTCCCAAGAAGCTGCGCCCAGCCCTTGCGCGGATAGCTGCTGTCGTTATATACCGCTGCGGTTGAATCGCCCACAACATATATTACAGCGCCCTCTGCGACTGTATCATTGGGTGTAAGCGTTGCAAGAGTCGTTTCGCCCGATTTTGCTGTTATAATAAAGGTATCGTCCTCATTCATTTCAAGACCGATTGCAGCTGTGCTCTGCACGTCCTCGCCGAGGGAATTATTCTTTATATTTACATTCTTTGTCCCCTTGACCGAGCCGTCTGAGCCGTATACAACACATTCAAAAACCTCATCGCCTGTCGGGTTCTGAATGCTCTCGGTAAAGGTTATTGCTTTTAAGGCGCCGCCGTCAACGGGGGAGAAGCTGTTGCTGCCGTCGACATTGCCGTAAACATAGCCGATAAACTCAACCGGAACATAGCCCTTGACGGTAACGGTAAATGATTTTGTTGCCGAGGCGGAATTTCTTGTGATTGTGGCTGTAAGAACAGCGTGGGTATCCTCATTCGGAGTTCTTGTTATAACACCGTCAGCGGTGATAACCGAAGCGTCAGTGGTAGCCCATGTGATTGTTGTGGCGCGCTTGCCCACTGTCGGAAGATCAAGATTTTTCTTTACATTTGAGACGTCGCCGAGAGTGAGCGCGTCAGCCGCTGCCTCAACGGCAGCATTATCGTCGTTGTCGGCAATGGTCGTGAGCGTGAAGGTTTTATACTGAACGAGGGAATCGTCTTCCTGCACGCTGAATTTACCTGTAATAGTTATTGTTTCAGCGTTCGGCGTGAGGCTTACCTCGCCGTTATTTGCGATAACGCTTGTATTTGAGGACGTCCATGCAACATCGCAGGAGCCGAACGCGGACTCATATGCCTGAGGAAGGTCAAGGTCGCAGTCGATAGCGTCCGCCGAGTCGTTTTCACCCTTTATGAGGTCAAAGGTAAGTCCCTGTATTTCATTTTCAAAGTCCGCCTGCTTATCGACAACACGGTAGGTGAAGCCGTAAAAGCCCGCCTTGGAGCCTGAAGCGTACATTGTGTAGGTGTGGCCGCCCTTTACCATAAAGGTCGCTGTGTCCGTTGTTTTTACAGAATATTTAACGCCGTTATAGTCATCGGAAATTGCTGTACCGTTGTCGGTTATGTAAAACGCCTTGTCTGCTCCGACCTGGTATCCGATCGTAAGCTCACCGTCGGCAACACTGTCCGCAAGATTGATTGAATAATACGAGCCTGTGCCGGCGGACGGGGAAGGATTGGCTGTACCTGAAATTCTTCCGTCAAAGCCGCTTAAGGTCTTGTCCGAGGTGTAAGCGTAGGTGTCAGCGCCGAGCGTAAGCGTTATGCCGCTGTAACCCGTTTCAATTGTTGCCGGAGCATCCGCCGAGCCTGCCGCAGCGGTTTCGGCAGAGGACTTATAGGTAAAGCTCACCGATTCCGCGTCAACGAGTGTAACGCCGGAGCATGTTACGGTGAGCGCCGCGGCGGAAAGAACAGCCGCAAATTTTCTTAAATTCATATCTGTACATCTCCTCATAGTAATATATTATAATTATATCATATTTTTCCGGTGTTTTCATGTATTTATTTGTGCATTTTCATGAATATTTTGACTGAGTTTAAAAATAGTTACGCTATTGACAGATAAATTCAAACGTGCTAAAATGGATATAAAACAAGTACCAGAGAGGGAGAATATAATGAAGAAGATAACGGCGGCAATCGCGGCGTCGGCGCTGATATGCGCGGCAATGACCGGCTGCGGATGCAGCAAGACAGAGCCGGAGACAACGGAGACACAGCAGCAGACAGCGGACGCATCGGGGAGAGGGGAAAGCCGCGTAAGACTTGGCTGGGAGGACACGCAGGACGAGTTTATATATGTGTACGATATAGCGGAAAATGTTTTTATTGGAACGCCTGTTTCGCATGAATATTATGTTGAGAACGGACTTCCGTACACGGCGGTAACGGTAAAAATCGAGAAATCGATAAAGGGTGAGCTTGAGAACGGAGAAGCGGTAATATCCTACAGCGGAGGCGAAATGGACGGCGAGATGTATACCTCGACAAGCGTGGCTGTGCCGGTTGAGGGAGAGAGCTATATGTTTCTGCTTGAGGCGGAGCGCGATGGAGCCGAGTATTACTATCCCTGCGGCGGATATCAGGGAACCTATAAGGTCAGCGGAACCGATGACGACAGCGTGATTGAGGAATTTAATACAAATAACCTTCCGGAGAGCGACATAATGGGCATGACGGTTTCCTCACTTACAGGAAAGGAATAAATACAGATGCTGCAATATAAGGACTTTGCGTATATATATGATGAGCTTATGCATGAGGATGTAAACTATCCTGCATGGTGCGATTATATCGAAAATCTTTTTGACCGCCACAACGCGGCGCCGGATACCATATGCGAGCTGGCGTGCGGAACCGGCAGTATGACCGCGCAGATGGAGCGGCGCGGCTATGACATAACCGGAGTGGACATAAGCGAGGACATGCTGGAGGTCGCGTGGACAAAGCTGAAAAATCCGAAGCTTATCCACAGCGACATGGCAAAGCTTATCCCGTACAAGCGGTTTGACGCGTTTCTGTGCATGATTGACGGTGTGAATTATGTTGTCGCGCCCGGTCAGGCGCAGAAAACCTTTGATATGGTCAGGACCTATCTTAATGACGGCGGAGTATTCATATTTGATGTAAGCACAAGGTACAAGCTTGAAAATGTACTTGGAAATAATACCTTTATCCATTCCGGGTATGATGTGTTCTATTCGTGGCAGAATAGATATATTGAGCGGTTCAATCTTTTGGATATGTATCTCAACTTCTTTGTAAGGGAAAAGGGAGAACGGTACAGGAGATTTGAGGAACGGCATCTGCAGCGGGGCTGGAGCGAGAAGCAGCTGAGGACAATGCTCTGCCGCGCAGGCTTTACGGATATAACGGTATATGATGAGCTTACCTTTAACGCGCCGAGGGCTGACAGTGACAGAGCAGTCTTTGTCTGTAAATAAGGCATGCGGTTAATACCTCTTTTCACCAAGTTTTCTTCTATAGAAAACTTAATGAAAAGCATATATATAGTAAACAATTTGTGAACAATGTATACATCAACTTGACATAAAACCGAAAATGTGTTAAAATAGTCACATGTTAGAGATAGACAACAATATTACAGAAAGAAGGTTTTTTTATGGACAGACTCACCAGACGTACCGAAGGCGGACGCATTTTGCTCAACCGCAGCATGTTCCCGGAGTATGCAGAGGAAACCTTGCAGAGAGAGATTGCGGCATTTCCGCCGTTTGCGCAGGTGCTTGAGAGATTATGTGAATACGAGGATACATCAGGTAACGGGAACAGATAACAAAAGAAGATTCAGGAACGGACAGACCGCAGCTTTGTGGTCTGTTTTTTTGTAGGAGTGACAGGACTTGAACTGTTGCAGTATTTCCGTTATCTCCATAAAAGCAAACAACTCGTAAGCTTTACGCTTACGAGCTGTTTTTGGTCGGAGTGACAGGACTTGAACTGTTGCAGTATTTCCGTTATCTCCATAAAAGCAAACAACTCGTAAGCTTTACGCTTACGAGCTGTTTTTGGTCGGAGTGACAGGACTTGAACCTGCGGCATCACGCCCCCCAGACGCGTGCGCTACCAACTGCGCTACACCCCGATAACAAACAATATTATAGCAAATCGGTCATTGATTGTCAAGGGCTTTTTGAAAAAAAATCGCAAATACAGTTTGCCGGACAAAAATTTTTAATATGCCGGATAAAAATTTTTAATACCCCTTTTCAATTCGGAAAAAATGTGTTATACTATATAGCATGCATTAAGTAATTCGTATTTTCATAATACTTAATTCATGCGGTCAATGCCTCTTTTCACAAAGCTTTCTTCATTGAATTGACTATAGAAAGCTTAGTGAAAAGCATATAAGCTCCGCAACAGAATTATACAAAAAGGGTGAGAACAATTAAAGACGAAATCAGAACAGATATTCCCGATGATTTCCTTTCTGATGAGGAGGACGATTTTGACTGCTCATTTATGGAGGATGATTACACCGAGAAGTTTTATGTAAAAGAGCCTCCTGTGCCGGACAGGAAGCCTGAAGAAAAAAGAAGCGCAGATGAAGAAAATCCGTATAAGGAAAGAGAGCGTGAGGTGTGGACCGCCAAGCCTTCGGTGTCAGCTCATATAGCGGGAAGAAAAATCAGAGTTAACAGTATACAGGCAGTGATCGCTATAATTGCGGCGGCTGTTGTTGTATGTGTTGCGGCAGTCTGCATAGTGCTTAAATCCGGCTCTGATAGTGAGCCTGAGGTTATAACGGAGACTGTCGAAGAACCTGCGGCGAATACGGAGCAAAATCCTGACGCGGCTTGGGCGGCGAATATTCCCGCCCCTGATCAGATGCAGGACGTTATTGATATAATCGCAGCGTCAAGACTGAACGGTATGACGCGCCGCTGCTATCTGACCTTTGACGATGGTCCGTCATCTGCTGTAACCGGTGAAATTCTGGACATACTGGCAAAATATAATGCAAAGGCGACATTCTTTGAGGTCGGTAAATATGTGGATCAGTATCCCGAAATTACAAAGCGTGTATATGATGAAGGACATCTTCTCGCAAACCATTCATATAGTCACAATTATGATGAGCTCTACGGAAGCGCGGAAAGCTTTGTCAGGGAGATCAACGCGTGCCGGACTGCGATTGAGAACGCGACAGGCGCTCCGATGACCTTTAAGCTCATGCGTTTCCCGGGAGGCAGCTATAATTCCGGTGACCATGCCGCGGAAAAACAGATATATAAGGAAAATCTGAAGCAGCTTGGGTATTATTTCTGCGACTGGAACTGTCTTAACGGTGATGCGGAAAGCTCGTCAAAAACTCAGACAGAGCTTGTCCAGACCTTCCTTGACACCTCGGCGCAGTATATACCTGAGGGGAAAAATATTGTCGTACTTATGCATGATACAGATGCGAAGCAGACCACAGCTGATGCGCTGGAGCTGATTATTCAGTATATGAGCGAGCAGGGCTACACCTTCCACAGACTGGATGATATTACATTGTAACAAAAATGAGGAGAATTTAACGGTTCTCCTCATTTGCTTTTTCACTGTAATACGCGTATAGCTCCGGGTAATCTCTCATTTCCGAAATACCTTTTTCGGTAAGCGCGTATATTCCTTTTTCAACTCTTTTAAACCAATGGTAATAGTTGCGGTAGAGAAGTCCGCCGCAGTCCTCGCCGGTAAGGACTTTGAGCTGCTTTGGCGACAGATGTCCGTATTTTTCAAGCAGACAGCCTGCGCGGATGTTTTTTTCACGGAATGCCGTTGTGATTTTTGTTCCCGTTACGCCGCCCTTGTTTTTATCGAGGCTGCGTCCGTCTATTTCCTTTTCAATACTCTTTCTCTGCTTTTTCCGTGTGTGAACAGGCTTAAATTCCTCGGGAATCTGAATTATTTCCGCAAAGGAATGCTCGCCGCGCAGGGTTACAAAGATAAGACCTATTTCAAGCTTTTTAATAACATAGAGAGTATCGCGGAAGGTTTTCGGAGAATAGCGCTTCGGGCGGGGTACCGCGACATATACCTCCGCGCCCGTTTTCTGACGCTCCAAAGCCTGGGCAAGCAGGGCTACGGAGAGATTTTTTTTAAGCTCAATAATTATAAGCTCGTCGTCCCTTGACGCTGTGACGTCACAGTCCATAACCTCCGCGTTCACCTTATAGCCCATACCGTCAAAAAGCTTCCTTACAGGCTCGAAAAGCTCGCTTTCCCTCATATCAGATATTGACCGTCGCGCCCGGCTCGATTTTATACATTTCACCGTCAACGGATATCCATACGGGTATCGCGTTCGGGTTATATACCATATCGCCGTCAACCGTAAATTTAAGGCGCTTTGCCGCGTTCATATAGTCAACGATCTCAATGTTTGACGCGTACCATATATCATCTCTGCCGCCTATGTACTCGCAGAAGCCCTCTATTAAATCCCATGAATTGTCGCGGTCAAATTCATAGCTGTGTCCCCATACATACATCATATAAAGATACTGCGTCTTGTGGAGGTCCGCAAAGCGTTTTGCGTTCTCCATGAGCTTGTGGCCGTGGTGGCAGGTGGATTTCCATGTAAGGTAGTTGTCGGGAAAGGCGAAATCATCGGTGTTTCCCACAACACGGCAGTATTCAATGCCGCAGGCGGGGAGCAGCTTTACAATATCCTCGCTGTAGGAGCCGTTCGGATAGCTCATGCCGCGCACCGGATAGCCGCAGGCTCTTTCAAGCTTACGCCTGTCCTCAATGATCTGCTCGACAACCGCCGGAAGCGGGCAGCGCTCGATTGTCGGGTGGTAAACCGTATGGCAGCTTACCTCATGACCCTTATAGACCTCTTTTATCTCCGACAGCTGAACCTTGCGCTCGTCCATAAGTCCGGAATTGATATGGAAGGTACCCTTTATTCCGTTTTTGTTAAAAATCGAGATGAGACGCTTGTCGTGGATCTGACCGTCATCATAGCTCATTGTAAGTACCTTGTGCTTTCCCTCGGGGAAGCAGGTGTAAATTGCTCGTTTCATTTCTTTGTCTCCTTGTGCTTCAGTATTATTACCGTCAATTCGGGACGGTTAAAAAGTCTCGGTATTATCATCGGGTTTCCGATGCCCCTGTTTACTATCATGTCCATACTCATATATTTATAGTGTCCGCCGAAATATTTGGGGAACAGCATGGGCGAGCCGCTGCCCCAGCTTGATTTGGGCGAGCATACGCCGCGGCCGTTGGGCAGACGTATCTGTCCGCCGTGAAGATGACCGGCAAGTACAAGGTCAAAGCCGTGGTTTTTCAGAAGGTCCATATGGTTTGCCCTGTGGAACAGAACAATGTGATATTTTTCGGTTTCCGGCAGCTTGTCTATAGACGCGTTCACATTCTGGTCTATGGCTTTTCCGTCCTCCGAGAACGGGTCCTCAATTCCGCTGAGTACGATTTCAGCGCCGCTGCTGCTGAGCGTGATACTTTCATCATGCAGCGTTACCGTGCCGGTGCCGTCAAGGTCGCTCTGGAATTTAGCGTAATCTGCGCGGCGCAGATCATGGTTGCCGGTTACGGCGTACACGGGCGCTATTTTCATAAGCCGCTCACAGAGCAGCACTCCCGGCTCGTATGAGCCCTTGTCATGCACAAGGTCGCCTGTCGAAACAATAATATCGGGCGTTTCACCTCTGATTTCCTCGATGATTCCCGGAACCGCGGACGCGTGAAAATCCGATACCTGCACGATTCTGAACCCGTCAAAGCCCTCGGGGATTTTTTCGGATTCTATTATATAGTGCGTGGTTTCAAGGCGGTCGTCAAGACCGCGGATCGCAAACATAGCGGCGCCTGTTATGGCGGCGCCCTTTAACAATTTGGAATACTTCATATATTACCTCCGTAAAATACTGATTTTATTATACCACCAAAGGTGAGAAATTACAATCGGATTTGTGAAAATATTTTTAAACGTCCGGCAAAACGTATTATACGGATTGTTAAATCTGACTACAGATTTTTTGTGAAAAGTTCACAAAAATCATGTTTGAAATTCTCTGATTTAATTTCTTGGAAAAACTGTACAAACCTGCTTAAATGTTGTATAATATATTTGTATATTTAATTCATAAAAGAGAGAGGAGCGAATTAAATTGAAAACAAAACTAAAAAGGATAATTTCAGCGGCTTCGGCTCTGGCGGTTTCGGCAACTATGCTCGGAGGGCTGACGGTTACCGCGGGGGCGGCTGCCGGTGACAAAACGTCGGTATATAGCGGAACGCCGTCATGGACAGCCCTTGGAGGAAGTGCGGCAACCGTAACAAATTATTACGGTCTTGACACAAGTACGTCAGCGGATGCTGCAGCACATCTTCAAAACAGCGGCGGAGGTTCCAGGCGCGCTTATAACTATTTTACGGATACAACACCGACGGATACACAGAATGTTGAAGTCGAGTTCTATCTTAACATTTCGGGATCAAATACTGATACCTCGCATTTTTATCTGATGTCGGATAAGTATACTACAAATGCAGATCCGTCGGGCGGATATATTCTTGATATTGAATATACAAGCTATCTTGACGCAATAACAATCAACGGCACTGCTGTTACCAATATTACAACAAGCACAGCGGCCGCGTATCAGCCGACAACGGAAACAAAGTATGCGGCAACAGGACTTTTAAAGTATGATGTTGTTTTGGATTTTGATTCAAAACAAGCGGACGTTACGGTATACGGCAGCACAACAAAGACATATACCGTTGATTTTGCTGACACTTCGGTTACAGGGGTTAAGGGCTTTTACTCAGTGCTTGGCAGATATCTGTCAGGCTGCGCAATTTATGATGTTAATGTAAGCACAGTAGAAAAGGCATCAGATGAAGATAATGTTGAGTCGATTGCATCGGTTGAGATTTCAGGTCCCGACACCATGACCTTCGGAGCGGATGCCGACACGGCGGCGGATAATAACTTTTCTGTGGTAATAACCGGAGAAGCAGGAACAACGATCACGGAAGCCAACTTGGATTCGAGAGTTACGGATTTCAATGTAGAATGGGATATAGACGGCTTTAAGACAGAAAATGATACCGGCGATCAGTATTGCGACAGCTATGGCGCATTTACGGTAAACAATTCGGAGTCAGTTGCTACAAGCTTCGCACTGAGAAAGGTGCCGATGAATTTCTTCGGTAAGATGACCGCAACGGTTACATATAACGGCAGTACATATACGGCTTCAAAGTATGTAACCGCGCTGGGGAACACAACAAAAGCGACCAATGTCGTATTGCCGGAGGGCGGCTATCCGTCAGATTTTAACGATTATCCCGATTCGCTTGTCGATTATACGGCAGTGATTTCCGGTGACAACAAGAGCGGCAGCGATATAATCACAGGCAATTTCTTTATTGCAGGCTCGGATCCCGGAAGAGAGGCAAAGCTTACATCCGATACAACGGGCAAGTATTTCCGTATTACAAAAACAGCTACCAGTAAGTCGGATATGTTTGCTCATCAGCTCAGCGTGTCGTCAGGGCAGGTTATATATAAGCAGAAGCTGCGCTTTAATTCAGCTAACGGCTGTGTGACATTTACAACCGGCTTTCCGATATGGTCAAGCTCATCAGGATATTCAGAGGTTGCAAATCTTACCTTCACAGGCTCGTCAATTACTCTCGACGGGACGGCGCTTGCAAGCGGTGATGCGGCAGCTTCATTCCAGACAGGCGTATGGTATGATGTTGTGATTTCAATTGATACAACGACAGGAAAGGCATGGGCAAAGGTATTTGATACAAGCGGCAGCCTTGTGGGTGAGGCCTCAAATGTTGCCCTTACAACCAATAACATTCCGACATATTATGCGTTGGGTATTGCAAATTCAAGCACAGGCACTATAGACTTCGGCGGCTATTCAATCTATTATCCAGCAGCGGACACAAGCACATACAAGCTTAGCGCATCGCAGGATACGCTCTCGATCCCGAACGGTGACACGGCAGACCTTACCGCGTCGCTTCAGACGGCAGACGGCTACGAGCTTACGGGAGAGGCAACATGGTCAGTCCTCGAGGAGGATATGCAGGAGGGAGTAATAATCACGCCGGATGAAGATGATTCACATAAGGCAACGGTGACGCTTTCAGAGACAGCAGAAGCCGGTACAGCTACGGTTCAGGTAAATATCGGCGGCTATACAAAGACAGTTGCGCTTAACATAACAAGCTCAGCAGAGAGCGTTAAGTTCACAAAGTCAAGCGCAAGCGTTTCAATTCCGCTTGATGATACGGCTACGGTAACGGAATATGCGGCAGCGGTAGTTGACGGCAGCGGAACAGCACTTGACAGAGCTGTAACACTTGCCGTATATGACAAGAACAACGCCGCAGAGTACATGCTTCCGACAGGTATAAGCTTTGATGCCGCAACAGGCATACTTACAGTAGAAAAGACCGCATCACCGTGTACCTTCACCATAAGGGCGACAGGCACAAACACAGACGGTGAATCAATATCAAAGGCTGTAAAGGTAACAGTTCACGGACTTTCCTTCGACTTCGGCACATCGGCAGATGACGCGGTAGCGGAGGGCTATACTGCGGTAGCTGCTGATACATCATATACAGCGGCAAGAGGCTATGGTATCGCATCAGGTTCGCCTGTGGCGGCAGGCACGGCTTCGGCATCGGACGCGGCAGCAGACTATCTTGAGGGCAGCTTTACATTTAATGCCAACGTAACGCAGGGGAAAATTTATACGGTAGAAATTACATACTCGGGTACCCTTACAACGGCATATGTAAACAGCGACCTCGCAGGCTATACACTTGGCACACAGGATTCGCTTGCAGCAGCGACATATACGGTTCCGGTTCCGGGAGATGTGCTTGACCTCACGGTAACGGACGGCTCAATCGCGGCGGTGACAATCACAAAGCAGGCGGACAGAACGGCAAGAGTGAAGCCGGTTGTTCATGATATAGGCGACTCAACAGCGGCGAATAACGGCTCATGGGCATATTATATTTCACATAATACAAGCGAGTTCCCGACGCTTACAGCAGTCTGTGACTTCCACAGCGACGGCTCCGGCGGCACAAACTTAGCTACATATTATACGCAGGGCAAGCTTGCGGCAGTTCTCAGGGACATATATCCGGGCGATGTGCTTATGTTAGGAAATATGGGTACAAACGGAATGGGTTCATATTTTGAAACAGACGTGAACTATTATCTTGACGCGGCTGAGGCAATGGGAGCTAAGATAATACTTAACACCTATACACCGCATGGCGCTGTAAGTACCTATGCGAGCGGATATAATTCCTCAACAAATACATTTGATTCCTACAGAAAGGATTCATATGATGTAATCATAAGACAGGTTGCGGAGGAAAGAGCGGCAAGCGACCCGAACTATCTCGGTCTGGTAGAGATCGGAAAGAATGCGGACGCGATCTTCAACGCGTATGTTGCAGACTATGCGGCAAATGATTATAAATCGGCAGACGCGGCGGCGCAGGCTATTATAGCGTGCTTCCCCGATCATAACCACTACAATAATAATACTCTTGCATGTAAGCTTATGCTTAACGGCTACGGAGGTGTTAAGGGTATTATAGCGCAGCTTGCGGAGTGGAATATCACTTCAGAGAATATCGGCGCAGCAACATCGGGCGATGCCAAGTCTACAGGCTTTAAGTTCACGATCAAAAACGGTTTACTTTACTCCGGCAGCAGCTTTGGCACATATAAAGGAACCGTAACATCAAACGGTACAACAAAGAGCTTTGAGTCTGCATCAACCGCAGTAACGCTGCAGAGCGGCGCGGAATGTATAATAGCTATGTTCGTAGAGGGACTTGCAGACGACAGCGCAGCGGCGACACTGGAAGTAGAATAAAGGAGGAATCGGCGATGATATATATTAATCCGGAAATTAAGATTACAATGTTTGACATGGAAACGGTCAGAACAAGTGAAAACGGAGAGCTTCAGCAGTTGGCGCCTGTTTCGGGAAACTATAACGACGCAACAAAATCGCTTCAGGATTCATTTGCGGAGTCGGCAGGCAGCGCTTCAAAGGTCTTGGTATTCAAGTGGGAATAAAAACACATACAATAAAGGGACTGTAGTAAAATGATATAACCCCCTTAGAGCAGACACATGAAATAACAAGAAGTATTTCAAATCTATTCTAAGGGGGTTTTTAGCGCTATTCTTGATTGATAAATTATTGTTTATGCGGCTAACTCTTGCCCCCCTTTTTTAGAATTGCCGTAG
>JBJEIW010000097.1:0-13460 GCA_051877435.1 Candidatus Ornithomonoglobus sp.
GATAACAAAGTCGATCGCCTTTTTGCCGGTTTGCGCGCTCATCATGCCGCGGGCACCGTGATATTCACCTGTGCCGGCAAAGCAGTATTTGCAGCGGAGATTGCAGTCGTGAGCGATATGCAGACAGAGAGCCTTTACAACGCTCTTCTTGTTCCAGTTCTTTGCAAATTCCTCATAGCAGTCATCGGTAAAGAGCTGTCCGTTTTTAACAAGCTCGCATATTTCCTGATAGCTTTCCTTAATATCCTCAACCGGATATTTCTTTGAAAGCTCACCAACTATAAACTGAGGACATTCCGGCTCCGCGGTAAACGGTTCAAGCAGATAGTCGAGCATATCATACAGGCAGTCATCCACAACATGAACAGCGCCGGAATACACGTCAAGAACGATGTCCATATCAAATAATTTATATTTATGTATCAATTCAAATCTTGTCCTTTCAAATATAATGGTTTAAGTTTAATAAATCAGCTTAACATATAATTAAATTCTTAAAGCTATACAGTAATCAAAACAATGCGCCCGGCGTCAAAGAATCGGGCGCCCGGCGCAATTGTTACAGCAGCGGAGAGTTATCTCCGAGCCTGATTATTCTGCGTGCTCACACTTCTGATTAGCAACTGTGCATGAGGTCTTGCATGCTGACTGACAGGATGTCTGGCACTCGCCGCAGCCGCCTACAGCAGCAGTTTCCTTAAGATTAGCCTTGTTCAAAGTCTTAACGTGCTTCATAATGTTACCTCCTCTGAATATTAAACATAGTACAGAAAGCCATAGGCTTTTATACATATACTTATATTCATTATAACACATATTTCTGAAAAAAGGAACCCCTTTTATAAATTTTTTTACGTTATCAGATAATTTTTGACTTTTATGTTTACAAAGCATGTAAAATGAAGTACTTAATGCATGCTGCATTTTACAGAGATCAATATTACATTAATATTACAGTGTTGAAACATTAATGTAACAATAAACAGTCTTGACAAATATTCTCATGTGAGGTATAATACTAAACAGACAGCAAACACAATATGTTGTGGTTTAGAAAGGATACAAAGAACAATATGAGGGTAGTAAAGAAAGACGGGACAAAAGAGGATTTCAACGTTGAAAAGGTCGTTGTTGCCGTAAATAAGTCAGCTTTCCGCGTGCTTGTCAAATTCAAGCCGGAGGAGACGGATTTCATCTGTAAGTTTGTGACCAAAGCGGCAGAGGAAATGGGCAAAGAGGATATTGAAATTGCCGAGATGCATAATATCGTTGAGGGAGCTCTCGAAAGGGTAAATCCCAAGGTTGCAAAGAGCTACCGCGACTACAGAAACTATAAGCAGGACTTTGTACAGATGCTTGACGAGGTATATAAAAAGAGCCAGTCGATCATGTACATAGGTGATAAGGAAAATTCAAACACGGACAGCGCTCTTGTTTCAACAAAGAGAAGCCTTATATTCAATCAGCTCAATAAGGAGCTGTATAAGAAGTTTTTCCTGACAACCGAGGAGCTTCAGGCGATCCGTGACGGATATATCTATATTCATGATATGAGCGCAAGACGCGATACGATGAACTGCTGTCTTTTTGATGTGGCGAATGTTTTAAAGGGCGGATTTGAAATGGGCAATCTCTGGTACAATGAGCCAAAGACCTTAGACACCGCGTTTGATGTAATAGGTGATATAGTGCTGAGCGCCGCGTCGCAGCAGTACGGCGGCTTTACGGTTCCGTCAGCAGAGCTTATTCTTGAGCCGTATGCGGAAAAGTCATATAAAAAGTATATGGAGAAGTACCGCTCGCTGGGAATTGATGAGGAAAAGTGCGAAGAGCTTACAATAAAGGATATTGAGCGCGACTTTGAACAGGGCTTCCAGGGCTGGGAGTATAAGTTCAACTCCGTTTCCTCAAGCCGCGGCGACTATCCGTTTAT
Organism: Candidatus Ornithomonoglobus sp.; assembly: GCA_051877435.1. GTDB lineage: Bacteria > Bacillota > Clostridia > UBA1381 > UBA1381 > Ornithomonoglobus. Next base: position 1,934 of record JBJEIW010000097.1, read on the forward strand.
CACGGTTACCGCCGGAACGGGAACGGGACGCTTTGCGAGAATGTGCACAAAGATAATGTTCAGGGTGAGAATGAACGGACAGGGCAAGCCGGGCTATAAAAAGCCTGTGCTTTTCCCGAAGCTTGTTTTCCTCTATGACGAAAAGCTTCACGGCCCCGGAGGAGAGCTGGAGGATGTTTTCGAGGCGGGCATAGACTGCTCCGCAAAGACAATGTATCCCGACTGGCTGAGTCTTACGGGTGAGGGATATGTTCCTTCAATGTATAAGAAGTACGGTAAGATCGTTTCACCTATGGGCTGCCGCGCATTCCTTTCACCGTGGTATGAAAGAGGCGGGATAGAGCCGGCTGACGAAAACGACACGCCGGTATTTGTAGGTCGCTTCAATATCGGTGCAATATCGCTTCATCTGCCCATGATACTTGCAAAGGCAAGACAGGAGTCAAAGGACTTTTATGAGGTGCTTGACTATTATCTTGAGCTTATAAGGCAGCTGCACTGCCGCACATATGACTATCTGGGCGAGATGCGCGCATCGACAAATCCGCTTGCATACTGCGAGGGCGGCTTCTACGGCGGCAAGCTCGGAATACATGACAAGATAAAGCCGCTTTTGAAATCGGCGACAGCCTCGTTCGGAATAACGGCGTTTAATGAATTGCAGCAGCTCTATAACAAGAAGAGCCTTTTTGAGGACGGTAGCTTTGCGCTTGACGTGCTCAAGCACATAAACGACAAAATCGCGCAGTTTAAAAAAGAGGACGGACACCTCTATGCGATATACGGAACTCCGGCAGAATCATTGTGCGGCTTGCAGGTAACACAGTTTCGGTCAAAGTACGGCGTTGTGGAAAACGTATCGGACAGAGAGTATGTTTCAAACAGCTTCCACTGCCACGTTACCGAGGATATAACCCCTATTGAAAAGCAGGACAGCGAAAACCGCTTCTGGAATCTTGCAAACGGCGGAAAGATACAGTATGTAAAGTATCCGATCTCATACAACAGAGAGGCGATAAAGACGCTTGTGCGCCGCGCTATGGATATGGGACTGTACGAGGGTGTTAATCTTTCACTTGCATACTGCGACGACTGCGGTCATGAGGAGCTTGAAATGGACGTATGCCCTGTTTGCGGCTCAAAGAATCTCACGAAGATCGACCGCATGAACGGATATCTGTCATATTCGCGTGTTAAGGGCGACACACGTCTTAATGCCGCAAAAATGGCTGAAATCGCTGAAAGGAAAAGCATGTAAGAATGATACGCTATCATAATATTACAAAGGATGATATGTTAAACGGTGACGGTCTGAGGGTGGTGCTGTGGACCGCGGGCTGCGAGCACCACTGCCCGGGCTGTCAGAATCCGGTCACATGGGATATAAACGGCGGACTTGAATTTGACAAGGCGGCAAAGGAGGAGCTTTTCGGCTATCTTGCAAAGCCGTACATTTCGGGAATAACCTTTTCCGGCGGTGATCCGCTGCTTATGTGCAGACGTGATGAAATGACGGCGCTTGTCGCGGAGGTGCGCAAAAGATTCCCTGACAAGACGATATGGATGTATACAGGCTATAAGTGGAAGGACGTCAAAAATCTTCCGATTGTAAAAATGCTTGATGTTCTGGTTGACGGACGGTTTATACAAGATAAAAAGGACACAACGCTCAGCTGGAGGGGGAGCTCAAACCAGCATGTAATAGATGTTCAGAAGAGCCTTGCTCTGGGGAAAATGGTTCTTCATTGTGAATAAAGAGGATGGAAACAAATGAAGAAAAAATTAAGTGCAATAACGGCAATTATACTGATAATGCAGTGTGTTGTATTCGGAATTAACACATCTGCGGCAGTTATAGGTGATAGCGAAATTTCATCAGCTGCGGCATGTGTTATGGATTTTGAAACCGGAAAGGTATTGTATGATTATAACGGCGGGGAAATGCGTGCCCCTGCAAGTATGACAAAGGTCATGGCTGCATATTGTGTATTTGAAACAATTGCGGAAGGCAAGGTTGCTTATGACTCTGTGGTGACTATGGGTGATCCGTCATTTGAGATTTCGTGTGTTGATCCGGAGCTGACAGCAATCGGTCTTGATCAGAATGAAACCTATACTGTCGGGGAGCTTCTTAATGCGGGCTTGGTATGCTCGGCAAACGATGCGATACTTGCGCTTGCGCAATACCTGTGCGGCGACGAAGCATCATTTGTTCAGTATATGAATGATACCGCGGCAAGGCTCGGTATAGATGCTCAGTTTTATGACAGCTATGGTCTTAAGCATAATCAGATTTCGGCAATTGGTATGGCGGAGCTTGCACGCTGTCTGATCCACTATTATCCGGATGTGCTGAATATAACACGGCAGCCGTATATAGTATTTCACGGCTCGTCTTATAATACGACAAACCATCTGCTTGACAGCTGCTATTATGAGGGCGCTGACGGTCTGAAAACAGGAACCACTAACGCAGCCGGAAACTGCTTGTGCGGAACCGCTGTCCGTAACGGAAGAAGAATGATTGCGGTAACAATGGCATCATATCCTTCCTACAGCAGATATACGGATGCCGCAAAGCTTCTTGATTATGGCTTTGCTGCAATGGAGGATATGTACGGATATACATATTTTACTGATATAAGAAGCTATATAGACGGCTATGAAGTCCCCACTTTTATGCACCGGGGAGACAGCGCTGCCGTTATAGCCGTTGAGGATCTTGCCAATTACGGATTTGATATAAATTACAGCAATGATGAAGATACCCTGTATGTGATAAGAAACAGTGAAAAGGCGATAACTCCCATTCCTGCTGACTATTATCATGAAATGAGCGGCGCAAGGGCATTTACTGTTATGCCGGAAAATAATATCAGGGTCGTTTTTATAAACGGTGAAAATGTATATGAGCCGCAGGTAATATACAATGCAAACGGATATATGCTGATGTCAATAGACGAATTTGCAAATATGTTTACATATGAATGGATTGATGCTGATATGTCGGGAATGATTAGTCTGGACTGACATCTATATAGCATGCATTAAGTACTTCGTATTTTAATAGTACTTAATGTATGCAGACCTATTTTCACTAAGTTTTCTTCATTGCATTGACTATAGAAAAATTAGAGAAAAGCATATAAACAAAAAAGGTGATTTTTAAAAGTCACCTTTTTTGTCTGCATTTTTAATCAAGCTTCAGTACCGACATAAACGCCTCCTGCGGAACCTCTACCGTGCCGACCTGGCGCATACGCTTTTTGCCCTCCTTCTGCTTTTCAAGCAGCTTCTTTTTACGCGAAATATCGCCGCCGTAGCACTTTGCAAGCACGTCCTTGCGCAGCGCCTTGATGGTTTCGCGTGCGATGATTTTTGTGCCGATTGCCGCCTGGATAGGCACCTCAAAGAGCTGGCGGGGGATAACCTCCTTTAGCTTTTCGCACATTTTTCTGCCCCTTGCATACGCGTTATCGGCAAATACGATGAACGAGAGCGCGTCAACAGCCTCACCGTTGAGAAGAATATCGAGCTTAACAAGCTTTGAGGTGTTATATCCGCACAGCTCATAGTCAAAGGATGCATAGCCGCGGGTCCTTGATTTGAGCGCGTCAAAGAAATCATATATAATTTCGTTGAGTGGAAGCTCATAGGTAATTTCGGCTCTTGTTTCGTCAAGGTACTCCATGTGCTTATAGATGCCGCGTCTTTCCTGGCAAAGCTCCATAACGTTGCCCACATAATCCTTTGGAACCATAATAGATGCCCTTGCCATAGGCTCCTCCATATGCTCGATCTCGGTGGGGTTGGGGAGGTTTGACGGATTGTCGCACCAAACCATTGTCCCGTCGGTCTTATATATCTTGTATATAACGCTCGGCGCGGTGGTTATAAGGTCGAGGTTATACTCTCTTTCAAGCCTTTCCTGAATAATTTCAAGGTGCAGCAGCCCCAGAAAGCCGCAGCGGAAGCCGAAGCCGAGGGCTGCGGAGGTTTCAGGCTCAAACATGAGCGACGCGTCGTTTAGCTGAAGCTTCATAAGAGCTTCTTTTAAATCCTCATATTGCGCTCCGTCTGCGGGGTATATGCCGCAGAATACCATTGAATTGACCTTTTTATATCCCGGAAGCGCTTCCTTTGCCGGCTTTGCGGTAGAGGTAACAGTATCGCCGACCCGGGTATCCTGTATGTTTTTAATGCTTGCTGCAATGTAGCCCACATCTCCGGCCTCAAGCTTATCTGTCGGCACAAGTCCCGACGGGTGCATTCTTCCTACCTCAACAACGTCAAATTCGGCATTTGTAGCCATCATTCTTATACGCTGTCCTGCCTTCAGCGAGCCCTCCTTAACGCGGACGTAAACTATAACGCCGCGGTAGCTGTCATAGTAGGAGTCGAATATAAGCGCGCGCAGGGGAGCGTTTGCATCGCCTGTCGGCGCGGGGATTTTTTCCACGATTTCCTCAAGCACCTGCTCGACATTCTGACCTGTTTTCGCGCTTACCCTCGGCGCGTCCTCAGCGGGAATGCCTATGATATTTTCAATTTCCTCAATAGCGGCCTCAGGATTTGCCGACGGCAGATCAATCTTATTTATAACCGGAACGACCTCAAGATCGTGGTCAATGGCGAGATATGTGTTGGCAAGGGTCTGCGCCTCGATACCCTGTGACGCGTCAACAATAAGTATAGCGCCCTCACATGCCGCAAGAGAACGCGAAACCTCATAGTTAAAGTCAACATGTCCAGGTGTGTCTATAAGGTTGAGAATATATTCCTCGCCGTTGCCGCGTGTATATTTAAGCGTAACCGCGTGAGCCTTGATCGTTATGCCGCGCTCGCGCTCAAGGTCCATATCGTCAAGAATCTGATCCTGCATATCCCTTGTTTCGACCTCGCCCGTAAGCTCAAGAAGGCGGTCGGCAAGCGTTGACTTGCCGTGGTCAATGTGCGCGATTATGCAAAAATTACGTATTCTACTCTGTCTGCTGTCTGACATATTTTCTATCTCCTGTTATTATTATATATACATAGTTTATTATAGCATAAAAAAATTCTTTTTACAATACCGTTTTAAATATTTTGCATTGTGTAACATTTGTAACATGATTGTAAAAAAGAAAAACATACCGAATGCTTGACAATCTCTATTTTGTGGAGTATAATACAAAGCATACAAGAAAACACAAGATATAGTATTTTTGAAAGGTTATAATTAACAAGATGAAGGTAATTAAACGAAACGGCTCGGAGGTTGAATTCGACGTCGGAAAGATAATCGCAGCGATGCAGAAGGCAAGCGATGCCACATCGGATAAGGAGCTTACACAGGCTCAGATACAGGAGGCTGCGGAATTTATTAATTTCAAATGTGATAAGATGAACCGCTCGGTATCGGTTGAGGAGATACAGGATATGGTGGAAAACCAGATCATGTCCTACGGCGCGTTTGATGTCGCAAGAAACTATGTAAAGTATCGCTATACCAGATCACTTATAAGAAAATCCAATACAACGGATGACAGGGTGCTTTCTCTTATTGAGTGCAACAATGAAGAGGTCATGCAGGAGAACTCAAACAAGGACCCGGTTGTTAACAGCGTGCAGCGCGACTATATCGCGGGTGAGGTAAGCCGCGACTTAACGCGCCGTCTGCTTCTTCCTAAGGAGATCGTGGACGCTGATAAGGAGGGCATAATACATTTCCATGACTCGGATTACTATGCTCAGCATATGCACAACTGCGACCTTGTAAATCTGGATGATATGCTTCAGAACGGAACGGTTATAAGCGAAACGCTTATTGAGCGTCCGCACAGCTTTTCAACGGCTTGCAACATCGCAACCCAGATAATAGCGCAGGTTGCCTCAAACCAGTACGGCGGTCAGAGTATAAGTCTTACGCACCTTGCGCCCTTTGTGCAGGTATCGCGTGAGAAGATAAAGCGCGAGCTTTTGGAGGAGTCAAAGGAATTTGATATACAGCTTACCGATGAGGCTCTTGATCTTATTGTTGAAAAAAGGCTGCATAAGGAAATCGAGCGCGGAGTGCAGACAATCCAGTATCAGGTTATAACGCTTATGACAACAAACGGTCAGGCGCCGTTTCTGACGATCTTCATGTACCTCAACGAGGCGCGCAATGAGCAGGAGAAAAAGGACCTCGCGCTTATAATTGAGGAAATGCTGCGTCAGCGTCATAAGGGAGTAAAGAATGAAGCGGGAGTATGGGTTACTCCGGCATTCCCCAAGCTCATATATGTTCTTGAGGAGGACAATATAAAAGAGGGAACAGAGTATTTCTACCTTACAAAGCTTGCAGCGAAGTGCAGCGCAAAGCGTCTTGTGCCGGACTACATTTCCGAAAAGCAGATGAAGAAGCTCAAGGAGGGCAACTGCTTCCCGGTTATGGGCTGCAGAAGCTGTCTTTCGCCGTGGAAGGACGAAAACGGCAATTACAAGTTCTACGGACGCTTTAATCAGGGCGTTGTGACAATAAATCTTGTGGACGTCGCGCTGTCAAGCGGCGGGGATATGGATAAGTTCAGAAAGATATTTGACGAGCGTCTTGAGCTTTGCTACAAAGCCCTTATGTGCCGTCATGAAAGACTCAAGGGTACTCTGTCCGATGCCGCGCCGATTCTCTGGCAGTACGGCGCGCTGGCAAGGCTTGAAAAGGGAGAGCCGATCGACAAGCTGCTCTACGGCGGCTACTCGACGATCTCACTCGGCTACGCGGGCTTATTTGAATGTGTAAAATACATGACGGGCAAATCACATACTGACCCGGCGGCGGTTGATTTTGCAAAATGGGTAATGCAGCACATGAACGACAAATGCGGGGAATGGACAAAGGAAACAAATGTGTCCTTCAGCATATACGGCTCGCCTATCGAGAGCACAACCTACAAATTTGCAAAGTGCCTGCAAAAACGCTTCGGAATAATAGAGGGCATAACCGACAAGGGTTATATAACAAACTCATATCATGTAAACGTCTGTGAGGAAATAGACGCGTTCTCAAAGCTTAAATTCGAGGCTCAGTTCCAGTCGCTGTCAAAGGGCGGCGCGATAAGCTATGTAGAGGTGCCGGATATGCAGGATAATCTGGAGGCTGTGATAAGCGTTCTTCAGTTTATATATGACAATATCATGTACGCGGAGCTTAACACAAAGAGCGATTACTGTCAGTGCTGCGGCTATGACGGCGAGATACAGATAGTTGAAGAGGATCACAAGCTGCTTTGGGAGTGTCCGAAATGCCACAACCGCGATCAGGACAGGCTCAATGTCGCAAGGCGCACCTGCGGCTATATCGGAACACAGTTCTGGAATCAGGGCAGAACACAGGAAATCAGAGACAGGGTAATGCACCTATGAATTACGCGGAAATTAAATATTATGATATTGCAAACGGTCCCGGAGTGCGCACAAGCCTGTTTGTGTCCGGCTGTACGCACCGCTGTAAAGGCTGCTTTAACAAGGTGGCATGGGATTTCCGTTATGGCAGGAGCTTTGACGCGAATACCTGTGAGGAGCTTATAAAAAGCTGTGAGCCGTATTATATAGCAGGTCTGACACTGCTCGGGGGCGAGCCTATGGAGCCGGAAAACCAGACGGCGGTTCTGGGGCTTGCGGAGGGCTTTAAGAAGGCATATCCCGAAAAAACAATATGGTGCTACAGCGGCTACACCTACGAGCAGCTTACGGGAAAGGAAAAGTGCCGCGCATATACGGAGCTTACGGAAAGAATCCTCTCATACATTGACGTTCTTGTTGACGGAGAGTTTGAGCAGGATAAGCACGACATAACGCTGCGTTTTCGCGGCAGCAGCAATCAAAGGCTTATAGATGTGAAAAAGACAAGGGAGCGGGGAGAGGTTGTTCTCTGGAGAGATGACCCCGTGTTTGAAACCCATGTTATGGAATGATGAAAAACCCCCTTAAAACGGTTCCGATAAACCGCTTTAAGGGGGTTTTTGTATGTTTAATTATTGACAGAATACAATATATAGTGGTATAATATACCTATTAAAAATATGAAATCAGTGCTTTAGGAGGAAAAGGTAAATGAAAATAAAATTAAAAGCGGCGGTCATAGCTGCTCTGACAGGCTGCGCAATGTCGCTTGCGGCTCATGCGGTCGAGCCGCAGAAGCTTGAATTTGAGTCGGTGGGCGGCGGAAAATACATATACTGCAATAACCCGGAGGCAGTGGACAGCAATACGCTTGTAAACAGCGATAAGCCGCGCTATATTATGAATAACGATAATCTCGGACCGGGCATCTATTATCTGTATCTTTCGCATTATAATTTTATCGGAATGGAGAACAATGCCGATAAGGTATCAAAGGATATGGAGCTTGATGTGGAGCTTACGCCGGTTTCGGACAGCTGTACATATACAATAAGCCGCGTGGGCTTTGAAACGATAAAGCCGCTCGCATGGTATGATGAAAACAGTGTCAAGCAAATCAGCATGGCTCAGTGGGGACTTTTCAACTGCTGCGCGCAGACCATGCAGAGAACACTTGTCGAGGCGGACGGCTCGGCGGTATATGAGTATAACGGACTGTCGGAGGAACAGACCGTCACCGCGTCCGGAACAAGGTGGCTGAGTGAGTTTACTCCAAATTATTCCGTTGTTCACTACAGGGAGCCGGTCCATTATCAGGCGGTGCTTGAAATAAAGTCCGGTGCGATGAATGTAAATGTATGCGCGTTTGAAGCGGGCGAGGAATTGGGCGACCGTTCAACCTTCCGAAAAGATGCGGAAAACGGAATTGTGAGGTATGACAGAACGATAAAGGGAATTGCCGGTACGCTTCCGCAGGTGGAGACTGATCTGGAATATGAAATAGATGATACCGATGAGGACGGAGCATATCTGCCCGTAATATCATATAACCAGTATGATCCGGACGGAATTACGCTTGACGAATGGTATACGAACATAAGCCCGCTTGACGACCCGTGGGCAAAGGCTGCGGCGGATGAAAGCGGAATGCTTGCTTTTGAGTATAAGGATAAAAACAAGCTGACCTACTATGGAAGCAAGGTACCCGAAGCAGACAAAAGTGACATGTGGTATTTTGACACGCATCATACCGATACCCATGCCTATGAAAATCAGCCCGGCACAAGCGGCAAAGACACTTATTCTCCGAATTATGAAATTACCGCGGAGAATGCCGTAAGCGGCTATGCGGTAAATCTGGGCAACTACGGCGTAACCTATACCTATAATCTGAAAATCACAAATAACGGATATAAGGACAGATATTTTACATACGCTCCGACAACAGGCTCAAAGATAATCGTATATACAGACGAAAAGGGTAAGGAGCCTGGCTATGGTCTTGTTAAAAAGGGATATTACAGTCTTGTCCGGGAGGTAATGTCGGTCGTAAAGCTTCCGGCAGGGCAGACAACGGAATTTTCGGTCAATATGATACTTCCGGTAAATTATAACGGCGGAATGAAGAACGCGTTTATCATACGGGATAAGGCGGAGGAAATTGATTTTGACAAGCTGATTGGAGATGCGCCGGAAAGGGAATATGTAAAGCCGATAAACGGAAAATATCTTTCGGAATATAAGGATAAGCTTCCGGCGGATACGCTTGCTTCCTTTGATGGAACACTTGACTGTTATGAGGTAATAGACTGCGGAGATTTCTATGCCGCGCGCTGGTGCGAATGGGATGGCTCGCCCAATTCTTATTCGGCATCCTGGTGGCTTTGCAATCATGTGTATATTCTGGACAAGGCTTTTAATGTGATAAGCTATCACACCTTTGAGAATTTTCCGAACGGCATGAGCTATAATGACGGTACACTATATGTCAGAACGCTTACAGAGCTTTGGGAATCGGAGAACGGTACAGACTGGGTAAAATCAAGCATGAAATGGATGCCGGAATATGCGCCTGAGCCTGAAGATGAACCGGAATATACGCTTGAGGAGACGCTCTTGCAGCTTGGTAATGTGTCGCCATGGGCGCTGGAGGATATGAAAACAGCCGCGGCATATAGGTTGATCCCGGACGATTTATTGGGTATGAATACGGAAGAATCGCCCGAATTTGTAATGGGAATAACCCGAGAAGAATTTTGCGGTATTGCAAAAAACGTAATTAAATACATCGGTACGGTCGAGCTGCCGAAAAAAACAAATACAGAATTTACGGACAGCAAAGATACCGCAGTATGTCAGCTTGCGGCGATAGGCGTTATAAACGGCTATGAGGACGGCACCTTCCGACCGGAAAACACCATAACCCGCGAGGAGGCTGCAGCGATACTTGCAAGACTGCTTGACCTGTACACAATGAACGGAGCGGAGGAAACGGAGTACAGCGACAGCGCCGACATTCAGGAATGGGCGAGGGAAGCGGTAGGCGTTATGAGCCGCTACGGCATTATGAACGGAGTGGACGACACGCATTTTGACCCAAAGGGCACATATACAATTGAGCAATCCGTTGTGACGCTCCTAAGAGCCTTTAACGCCATAACAGACAACGGATATTTAAAGCTCCCCGCAATACCGTCCGGCGGAAAATACTGTACCGTATACCGCGAGGGCTACCGCAACGGCAGAATAGAGCTTGCGGTGTATGACACGGAGGAGGACAGCACGCTCGTAAATGATGACGGTGTACTTTCCGTGAGCGGCAGCTACACAAATGACGTAAAGTATTATTTCAGCGGCGGCAGATGGGTGCAGTTTGAAAGCGGATATGAAAGAATAAGCAACAACGCCCAAGCAGTGCTTTGGAGCAGTAAATAATTATGATATATTGTAATGCGGGCAGGATGATAAGTCCTGCCCGCAAAAATTATATATGAAATCAGATTTACAGACAGTCGGGAAACTCCGGCACATTCACGCTCCATGACGTGCCGCTGTTATAGTTCAGAAGTATGATTTTTGAAGTATCTGACGAGTTTTCGAGGCTGTCACGGTTATTGTACAGATAGTAAAGAATTTTTTTGATTTCGGCTTTATCGGTTATGTATGTGACATTATTTCCGTCATTCTCATTATAATCGCAGTACTCAGCCGACAGCACATCATCAGATGTCGGCATCACATTATACATACCCCACTTTTCAAGCAGCGCTATAGTCCTCTCATAGGCGGGATGAACAGCATAGATAACAGAGGTTGACGCCCACTTATTTTTGTCTGTAATCGGATTGCCTGTCTCATCTATTGAGGGCATTATCCAGTTGAAATTGATTGATGTGAGGGAATCGTTGTCATATTCACCGTAGGATGCTGATGTAATGTCCTCTTTAAGCGCGGTAATAAGCTCGTTCATCTGCTCGTTTGTGAGATTGCTGCTGTTTTTGCCGCAGGTGGAAACCTGAACGGAGGTATATTCCTTTGTCGTGTCCGACAGTATGGGGAAACGGTCGGCTTTTACCGGCGCTGTATTCATAACCTCACCGTACAGTCTGTCCAGCTCATCACTCATTTTGTAAATATAATAGCGTCGCTCTAAGGTGTGTCCGTT
>JBJEIW010000098.1:0-2999 GCA_051877435.1 Candidatus Ornithomonoglobus sp.
CTTGTTTACTGATGTTGGTTTTGGTTGGTGCTGAAAAAATGGGGAAACTCAAATTATGGATATATCTTGATTTTTATTCAAAACTATGGTAAAATGAAGTAAACATATTTTACGAGGAGATGAGGTTGTGGAATTTATATCTTTTCTGATTCTGTTCCCGTTTATTGCGGCGGCAGTTTTGGCATTCACAAAAAACAACAACATAAGAAAAGGTGTTGTCTACACCTGCAGCGGAGTGGTTATTATCGCGGCGGTGGCGTTTGCAATATCTTATTTTGTCGGCTCCGGCGGAAAGCCGGTGAAATATATGGAGCAATCCGAGCTCATACATATTATTGATTATCTGATGCTGGCGGTTGAGCTGTTTCTGACGGTACTGATTGTCCGCCTCAGCTTCAGATATAAAAAATATCACGCCGCGCTGTTGTCCGTTGCCGGAACATGTATCATGGCATGGCTTGAGCTGTCGGGGGGCGCGGCTTCGGCGGTAAATCATATATACTGCGACAAGCTTACGATTGTTATGTGTCTTATAATCGCCATAGTCGGCTCGCTTATCTGTATTTACGCGGTCGGCTACATGACGGATTATCACAAGCATCACACTGAGTTTAAGGACAGAAGAACCTTCTTCTTCCCGATGCTTTTTGTATTCTTAGGCGCGATGTTCGGACTTGTCACATCGGCAAATCTTATCTGGATTTATTTCTTCTGGGAGATTACAAGCGTTTCCTCCTTCCTGCTTATCGGCTATACAAGGACAAGGGAAGCTGTAAATAATTCCTTCCGCGCGCTCTGGATGAATCTTCTGGGCGGCTTAGGCTTTGCGTTTGCCATTGTATACTGCGCGCTTAAACTCAATATTACAACGCTTCAGGAGCTGGTGAGCATAAGTCCGGCTGTCGGCGCGGCGCTTATCCCGGTAATACTGCTTGCGTTTGCGGCGCTTACGAAATCGGCGCAGCTTCCGTTCTCAAAATGGCTGCTCGGCGCGATGGTTGCGCCTACACCGACATCCGCATTGCTTCACAGCGCGACAATGGTTAAGGCGGGAGTTTATCTGCTTTTAAGACTTTCCCCGATGCTCGGCGGAAATCTTGCGGGAATAATGGTATCACTTATAGGCGGCTTCACCTTCCTTATTGCAAGTATGCTTGCGATAACGGTAAGCGACGGAAAAAAGGTTCTGGCTTATTCCACAATTTCAAACCTCGGTCTTATCACCGCCTGCGCGGGAGTGGGAACAGAGGAGACAGTATGGGCGGGCGTTCTGCTTCTGATGTTCCACGCTGTTTCAAAATCAATGATGTTCCAGGCTGTGGGCGCTATAGAAAACGCTACGGGCAGCCGTGATATTGAGGATATGCACGGTCTTATTATGAGTATGCCTATGATGGGCTTTATAATGGTAATCGGCATAGCCGGAATGTTCCTTGCGCCGTTCGGAATGCTCATTTCAAAATGGGCGGCGCTCAAGGCGTTTGTTGACGCGGGAAATATCGTTCTGATTTTGTTTATCGCCTTCGGCAGCGCGACTACAATGCTTTACTGGACAAAGTGGCTGGCAAAAATTCTTGCCTGCAAGGCGTTATCGCACAAGGTTGAAAAGAAGCCGTCTGCCGGACAGTGGTTCTCGCTTTTCGGTCATGCGTTTCTTATGATAATGCTCTGCGTGCTGCTTCCCGTAATATCGGTGCAGCTTGTTGAGCCTCTGCTTGAGCAGCTCTTTAATGTTCCGAATGTTTCGGTGCTTGCGGCGGAGGATCTTGTTATCATGGTAATAATGCTTATAATGGTATTTGTAATACCGCTGCTTGCAAGATTTATTTTGCACAGAATAAAGGCGACACCGAATATCGAATATATGTCGGGTATAAATGAGGGTGATAACCGTCATTTCAGAGATTCCTTTGAGCAGTCAAAGAATATGTATCTCTCAAACTGGTATATGGTTGACTATTTCGGAGAAAAAAAGGTATGGAGACCGTCCCTTATAATATCCATAGGCGTAATAATCGTATGTATGGGACTTGTATTGACTATGAGCGGAGGTGTGTTCTAATGATTAAATCTGCAATCGGAATTATATTATATATTGTATGCGCTCCGTTTATAGGCGGTCTGCTTGCGGGGCTTGACCGTAAGCTTACAGCGCGTATGCAGGGAAGAATAGGACCGCCGCTGCTTCAGCCGTTCTACGATGTGAGAAAGCTCATAAATAAAGAGATTCTGCTGATTAACAATATGCAGTATCTTTTCGCATGGTGCTTTATAATATTCGTTGTTTTTACGGGCGCTTTGTTCTATGGCGGAACAAACCTGCTTCTCGTGTTCTTCGTGCTCACAACGGCGGCAATGTTCCTTGTGCTTGAAGCTTCAACAACAAACTCGCCGTATTCGGTTATGGGCGCAAACCGTGAAATGATACAGATGCTCTCATATGAGCCGATGGTGCTTCTGACCGCTGTAGGCTTTTATCTGGCGACACAGGTTACCTCCGGCGAGGGCACGTTTACAATATCAAAAATTATATCCGGATCACAGCTGCCTAATATCGTGTATCTGCCCGGAGTATTTATCGGATTTTTATATATCCTTACAATAAAGCTGCGCAAATCCCCGTTTGATATTTCCATGTCGCATCACGCGCATCAGGAAATGGTCAAGGGTATAACAACGGAGCTTTCGGGCGGTATGATGGCGATTATAGAAATATCGCACTGGTATGAGAATGTATTTCTGCTCGGCGTTATCGCATTGTTTATCGTATGCTCAAAATGGTGGAGTATTCCGCTTGCAATTTTAGTTGTTGCCGCGGCGTTCTTCCTTGAAATACTTATTGATAATACGAGCGCCAGGGTAAAATGGGATAAGATGTTTAAATCCGCATGGGCGATGACTCTGATATTCGGAGCGATAAACATCTTTATATTACAGCTTATTTAAAGCATTCCTGTTATGAATGAAAATGAGGTTTGCAAAAGAAAATCCCCTGCTGT
>JBJEIW010000099.1:0-47533 GCA_051877435.1 Candidatus Ornithomonoglobus sp.
TGCGGCACCAGTCTTTGGTATGATAAAATTGCAAAGAATATAAAGCCTGTAAAATTCGATGAGAGCAAGCCCTTTGTCTCAACACATCAGAAGCAAATTCATCTTGTAACAGATACATCATGGATTAACTTTGATGCACTTATCGGAATTGATGATGACTTCTACCGTATTTTACAGAAATCCGAATACATTGATGAACGTCGACGGGACGGTCTGTGCTATGCTTTAAACTACAGAATATCAATGCTTAAGGAAATAATGCGGCAAGCGCAGTGAGGCTCTGATCTTGCTGCGTTTTGTTTTATTAGTATTACTACGTTATAAGCCTTAAACACCAGATCCATATTTACACTTCAATCATATTCAATATCTCAACATCCGCAGGACAAAACTCGTAGTTTTTTATTTCTGAAACACTGACCCATTTTATATCCTTATGCACATTCATTTGTATATTGGTATTTTTATTGTTCCATTATTAAGCTTCATATCAAATTCCTTTCTCTGCAAAAAAAAGGCGAAGCCATAAAAGCAGCTCCGCCGTCTGTTATTATTAAAATTAATCTTTGATTCCGTTCTTTGCCTTCATCATAGCGCGGACCTTGAGCGGCAGACCAAAGAGGTTTATGAAGCCTGCGCTGTCCTTGTGGCTGTAAAGCTCATGGCTGTCGCCGAAGGATGCGATATCTTCATTGTAGAGTGAATATGGTGACTTAGCGCCTGCCGGTGTGCACTGACCCTTGTATAGCTTAAGTCTTACAGTACCCGTAACCGTCTTTTCCATTTCGTCAAACATAGCTGACATAGCCTCACGGAGCGGTGTGAACCACTTACCGTCGTAAACAAGCTCTGAGAACTTGATTGCGCTCTGACGCTTAAATGCCTGTGTATCGCGGTCGAGACAGAGATATTCAAGCTCCTGAATAGCTGCGTAGAGGATTGTGCCGCCAGGTGTTTCATATACGCCGCGTGACTTCATACCTACAAGTCTGTCCTCAACAATATCGGCAATACCTACGCCATGCTTTCCGCCGAGAGCGTTAAGCTTTTCAAGAAGCTGACGCGGAGCAAGCTTTTCACCGTTAACCGAAACAGGCTCGCCTGCCTCAAAATCGATTTCAACATATTCAGCCTCATCAGGAGCCTGCTCAGGCGATACACCAAGCTTTAACAGACTGTCATACTTCGGCTCATTCCACGGATCCTCAAGATCAACGCCCTCATGGCTGATGTGCCAGATGTTTCTGTCTCTTGAATAGAGATCTTTCTTTGTAACAGGGCACTCAATGCCGTTCTTTTCTGCATAATCAACGGCATCCTCACGCGACTTAATGTCCCATATTCTCCATGGAGCAATAATCTTGAGTGACGGGTCAAGAGCCTTGATTGTAAGCTCAAAACGAACCTGGTCGTTACCCTTACCTGTAGCGCCGTGACAGATAGCGACAGCGCCTTCCTTATGAGCAATGTCAACGAGAGTCTTTGCGATAATCGGACGGGCGTGTGATGTACCGAGAAGGTACTTGCCCTCGTAAACTGCGCCTGACTTCAAAGTCGGGAATATATAGTCCTTAACGTAGTCGTCACGCAGGTCAGCTATGTAGCACTTTAAAGCGCCTGTTCTCTTTGCTCTTTCTTCAAGACCTTCGGTCTCCTTGCCCTGACCAACGTCGCCGCATACGCAAACAACATCATAATCATAATTTTCCTTTAACCAGTGGATGATAATAGAAGTATCAAGTCCGCCTGAATATGCTAATACAACCTTATCCTTAGCCAAGATGATTCATTCCTTTCAATAAAACGGATTTAAACTTGCAATCCGTTGTGATTTAATGTATAATGGTATTATACATTATTTTTCTGAAATATGCAATAGTTAAATTAGTATAAATATGTATGAATATTTATACAAAATTAATGAATATTATACAACAAAGGGTGAATGAAGTGATTATAATAGGAGTAGACCCGGGTTATGCGATAGTCGGTATCGGGGTACTGGAGTATAAAGGAAACAAGTTCAGACTGTTAGAATACGGAGCAATAACGACACCGGCGGGAATGCCTACGGTAGACAGGCTTAAAAAGATTTATGATGAAATGACGCTGCTTATTGATAAGTACAATCCCGACGCGGTGGCGATTGAGGAGTTGTTCTTCAATTCAAACCAGAAAACCGCGATAAATGTCGCTCAGGCAAGAGGGGTAATTCTTGTGGCGGTAAGGAATAAAAACGTTCCCATATATGAATATACCCCATTGCAGGTAAAGCAGAGCGTGACAGGCTACGGCAGAGCGGACAAGCAGCAGATCCAGAACATGGTAAAGCTGCTTCTGAACCTCAATGTAATTCCGAAGCCGGATGACGCCGCGGACGGTCTCGCGCTTGCAATATGCCACGCGCACTCAAATAAAATGAACAAGATGTTTGACCTTAACGGAGTGCGATAAATTTTTTCGAAAAAAATGAAAAAAAAGCTTGACAAATAGGAATAATCGTGGTATTATATTTCTTGTGTTCGGGAGGACATAAGAGGTATGCGTGATTAGCTCAGTTGGTAGAGCACCTGACTCTTAATCAGGGTGTCCAGGGTTCGAACCCCTGATCGCGTACCAGAAAATCCGGAATACCTTGCATGAGGTGTTCCGGATTGAAACTCTTTCAAAACAGAATATGCGTGATTAGCTCAGTTGGTAGAGCACCTGACTCTTAATCAGGGTGTCCAGGGTTCGAACCCCTGATCGCGTACCACATAAGAACGGTAATTTTGATAAAAAGTTACCGTTCTTATTTTTTGTCTGAAAACAACGTGGTATGCTGTTTTAGGGATACAAGGCATAGTAAAAGACCGCCCTCCGGCAACGGAAAGTCGGTCTTATTTTTGTTTTCGTATGTTTTTGAGAAGAACTACCGTGTTTCTTTTTGTGGTAATCGTGTTTCTTTTCGCTAAATGTATTTGATACTACTTGTCATGATAGTGAAGTATTGACTACATATTCTTTTCTACGCATTTCTTGCTTTGTATTCTTCTCCCCATATTACCATTGAGTCGAGTATAGGCTTAAGGCTGTAGCCTGTTTCAGTTAATGTGTATTCCACTCTTGGTGGCACTTCGGGGAATACCTCACGGGTTAAAAGCCCGTCCGCTTCCATTTTTCGCAAATTTGCAGTCAATACCTTTTGAGATATGTTTCCAACAGACTTTTTTAGTTCTCCAAATCGCTTTGTTCCGCTTAAAAGGTCGCGGATAATAAGAACCTTCCAACGGTCGGATATAAGCATCAGTGTAGTTTCTACGGGGCAAGCCGGTAATTCTTTTTTCAAAATAATCAATCTCCTTTCAGTATCATTCAGATACTTTGTTTCGATATGTCTGTATGAATATATTATAGCCTTTGTTGACGCAATTGTCAAGCAGTTACCGAAAAGAAACTATAGCACTATATTGTGCGTACTTTACAAGACATTGACAAAGGTATATAATCTTCATATAAAGCAGGAGGTTCTTAATGATGGAAATATTAGATTTTTTTGAAATAATACAAAACGATGTACATTCAACGGTTATTGCCACTGTTGGCGATGAAGGCTTGCCTGTTACCTGCGTGATTGATATTATGGATTACGATTCTAATGGTATGTATTTTCTTACAGCAAAGGGCAAGAATTTTTACAACAGGCTGATAAAACAAAAATATCTATCTCTCACAGGAATGAAAGGCGCTGACACTTTGCACTGTATTTCCATATCGTTTCGCGGAAGAGTAAGAGAAATGGGAAATGAAAGGCTTAAACGCCTCATTGATAAGAATCCCTATATGAATGAAATTTATCCTACAGCACAATCACAACAGGCACTTACCGTATTTCAAATATATGCGGGTACAGGCGAATATTTTGATTTATCAAAAAAGCCGATTGAGCGGTACAGCTTTATATTCGGCAGTGAAAACAAAATACAGCATGGATATTATATTAACGACAAATGTATAGGCTGTGGGAAATGTCTTAAGCTTTGTCCTCAGAATTGTATTGATATATCAGACGGCAAGGCGAAAATACGTCAGACCAATTGCCTGCACTGCGGTAACTGTATAAATGCTTGCCCTGTCCGGGCTATAGAAAAGAGGTAGATTATGACACAGCTTGAAAGATTAAATTTTTTAATAACAACGCTCATAAAGGAACAGCCGAAGTATGAGAATATTGAAATACCACAATCGACAGAGAACAAAAAACAGCTTTTGCGCTCACTTATGAATGTGCGTCCGCCGATGAACGCTGATGCGGCTTTTCTGAAAATTCAAGATGAATATTTACAGCTTGAAACCGCTGCAAAGGGAATTACGGACTCAGATACGCTTCCGTTTATTTGTGGTAAAATCAGTCTTTGGCAGGGAGATATTACAACGCTTAAATGCGGTGCAATTGTTAATGCCGCAAATTCCGCAATGCTCGGCTGCTTTGTACCATGCCACAGCTGTATTGATAACGCAATTCATACCTATGCAGGCATACAGCTCCGCGCGGAATGTAACAGGCTGATGAAAGAACAAGGGTACAAAGAGCCGACAGGTCAAGCAAAAATCACAGGCGCATATAATCTACCCTGTGATTATGTTATTCATACGGTAGGTCCCATCATTCACGGCAGATTAACCGAGCAAGACTGTGATTTGCTTAAATCCTGCTATATCGAATGTCTGAAGGCTGCAGAGGAATATAAGATTAAATCAATCGCATTTTGTTGTATATCCACAGGAGAGTTCCGTTTCCCTAATGGTAAAGCGGCTGAAATTGCTGTGCAGACGGTTACGAAACATCTCAAAAACTCGAGCATAGAAAGGGTGATTTTTAATGTTTTTAAAGACAGGGACAAAGAAATCTACACAAAATTACTCGGATAATATAAACCGGCTAAAAGAAAAAGTTGAAACTGCTGACGCAATTCTTATCGGTGCGGGTGCCGGAGTTTCCATATCAGCAGGACTGACATATTCAGGAGAACGGTTTGACAAATATTTTTCGGACTTTAAAGCAAAATACGGTATTACGGATATGTATTCGGGCGGTTTCTATCCCTTTGATACTTTGGAGGAATATTGGGCATGGTGGAGCAGGCACATATATGTAAACCGCTATGATGTTCAATCGGGCAAACCGTATAAGGATTTGCTGGAGCTTGTGAAGGATAAAGACTATTTTGTTCTTACAACAAATGTTGACCACCAATTTCAGCTTGCGGGTTTTGATAAAAAGCGTCTGTTTTATACGCAGGGTGATTATGGACTGTGGCAATGCTCAAAGCCCTGCCACAGCAAAACCTATGATAATGAAGAAGCTGTCCGTAAAATGATTACGAAACAAAAAAATATGAAAATCCCAACTGAGCTTATACCGCATTGTCCGAAATGCGGCGCGCCCATGACAATGAATCTGCGCTGCGATGACGCCTTTGTTCAAGACGAAGCTTGGTATCAGGCAGCGGAAAGATATGATTTGTTTTTGAAAAGACATAAGGATTTGAATATATTGTTTCTTGAATTGGGCGTTGGATTAAACACCCCGGTCATTATAAAATATCCCTTTTGGAGAATGACGGTCGGGAACAAAAATGCAATGTATGCCTGTATAAATTTAGGTGAGGCAATATGCCCGGCAGGGATTGAAAATCAGTCGATTTGTATTGACAGTGATATTGGCACTGTGCTTGAGGCTCTTATATAAAAAATGCTGTACTCTGAGTAGGGTACAGCATTTTATTGTGTCTGTCGAAAAATCTCAAAAAAATTTTCAAATTAAAAATAGCTTAAATTTCGCATAACTGCGCAAAAGTTACTATCCGGTAACTGCCTAAAAGTCACCATCCGGTAACTACAGCACAAAAAAGTGCGTACTTTACAGCTTTTTAAAGCGATGCTATAATGTAATCAAGATAAAGAGATGAGCGGACGGCATCTCTGATAATTCAAATAAAACCAATTCAAGGAGGATACATTATGAACAAGAACACATTTACAAAGGTGGCACTTACAAAGGGCGAGGTCAGCGTATATGACTTCGGCACAATCAGACTTCACGCTTACAAGACAAACGACTTCATTGACGATGAGTTGTTTATTATTGAGAAAGACGGTAAAGACGTTATAATCGAGTCTCCTTGTTTCTTTGATAACAATACTGAGCTTGAAAAGTATCTTGATGATTTAGAGGTCTGCGGAATACTCACCGCCTATCATATGGCGGGCGGCAGCTTCCTTCCCAAGGTCAAAAAGTATGCTACAAAAAATGCGGATGAATACGGACACAACGGCGGCGGCAAAGCATTGATTGATAATTTTACAGACGCGTTCGGCGAAATATTTGATAATTCAATTCATACCGTAACCGACCATATTGAACCGGGTAAAATCACAATCGGCGGCATTGATTTTATTATAACGCAAACCCCCGATGCGTTTGATATTGAAATCCCCGAAATCAATGCAGTTTACACTCATATGCTCGGTCATGACTGCCATTCAATTGTTGCGGGAGCAACTCACGCTGACGTGATTATCTCACAGCTTACTGATTATATTGCAAGGGGAATTGACTTAATTCTTACATCGCATTATACACCGGAGGATTTAAAGGATGCGCAGACAAAGATTGATTATCTTAGGGATTTAAAAGTCATTGCCGGCGAATGTAAAGCGGCCGATGAATTCAAGGCTGCTGTTAAAGAAAAGTATGGTAATTACAGCGGTGATAATTATCTTGATATGACAGCGGGATTTTTTTTCGGATAATATGAACAGAGCAGAACAGAATCAGCATTGTGCCGATTTGAATAATGCAAAATAGAAATACGACGATATCTTGTATCTACATCAGACTTGATTATAGGGAGTGTAAATCCCTTTAGGGGTGTGCATTTTATCAAAATTGCAGTCCTTTGCCAGTTAAAGACCGCAGAAGCGGTCTTTTTGTTTGAATAAAATTATATAACAGCCTTAAAATTATTTGGAAATTGGATTTTCCCTTATTTTACAACCAAATCACTAATACTTTTCCATTGACTTGACTTTATGTCAAGTCAATGGAAATTTTTTTTAAATATATTGATTAATTGCAGATTTTGTTATATAATATATAATATGCATTAAGTATTTCATAATTTTAATAATATTTAATGCATGCTGTTAAGCCCTTTTTCACTAAGTTTTCTTTATTACATTAATTATAGAAAACTTAGTGAAAGCATATAGATACAACTAAATTAATGAAAGGAACATTATTATGTTAGAAGAACTTAAACAAAAGGTATATGAAGCAAATATGGATCTGCCGAAATATGGTCTTGTCACATTTACATGGGGCAATGTTTCGGCAATCGACCGTGAAAAAGGTCTTTTTGTAATCAAGCCGTCAGGCGTTGAGTATGAGAAGCTCAGACCTGAGGATATGGTGGTTGTTGACCTTGACGGCAATAAGGTTGAGGGTGATTACAATCCGTCATCAGACACACCAACTCACCTTGAGCTTTACAAGGCATTCCCCGAATGCGGCGGTATCGTTCACACACATTCACCGTGGGCAACCTCATTCGCGCAGGCGTGCAAGGGCATTCCGCCATTCGGTACAACCCATGCCGATTATTTCTACGGTGAGATTCCGGCAACCCGCCTTATGACTAAGGAGGAGATTGAGAGCGCCTACGAAAAGAATACCGGTCTCGTTATCATTGAAACCTTTAAGGACAAGGATCCGGCGGCTATTCCGGGCGTGCTCGTCTCAAACCACGGTCCGTTCGCATGGGGTACGGATGCAAAGAACGCTGTACATAACGCGGTTGTTATGGAGGAATGCGCAAAAATGGCGCTCCGCTGTATGCAGCTTACTCCGGGACTCCCGCCGATTTCACAGGCGATCCTTGACAAGCACTACCTCCGTAAGCATGGAGCTAACGCTTATTATGGTCAGGGCAAATAATTTTATATGGTAAACGGGCAGTGCAGCTCATCAGAAAACCTCGTAATCATGCAATTTGCGGGGTTTTTCTGTTTGTCCGGCGGGAGGTACTCCAACGGGTGAAGGTCCGTAACGCGACCGGCCGACGGAGCTGAACAGCAAGGGGATTCACAGTGAGGTAAAATTGAAGTTAAAAAATTTTTGGTTCATTATTTCGGAGATGACTAAAATAAATGAGATGTGAGCTGTATAGGGATAATCCAATATGCAGAAGCGCAGCAGAAGACCCTGTTAATATATAATCTTCAAAAAACAGATTTTTTTATTTAAAAATTCACATTTTTAGCAAAATGCACTGTACATTTTAAAATTTGTATGTTAAAATTATAGTAACTGTTTATGTCCTATGCGGACGGGACATATAGGAATTTGTTTTATAAAGGAGAGAGAATTTATGAGATTTAAGAAACTCGTAAGCGGTATCGCGGCTCTGGCTGTCGCTTCATCGGCCTTTGCAGGGCTTGCGATTACGGCAAGTGCTGCGGAAATTTACACTCAGGATTATGAGGGTGTTACCGATGCAAGTACTGTGATGACATCACAGAATGCGCAGGCGAATGTTTCCATTGGCACTGATAAGACTAATTATTTGCAGTATGTCGGTAATTCAACCACAAACTCAAGAAGCTCATATTCTGATTTTAATATTGATTTAAGCAGCCAATCAGCATATGTGGCAGAATTTGATGCGGCGCTTGCGTCAGGCAACAAAGATGCGTCACAATTCATTTTAAGGTCGGGCGCGATCCCGGCTGCAAATACAGCATATAACAGTGCCAACGGATTCATATTCAAGCTGGACGGCGCTGCAAATTCCACAACGTGGACTATTAATGATGTGTCTACGAGTACAGTAACGCTTTCAGGCGGAGCTTGGTATCACTATAAGCTGTATGTTGACAGAGATGCAGGTCTGGTATCAGTCACAATTACAGCGGAAGACAGTACTGTCGCAGCGGATAAGGTAATTGTTCCGTTATCCGGTGACGGTTCAAAAATTACAGGTTTATACTGGTTGAACGGCAGATACAGTAATACATTTAAGATCGACAACATTATTGTAAGAGATGTAGAGGAAGGAGATGTATTCGGCGAGAAGCAGGAGGAAACCCTTTCAGAGGTTGGTTTCTCACAGGGAACAGCAAAGATCTCGCAGCCGGAGGAGGGAACTTCGGTTGATTATCAGTATGTAGTTTCGGCTACAGGCAACTACGGCGGTGATCTTGTTGACGGAGCTGCATTTGAGTGGTCATGGGCAGGTCTTGATAAAGAGGACGGCTATGTAAATATAACCACTGATAAGAATGTATGTAATGTTAATGTAAGAAACGGTGTATCAAACTACTATGTTCCTCTTACATGTAAGGTAACATATGGAGACACCGAATTAACAACCACATATCCGTTTGTAATAATCGGAGCAAATGCGGCAAACAGCAATCAGCTTATTCCGCAGACAGGTTATCCGATTGATATGAATGATTACGGTGACAGTCTGGTAGGCTATTACGGTACATCAAATGAGCTTACCTCACAGGATGTAATTCTTAACAACTGGTCAATATACGGTTCAAACGGCGCAAGAACCATGCAGCTTGTCAAGGATGAGGACGGAACGAAATCAATTGTTTTCAACGCAAACGGCGGCAGCGGTTCGACCGTTGCAAATTATCAGTGGGCGGCTCAGACTTCACAGTATATTATGAAGTTTACAGCGAAGGTTTCAGACGGCACTACATTTGGTGTATGGTCTAATACGCCCAATAACACCAATGCCGTTTCGGAATATGCCTTCACATGTTCATCAGGCGCATTGACAGCAGGGACAGAAACTATTTCAGGTGTTGACGCGGGCAAGTGGTATGAATTTATCGTATCGGTTGATCCGAGCATCGGAACATATACTGTAGCTGTAAATGACGCGGAAGGAAACAAGATCGGTGAGACGGCCGAGGTTCCTACGAACGTTGCAGGAGTTAAGTATTTCTGTATTTCCGGCGCTTTCCCGGTATACCTCCGGTCATTATATGCATACAAGCCCGTATTATCAACAATCAAGGTTAATTCAAGCGCGGATGTGGTAAAGGTTCCGGATGTCGGTGAGTCCGATTCAACGGTTGATTTATCCGCGGCACTTGCAGATGCAGACGGCTTGAAGATTACAGGCGCGGTAGACTGGGCATTGGCAGAGGAGTATGCGAATGTAGAGCTTACCTCAACAGGAGCGCAGACAGCGACACTCACAGTAAAGGAAGGCGCTTCAGGCTCAGTTATAGTTACCGCAACAAAGGACGGCAAGCAGGATGAAAAGACAATCCAGCTTACAACGTCATCAAATGTAGTAGCATTCACAAAGTCAACATCATCTATTACAATTCCGTTCACAGGCGAGAGTAATGTTGTTGCTGATTTTGAAGCAGAAACACGCGACGGTTCAGGCGCGCCGATTGATGGCGGAGCAATAACATATTCGCTTCTTGCAAAGGATGGCGTAACAGAGACAACAGTCAAGGGAGTAACCTTTGAAAACGGCAGACTTACAGTAGCGGCAGGCGCTTCGCCGGCAGTCGTATATGTAAAGGCTACAAACGAGGAAGGACTTTCAGTTAAGGTTAAGGTAAATATTCACGGCTTATCCTTTGCGTTCGGTTCACAGGAGCCGGCAGAGGGCTATACACAGGTTGCAGACACACTCTATACGGATAAGCTCGGTTACGGTTTTGCTGACACAAGCGTTGTAACAGTGAATGAAGCAAAAGTAACGGGAACAGCCGATTACAGATTCAAGGCAGCGGTTCCTAACGGAAATTATGTTGTAACTGTTGATACAACATCTGCAACAATGACCTCGGAGGTTGTTGAAACAGTCGCGGCTACAACCGGTATTTCAAAGTCAGGCTCATCCTTTAACGTTGCGGTATGTGACGGAGTGCTTGATTTGACATTCCTTTCAGGCTCGGAGCTGTCAACATTATCAATTGCGCAGGCGGCAGCAAAGTCACCGCTTGACAAGCCGAAGCTTTACGCGATAGGAGACTCGACAACAAACAACTCCGGCGCAATTGCAGGTGATGCTTACGGCCGCTCATACTGCTCATGGGGTAACAGCGTTGCAAACGGAACGACAGCTCTTCCGGATTGCTTCAGCGGTTTCTCGAACAATGGTATGGCAGGACGTGATTCCGTAAACTTCTATAACCAGGGAAGAGTTGAGACTGTATTGTTGAATGTAAATCCGGGCGATTACGTAACAATTAATATGGGTATCAACTCAAAAGAAGCAAATGAAAGCTCAGCTTTCTATACATTATTAAAGGACTATTATGTACAGGGTGTTATCCAGAGAGGCGCTACTCCGATTATCCTTACGGCTACACCTGACGGTCCGGGATACAGCAACAGCCAGAGTACATATGATGAGGCAACAGGCATATTCAGCGTTGCAAGAACAACAGGAGCGAGAAATCCTGAATTAAGACAGATTGCATCAGAGCTTGATCTTAACGTAATTGAGGTAGGTCAGTGGGGCGAGGATTACTTCAACTCATTAACCTTGGATGATGTTGCGGCTTATAATGCGGAATACGGCACATCCTTTGCAACGGTTTATGATATGGTTCACTATTGGCAGCCCGACCATAACCATTATATTGAGCCTCTTGCAGGCACAATTGCCACCTATATTCTTGGTGAGGTTGCAAAGATAGCAACAGGCGAGGTACCGACATCTCCGGCACCGACAGAAACAGCGCCGGCACCGACAGAAACAGCACCGGTACCGACAGAAACGGCACCGGCACCGACAGAAACGGCTCCTGTACCGACAGAGACAGCGCCGGCACCGACAGAAACAGCACCGGCACCGACGGAGACAGCACCGACACCGACAGAGACAGCGCCGGCGCCAACAGAGACAGCACCGGCACCAACAGAGACCGCACCTGTACCGTCAGGTGAAAAGTGTACTAAAATTGTTGCTGAGTACAATGATGACGGTACATTAAAGAATGTTACAATAACAGAGGCTCCGATCGAAGAAGCAACAGCGGCAGTAAAAGAAGGCAATACAAAGACGATGTATTGGGATTCAATTGACGGCATGAAGCCGGTTGTGACAATGGAAGCACCGGAGCAGGCAACAGAGCAAGCTACTGAGCAGGCAACAGAAGCAGCACCTGAGGAACCGACAGCAACAGTTGAGCCGTGTGATCCGCTTACACCGTTAGCAGTGACGGCATTACCAAAGGATACGTTGGTAACCTTTGATGCAGGTGTTGGCACAACATATGAAGAACCTGCGGTATTCGGCGATTATGTTGCAGTCTATGCAGGAACATATCTTGGCGAAATAAGAAATATTGTTATTGATGGAAGCAATAAGACAATAAGCAATAAGTATACAACAAGAATCAAGCTTGGCGGAACAGGAACTCTTGATGCTAACGGCGCGCCGGCGCTGAGAACAATCTCGGTAACACCGGCAGAAGCAGGTGTGCTTGCGGTTGATTTTGCGCATGCTTCATCAAGCGGTGATAACAGAAGCCTTATAGCTTACCAGAGTGGTGCGAATATTGGTGAAGAGTCTGTAGAAGCGGGCGCAACGGGTACATTAAAGGTGAATGTTGCGGCAAATGAACCTGTATACCTGTACAGCGGCAGCTCGGGCATCAACATTTACGGTATAATGCTTACAGCGGAAAGCGCTGACAGCGGTGATGAAAGCGGGGAAGCACCTGCACAGGGAGAGCTTACAGCGCAGACAACCGCGGCAGAGTGGACATTTGCACAGGCTGATTACCGCGCATTCGGCACATCAACAATAAGCGACAGCGGTGCTGAAACAGTTAGTCTCACATCACCGGTCGTATTGAATAACATTCAGGTTATAGCAGGCTCATCGACTAAAGTAGACATCGACAGCAGCGGTAAGACCTTCGGTGAGACAAAGTACACCTCAAGGCTTAAGCTCAGCGGCGAAGGAAGTTCAACAAAGCGCGCAGTAAGCTTCATTCCGGGCACTGACGGTACTGTTAATGTGTACGCATTAAGCGCCAGCAGCAGCGAGGTAAGAACACTCACAGTAGAGCAGGACGGCGAAACAAAGGGTACATTTGAAGCCGGCTCAACAGAGACAATTCCTGAAGCTGTTGCAGTAACGGCAGGCTCACCTGTTTATATCTATGGTTCAGGCGGAATTAATATTTACGCAGTAATTTATACGCCGGCTGAATAATAAATACAGGCAATAAAATAACCGGACGTCAATTTGGCGTCCGGCTTTTATTATGCTTTAATCAACCGAAAAGGTGTTGTGCATAGGCGCTGTGCAGCCTGTGAGGGTTGTTACCTCAACAGTAATTGTGTTTTCGGTATTTGCGTCTATTTTAAATGACAGTGTGTCTCCGTATTCCTCCGGCTCAAGTCTTTCCTTGGGATCGGTTTTGGAGTTCGGATTCTCCGCGGGATCGGAATCAAATTTTTTCATAATATATGTACTACCGTCATCCGTTATAACGCCGCCGTCCGCGGAGGTCTGCGAATAGCGGTAAACCTGCCCCGCGATAGACTTCATGGTAAAGCAGAAGGTTCGCGCGGTATCGGAAGTGTTTTTTACATGGATAATATAGCGTGTTGTAACACCGAAGTTGCCGAGATTGCAGGCGGTGTATTTATAAAAGTTATTATCGGAAATCTCACTGCCTGTGGGATGCTTTACCGCGCTCATTTCGGAATTTGGTATAAAGTCATTATCTGTGGGAATTCCGTATGATTTAAGAAAACCGCTGCTTTCCTTTGTTTCTTCATAGCATTTTGTATGGAACGCGTCAAAGCGCCATATATTATCGGTATCTGTCACATTTTTACCGTATTGCTCACGCTTGCTTTCATCGGGATATTGCAGGAGCATTAAATCGGATTCCGCGGCAATAGGCTGCTCCTCGCGCCATGTGTTTACGAATGTAGCGAAGGTTCCGTTCTGTATTGTATAGCCCTCCGGGTTACGCATATTTTTAACTGTAACCGGTATTGCGCCCGACGGAGTATCGGAGCTTATCGTAAAATATGATTCAGAGGTAACAACCGGAGAATTATATGCGATACCCTTATACTGAGGCTCATTGTCAAACGCTCCGTTTGCAAGTGTATGGAAGTTTTCCAGAGCCTTGCTTTTTGAGGTATATGCGAGGGTATCAAAGGTAATTGCGCCGGAGGTGACCTCAAAGGTCATATAGAGCCACATCGGCTCATCATAGCCGTTATACCGGAAGTGATTGATGTCATTGCTTTTAATCCATTCTATGCAGTCACTGAGCAGCAGCGGTGTATCGCTGTTAACCGTCGTGATTGTGTTCAGATGATCGATTTCCCGGGTTCTCGGATACCTCATTTCATCGCGGACAATGGCCGGACAATCCGGGTGGGTGCAGGTGCCTTGCTCATGGTCGCGCCAGTCAGGGCAGGTACAGTCATAGGTCTTATAGTATTCGAGTAATGAAACAGGGGTGTTTGTATAATCAGCCCATGCCTGATTCCAATCCCAGTCATGGTCAAGTCCTATGGCAAGAATTTTAAATTCGCCGCCGGACGAGGAAGAAAACGCTGCGTCAAAGTACAGGTCGGCAGCGCGGTCAACCGAATCACCGCGGTGGTGATAGCTGAAAACCGTGTATATACCGGGCTGTAAATTCTCAAAATGCGCGATTGATGATGGTGTGCTGCCGTCTGCCAAAAATTTAGCGTTAAGGTGTTCTGGGTTATCATCAAAAAGATAATATTCCCCAATTCCGCCCTTGTTTGCCGTTTCAGTTGTAAATTCAATTACCGGGGCGGACGGATCAAGAAGTATATGCTGTGTTTTGAACGGTTCATTGGCTTCCGCTGCCGTTTCGGGAGTGCCGCGTCCGCAGGAGCAGAGCAATAGTACTGCAAGCGCGGCGGCGCCCCCGGTTATGACGTGTTTCATATCTGTTTATCTCCTGTTTTTTGTTGTAAATAATAATTTATATCTGCAGACCTGTTATATCGGCATCGAAGTCTGACGGAACATTTACAAGCCCTACCGTTTTTATATGGTCTGCCGCCTCCGAAGATTCAAGCTTATCGCCGGGATCGGCATATATCTGTTCAACGGAAATCAAATCCTCGTTAATAAACCGCGCAAGCGGACCGTTTTGCTTAACCATTTCCTGCGCAAAGAATTTGGCAATCATAGCGCCGCCTATATCATTTGTGTGGGTATAGTCGCGTTCTTCGCCCAGATGGCGGAAGAAATGCGGAGCCTTTACGGGTCCTGCGGTTACAAAATAGTCTGTCGTTCGCTGCCACATATCTATAAAGGTACAGCCAAGCTCCTCTGCCGCCTGCTTTGCCGCGTCGCGGTAATCGCCTAAAAGATTAAGAAGACTTCCGTCCGGCTCAAAGATAATTCTGTTAATAGGCGAGCAGATAATCGGTTCTGCGCCGTGACTGCGGGCAATATCCGCAAGCTTAATCAGATTTTTCTTATAGCCCCCGAAGGCGTCAAGCTCTTTTAGCTTCTGGTCGTTGTGCCCGAACTCAATAACCATAAAGTCGCCCTTTTTAATTTTATTCTCAAAGGCAGTGAGATTTGATGCCATAAATTCGGTTGTACAGGAGCCTGACTGCGCATGGTTTGAAACCGCAAGCGACGGCTTTATAAGCTGGGTAAACGCCTGCCCCCAGCCGCAGTAGGTCGCGGTGGGGGAATAAGGGTATTCCGCCGGCTGATCCGTTACGGTGGAGTCACCGCATATATATACGGTGGGGATTTCAACAGGCGATGCGGCTGCTGTGGCGGTTATATCGCCGTCCGTGGCAATCTGAAGCTTAATGCCGGGAACCTTTTCATATTCCGCGCCCTTAAAGTGTCTGTCGCAGACGCTTACCGCAAAGGTTTTTGTGTACTCGCCGTTTTTTTCGATTTTCACATCACGGGCAACAAAGCTCCTGTGCTGCGAGTATATTGTGAAAACAGTATCATTATGAGCCTTTATATTTACGGTTACCTCATAGGCGCCGTTCGGAACGGCAAGCTCTATTGTAAGCGGCTCAAGCTTATATGTGTTCATTATTAACAAGTCCTCTCTTAAATTGTGTTTACTTAACAAGACCGCGTCTGAATGCGTCAACCAATGCGCGGAGATCATCAATCTTCTTTTTCAGCTGCTTGCCAAGGTCTGTATCCTCAACAAGCATTCTTGCCGGAGCCATATCTATAACATCAAGCGAAGATTTTATATCGTTGTCCTTGGTAACAGCATCTTTAACGGAGTCGAAGGAATCATGCTCGGACAGCAGCAATCCGTGTGAGTTAAACAGCAGTGTATAGCCTGCGATGCCTGTCTGCCCCTGATATGCTTTTGAAAGACCACCGTCAATAACAAGCAGCTTTCCTCCAGCCCTTACCGGGCTTTCGCCTTTTTTAAGCTTTACGGGAACATGACCGTTTATAATGTGCGAGAAGGTGTTCGGATCAACACCGAATTCGGTAAGTATCTTTTCACAGGTTTTCACATCTCCCACAAGCTTATAATACGGGTCCTTGATCTCTGTCCATGTCTCCTCATCCGCTATAAAGTAGCGTTCAAAGGAGGTCATTTTATTCTTTCCGTATACGGGTGAGCCTATGCCGCACCAAAGGTACCATAAGAAATCCTCACCGTATTTCTTTTCGGCGCTGCCGGGTCTTCCGAAATAGCCTACGCGCGCAAGCTGCTCCGCGCGGTCAAGAAGAGCTTTACCTTTAACAGCCTCACCATCAATTTCATATTCGGCAAACTCACCGTCGGGCATCATTGGAATGCAGCCGTGATAGAGCAGATTATTATTGCATACAAGATACATGGCTCCCTTTGCATATATGAAACGTATATGTCTCTGCAGCTTTTCCGAATGCATAAAGGAGGCGCGGAGCGATTTCATAAGCTCTGTTTCCTCCGGCGTAAGCTCGTATGGGTCGTCAGGGCTGATTGTCGGGAAGTTTGTATCAAGCAGCTTGTGGGTTTTTCCGTCAAGCGTAATAGTTCCTTCCTCATAGTTTATCTTGTCAAGCATAAGGTGGTTTTCCATAAGAAATTCAGGATGACGCATTATGATCTGACCCTCGAGCTTGAAGCGGATAATTGAAATTGCCTTATGCAGCTTTGCCCAGAATTCCTCATCATTTTTTGAAATATCCACGGAATTGGGATTTCTGGGGATAAAGCATGTACATGGGTCGTCGGCGTAGGTTTCGAGTGCGAAAACCGTAAGCGGACGAAGGTTTATTCCGTAGCCGTCCTCAATGCAGTCAAAGTTACAATACTTTGTTGAAATAGCGATTACATTTGCGATACAGGCAAGATTACCCGCTGCGGCTCCCATCCATTCAACATCATGGTTTCCCCACTGAATATCGACATTATGATAGGTAAGAAGCCGGTCAAGAATTATATCTGCCCTCGGACCTCTGTCAAATATATCGCCTATGATATGCAGACGGCCTATTGCAAGGTTCTGGATAAGGTGGGCGATTTCAACGATAAACGCGTCCGCCTGCCCAAGCTCTACGATTGAGAGTATACTCTGACCGTAATAAAGCTCCTTGTCTGAGCCGAAATCGGTATCGGCATGAAGAAGCTCGTCAATTATTCCTCCGAATTTTTTTGGCAGCAGATTGCGGATACTGGAACGGGTATACTTTGACGCGACAAGACGGCATACCTCAATAAGACGGTAAAGAGTAATCTTGTACCAGTCGTCCATATCCTCAACCTCCTGCTTTATGAGGTCAAGCTTTCTTTCGGGATAATAGATGATGGTTGAAAGTGTGTCGCGCTCCTTTTCTGAAAGTGTACGCTCAAAGATAGTGTCTATTTTATCCTTTATAACACCGGAAGCGTTGCGGAGAATATGTAAAAATGATTCATACTCGCCGTGAATATCACTCATAAAGTGTTCAGTCAGCTTCGGCAGCTTCATACGCGATTCGAGTGATATGATTTCGGCGCACGCAAGCTGTATATTCGGATACTGCTCCTTAAGAAGCTGTAAATATTCTATATTATATTCCATTTGGCCCTCCTTTTGCATTCAAGGTATAAGTAGTTAATTCAATTATACTACAATTAACCAAAAAAATAAAGCAGTTTTTCAAAAGAAATCTGCTTTATTTATGATTTTACAATTAATTTGAGTTCTTATCGAGAGGAAGATAGATACCGCTGCCAATGATATATATATTATTGTTTCCCAGATAGAGCGGCGCGTAAAGCCCCATAACATTTCCCGGATTAAAAACATCGTAGGCGGGGAGGGTAAACGGTATAGTTTCCGTTCTGCTGATATTACCGTTTATATAATAAGCGGTGACAAGCGTAAGCTGCATATCCTGCGGGGTCGTATTTTCAAGGTACAGATTGTTTCCATAGATGCTGCATTTCAGCCGGTTATCCGTTGAAATTCCGTAGCCGCTTAGATTTGAAATGCCGAGATCGTCGCAGCTCTCCATTATAAGCCTTGCAATCTGACCGGCTCCGTTACGGTTAAGATGAATTTTGTCCGTGCTGACATTCCACTGATTCCAGTGAAGTGATATGGACTGTTCTGTTCCTATAGCCTCAAAATACTTTGCCGCGATTGTATGAAGGTCGATATATTTAAGTCCGTCCGCCGCCGCAAGCTTTTCGGCTTCCGCTGCGTAGCATTCATCGGCGCCGCTGAATTTACCATTGTCGAAGAAATCATCAAGTGTTGGAATATCTGAAATTATAATAGGAATACCGCCGTTTTGTCTCACAGACTCTATAATATTTTTCATGCTGCTCTCAAATTCTTCTTCGGTACAGATGAGTTTGTCATTTATTCCAAAGGAAATCATAACATAGTCCTCAGGCTGCATAAAGTAAAGCAAATCATCAAGAATACCGCTTTCAAGAAAGTCTTTTGCAGTCTGTCCTGCAACGGCAAAGTTATGAACATAGCAATCCGTATAATTCTGCAGCATCTGACCCCAGCCTCCGCGGCAATCGTCCGGAAGCGGCTGATATACAGAAAGGGGATAGAAGGTTGACGCTGTGGAATCTCCGCAGATGAAAATTCGTTTTCTGCGTTCGTCAAGGTCTCCGGTGCGCTTTATTGTCATAGCCGATAACGAGAAGTCCGTACCCGATATTCCGCGGCACAGTCCAACATTCAGCTGACCGTCAGTAACCGGTATTTCGACCTTTGCTTCCGTCATACTGCGGTCGATATTCAATATTGCCGGATGTCCTTCAAGAGTCACACTCATATAGATTATATCACCGGAGTATACGGATATTTCATACATACCGGGCGGCAGGTCAGCATTAAAGGTCACCTTGTCTTCCATATTTTTCTTTGTTTTAACGCCGTCCGAAAGAACGCCGCTCCCCGATACCGGAACATTCTCAACAAATGATACCATGCTGAATCCATATCCGGTAATCTTATTATATTTTGATGATGCGTCAACCGTCTGCCAGCCCTCCTCCGGGGTGGCTCCGAAATCAAACAGCAGAATATCGCCCGTCTGCATGGACTTCGGTCCGGCCGGCGATGCTGCGCTGCATATCGTTGCGCTTGAAATAAGCGCCGCAGTCAGGATCGCAAATATTTTTTTTATCATTTTTTTACTCCTAAGCTTTGATAGGTCTATTGTATCATACCGGACGAACAATGTCAATCCGGTTTAATCAGCAAAAAATGACGGGGCACATATGTCTCCGTCATTTTTCTTCTTCAGATACCATTGTAATCCAGAACAAAACAATAAGTGCCAGACATATTCCTCCACCTATGAAACCGATGGGTTTGCGCATACGCGAGTCAAAAAGCTTCGGAAGCTCCAGCGGCTTTTCACGCTCAGGCTTGCTCACTTTTATAAGTGGTTCGGAAGCTATGATTGAGCCTTTTGCCTTTTTATAAAGGAGCTTGTTGTGTGAATACACATTACGGCATGCTTCAAGCTCAACGTCCGAGAGGGGAATTGAATCCGTTCTGGCGGCAAGTATTTGATAGCCTTCATCTATACTGTCGGTTCTTCTGAGGATTGCATAATTATAGAATGACACATTTGTGGCAAAGCGTACGTAATATATTTCCTCGCCAAGGTCATAGAGGTTTGTTATGCTATAGAAGATATTGTCCGCATCCGGTGATTTCAGCGCCGTGTCGTAATCATACATGGTTGCATAGTTGCCAATATCGAGAAAGCTGAAACGCGCCGCCGTTGTGAGAACTGTTTCAATGCGATCCTCATCGGCGGCGGAAAGCCGCTCATATATATCTTCATAGGTTACGCTGTCCGCTGAGGCATTTTTAAGACTTGAAAAGAAATCATCAAGATAATGATTGTATCTGCTCAGATCAACACCGGGGTAAAGTATTTCACTGTTAAAGCCTATAATGCCTGATTCCTGCGCGTAATCGGGATTGCTTACGAACTTATATGCCGTGCCGTCTATTACGGTGTAATAGTCAGAACGAATCTTTTCTCCGTAAAGGTACTCATTATATATTATATATCTGTTTGCTTCGTTGAAGCCAAGCGCGAATTCGCCTGTTATCCCCGGCTCAGAGCTGTAGCACTGGGCAAGGGTAATGACGGAAACGGCTTCGCCTGATTCGTTGTCGTATCTGTATACGTCCGCGCAGACACCCTGAAGAGCAGAGTCGGCACGGAAAATAACAAGGTATGGGTTTTCGTTGTTGTCAAAGTTGATTATGTCTGCGTATATGACACCGGACGGGTAAATACCGGTGACAGCGCCGTTTGGTATGTTTAGAGTGACCTCTGTAGTTGACAGGACTCCGTACTGCGCCATCTCGTTATTGAGCGCATAGCTGTAAACCGATGCCGCCTTACCGAACATTTTATCCGAAAATGCCTGCGGTGTGCAGATTGTCATAAAAATTGTAAAAACGCAGGTCAGACATAACAGCTTGTAAAACCTCGTCTTCAGTATTTTCCCTCCTTCCAAAAAGTATGGGAGTTTCTGTACCCATGCTATAATATTATATAAAATAAAATATTAAGTTTCAATACCGCAGACCTTAATATTTTGTAACATAAAGGTTACAAATGTTACAAACTGCCGAAAAACAGCGGGTTTTGTTGTATTTTTTCCAAAATCATGCCGATAATATTCATTTTTTATTGAATATTCCACTTTACAAATAAAGGGGAATGTGATAAAATAGCTATCATGGTATGTTATCCGATAACATGAATAAAAATTCGGACTACATGAATAAATATACATAAAAATGAAAGAAGGCACAGGTTAAATGATAAAGACAGCGGTTCTGGGCGCTACAGGCTATGCGGGAATTGAGCTTGTAAGAATCCTTTCGGCTCATCCTGAGGCTGAGCTTAAAATACTCGGCTCGCAGAGCTTTGACGGTCAGCCGATTTCGGAGGTATACGGAAACTTCGGTCATGTTCTCGACCTTAACTGTGAGAAGCTTGACCTTGACAGAGTGTCAGAGTGTGACGTGGCTTTTACGGCGCTTCCGCACGGAGCTTCAAAGAACGTTATCCCATCTCTTATTGAAAGGGGATTAAAGGTAATCGATCTCAGCGGTGATTTCCGCTATGATGATGTAAAGGTCTATGAGGAATGGTACAAGCAGGAGCACAGCGCGCCGGAGCTTTTAAAGGAAAGCGTTTACGGTCTTCCTGAGCTTCACAGAGAGGAAATAAAAAAGGCAAGGCTTATCGGAAATCCCGGCTGCTATACGACCTGCTCGATCCTTGGCGCGTACCCGCTTTTAAAGAGCGGAATAGGCAAGGCTGAAAATATCATTGTTGATGCAAAATCGGGCGTTACCGGCGCGGGCAGAGGTCTCGGACTTGCATATCATTTCTGCGAGTGTACAGAGAACACAAAGGCGTATAAGGTAGCCGCTCACCGTCATACCTCGGAAATTGAGCAGGAGCTGTCAAAGGCGGCCAGTGAGGAGGTAATTATTTCATTTACTCCGCACCTTATTCCTCAGAAGAGAGGTATTCTCTCAACAATCTATGTAAATCTTAACAAGAAATGTACTACAGAGGAGCTGACAGAGCTTTACAAGGACTTCTATAAGGATGAGTATTTTGTACGCGTAAAGGATGCCGGAAAGCTTCCGGAAACAAAGCACGTTGCAGGCTCGAACTTTGTTGATATAGGTATTGTTGTTGACGAGAGAGTTAACCGCGCAGTTATTGTATCGGCGCTTGACAACATCTTTAAGGGAGCCGCGGGTCAGGCTGTTCAGAATATGAATCTTCTCTTTGGTCTTGACGAAAAGACAGGCATATCCAACGCGGGATTTTATTTATAATAAGGGGTAAGAAACAGTGGAAGCATTAATAAAAAAAGCGCAGATATTGGTTGACGCGCTGCCTTATATACAGAAGTTTGCCGGTAAGACGGTTGTAATCAAATACGGCGGCAACGCTATGATAAATGAGGAACGGAAAAATCAGGTCATGGAGGATATCACTATTCTTAAATACATTGGACTGAATCCGATAGTTGTTCACGGCGGAGGCCCGGACATCTCAAAGGCGCTTGACGAAAAGGGTGTTAAAAGCAAGTTTGTAAACGGTCTGCGGGTTACGGATGAGCTTACCGTTCAGGTCGCCCAGGAGGTGCTTATAGGCAAGACAAACAAGGAAATTGTGTCGCTTCTCAATAAGAACGGCGGACGCGCTGTCGGCATAAGCGGTATAGACGCATCCTTCATTGAGTGTGAGAAGCAGAAGACTGTAGCGGACGGTGAAGAGATTGACATAGGCTATGTGGGCAAGATAAAGCACGTTAAGCGCTGTATTCTTGACCTTCTCTGCAAGGACCAGTGGATCCCGGTAATCGCGCCTATAGGTGTTGACGAGGAGGGTCGCAGCTACAACATAAACGCGGATACGGTTGCATCGGAGGTTGCGGCGGCTGTCGAGGCAGAGAAGCTGATTCTTTTAACGGATGTTGAGGGCATCAAGGATGAGAAGGGTAATATCGTGTACGAGGCGGGAATTGACCGCATTAACGAGATGCTTGAAAACGGCACTATCAACGGCGGCATGATCCCTAAGGTCAAGGGCTGCATAGATGCTATAAAGAGGGGCGTAACCGGTGTACATATCATCGACGGACGTATACCGCACTGTCTGCTTCTTGAAATATTCACAAAGACAGGAATAGGTTCGCTTATAAAGAGTGATAAATATTTAACATGAAAGGAACGGAATAATTATGAGAATGTCAAACCTGTTAATGCCGACTCTGCGCGAGGTTCCGGCAGAGGCGGAAATAGCAAGCCATCAGCTTATGCTGAGGGCCGGGCTTATAAGAAAGCTTGCGGCGGGAATTTATTCATATCTTCCTTTGGGACTCAGAAGCTTGCAGAAGGTTCAGAATATTATCAGAGAGGAAATGGAACGAGCGGGAGCGCAGGAGCTTTTAATGTCGGCGCTGCTTCCTGCGGAGGCATATCAGGCATCAGGCCGCTGGGAGGTTTTCGGACCGAGTATGTTCAAGCTCAAGGATCGCAATGACCGTGATTTCTGTCTCGGACCTACACATGAGGAGCTTTTTACTCAGTGTGTAATTGATAACGTGCGTTCATATAAGGAATACCCGATGACGCTCTATCAGATTCAGACGAAGTACCGTGACGAGGGCAGACCGCGTTTCGGTGTCATAAGAAGCCGTGAGTTCATCATGAAGGACGCGTACAGCTTTGACCTTGACGAGGCGGGACTTGATAAGTCATACAGGGCAATGTATGACGCGTATAACAGAATTTTTACAAGACTTGGTCTTGATTTCACAATCGTTGACGCTGACAGCGGCGCTATGGGCGGCAGCGGCTCGCAGGAATTTATGGTTAAGTCACCGGTAGGCGAGGACGGTATAGCATACTGTGACGACTGCGGATATGCGGCAAACTATGAGAAGTGCGAATGTATTCCTACAAAGGTTATTCAGATTTCCGGCGACCTTGAAATGGAAAAAATCCACACACCGAACGCCCACACAATAGATGAGCTTGTACAGTCGTTGGGCATGGAAGCGACAAATTTTGCAAAGACCATTATATATAAGGCAGATGATAAGTATATTGCGGCTATGGTACGCGGCGACCGTGACGTTAATGAGGTTAAGCTTAAAAATCTTGTAGGCTGTCAGGATGATCTGGAGCTTGCAGAGCCACATATGGTAACGGAGATCACCCATGCAAAGGTGGGCTTTGCGGGCCCTGTAAACCTCGGTATTCCGGTATATGCCGACAAAGAGGTTGCAATGATGCAGAACTTTGTTGTGGGCGCGAACGAAAGCGATATGCACTATAAGAATGTAAACATCGGCAGAGATTTTGAACCGGATGTTGTCGCGGATATAAGAGTTGTAACAACCGGAGATCAGTGCCCGAAGTGCGGCGGAAAAATCAAATCAGAGCAGGGTATAGAGGTAGGACACATCTTCAAGCTCGGCACAAAGTATTCCGATGCTCTGGGACTTAAATACCTTGACGAGAGCGGTAAGCAGAACACTGTAATCATGGGCTGTTACGGTATCGGCGTTACGCGCTGTATCGCGGCGGCGGTTGAGCAGCTGCATGACGATAACGGTATAATCTGGCCGGTATCGATCGCGCCGTATGAAGCGATTGTTGTTCCTGCAAATTATAAGAATGACGAGCAGGCGGCAGAGGCTGAAAAGCTTTATGAGGCTTTGCAGGCTGCGGGCATCGAAACAATAATTGATGACCGTAAGGAGCGCGCGGGCGTTAAATTCAAGGATGCTGATCTTATCGGTATTCCTGTAAGAGTTGTCGTCGGCAAGAAGGTCGGCGAGGGCATTGTCGAGTACAAGGAAAGAACAATGGACAAGGCGGTTGAAATCAGTCTTGACGAGGCGGTTTCAAAGATTGTTGAGTTTGTAAACGCAAATAAGTAAATCGGACATAAAAAACGGTTTATGGCAGACTGTCAAGCCGGGTACAGAGAATGGCATATCGCGATTTTTATGCGGTATGCCGTTTTGTTTGTTTTGTCGGCATTGAAGAAAGGGTGTAGTGGGGTCTGCAGAACAATTGTGTAAGCAATACAACGCAACACAGAAAAATAAATTTATTTTTTATAAAAAACACTTGATTTTTTTGAAAGCTTCTGTTATAATAATACATGTTGTGGATATGCAGCTGTGGCGGAATCGGCAGACGCGCTAGATTCAGGTTCTAGTGGGTAACACCGTGCAAGTTCAAGTCTTGTCAGCTGCACCAAATTTATAAATGGCTTAAAACCTTAGTTTTAGGTCATTTTTATTTTGTATGCTTCTGTCATGCGTTTATCCATAAATCACTGCATTGGACAAAAGAAAATTTAAAATTTGACAAAGAATTTGGTGCAAATCGTACCGTTATCGTATTTTTTATGTATTGGGGGAATTTTAGAAGCGACAAACTCCCGTTTTGCTGCAGCCTATTCAATCTTTATTGTATTTTTTTTCTGCTGCGTTCATAATTTATTCATATATTACTTTTTGATTACATTTCTGTCACAAAAAAGGGATAAGTATTGATTATTTGGGGCAAATCAATTATAATTACAATAGATTACTATACATAAAATAAATAAGATTTATTATATACTTTGAATTAAGCAGGTGATTTCTTGAAAAAAGGATTAAGGGTTATGCTGTCGTTGATGCAGCTTGATATCGGCGGCGCAGAGACGCATGTTGTCGAGCTTGCCAAGGAGCTTAAGCGCAGGGGGGTTGTTCCGGTGGTAACCTCAAACGGCGGCTCATATGTAAAGGAGCTGGAGGAGGCGGGCATTAAGCATTACGTTGTTCCGCTCCAGAACAAGAACCCGTTAAATGTACTGAAATCAGTAAGACTATTAAAAAAGATAATTGTTGAAGAAAAAATAGATATTGTTCATTCTCACGCGAGAATTCCTTCATTTATATTGGGCAAGCTTCACAAGCTTATGAAGTTTCCTTTTGTTACAACAGCGCACTGGGTATTCACTCTGAAATACGGTCTTAAATATATAACGGACTGGGGAGAAAAAACAGTCGCGGTTTCCGAGGATATAAAGAAATATCTTATGGATAACTATAAGATTCCCGAGGGGGATATACGCGTAACAATAAACGGAATTGACACGGATAAATTTTCGCCCGATACAGATGATACCGATATAAGGAAAGAGTTGGGCATTAAGGCTGACGATACGGTTATTGTGTATGTAAGCCGCATGGACGAGTCGCGCTCCCTTGTCGCAAAGCAGCTTATTGAGGCTGTTCCTGAGATTAATAATCTCGTTAAAAATCTCAAGGTCGTTATTGTCGGCGGCGGTGATGATTTTGAGAATGTTAAAAGCCGGACAGAGGCGGTAAACAGACAGCTCGGAAGAAAATGTATAGTTCTTACGGGTGCAAGGACAGATATAAATAAGCTTGTCGCTCCGGCAGAGCTGTTTGTCGGCGTAAGCCGCGCGGCGCTTGAAGCGATGGCTGCACAAAAGCCTGTAATTATTGCGGGTAATGAGGGATATATAGGTCTTTTTGACGAGGACAAGCTCGGAGTGGGAATAGACACTAATTTCTGCTGCAGAGGCTGCGCAGAGAGTACGCCGCAGCTGCTTTTGGAGGATATAAAGAAATATTTTGAAATGACTGCGGAGGAGCAGCAAAGACTTGCGGTATATGGGCGTGAGCTGATAAAGAAGGAATATTCCGTAAGCCGTATGGCTGACGATACAATAAAGGTGTATGAATGGGCGCTGGATAAGCACCGTGAGGAAATTCTGATTTCGGGCTATTACGGCTTTAAAAACAGCGGCGATGACGCGCTGCTTATGGCAATAATAGATGATATAAAGCGCCACAAGGAAAGCCCGGAGCTTGTTGTGCTTTCGGCAAATCCCAGGGAGACAATACAGCAGTATAGAGTAAAAGCGGTTAACCGTCTTAACATATTTTCAATAATGAAGCATATGAAGAAGGCGGGAATGCTTATTTCCGGCGGAGGCACGCTGATTCAGGACGCTACCTCAACAAAATCGCTGATCTATTACCTTGCCGTAATAAAGCTTGCACAAATAAAAAAGGTAAAGGTCATGCTGTATTCAAACGGCATAGGGCCTCTCACAAACAACCGTAATATTGCTCTTGCAAGACGAATACTGAATAATGTGGATCTCATAACGCTGCGAGACCCGTCAGCGGAGGAAACATTGAGGGAAATAGGTGTTAACAAGCCGGAAATTATTGTTACAGCGGACCCGGTATTCGGTATGGATATTGCGGACAGAGAATACGGACGAGAGCTGCTTAAACGCTTCGGAGTTCCTGACAATGCAAAAAAGATTCTCGGAGTTTCCGTAAGGCGCTCAAAGTATGCGAACGGCTCCTTTGAAAGCGCAGTTGCGGCAATGTGCGATTACGCGGCGGAGAAATACGGCTGCTATCCTGTATTCATACCGATGCAGACTAATAAGGATGAGAATATTTCAAAAAGTATAATGTCAAAGATGAAGGTCCCCTCGGCATTTGTGGATATACATCTTGATGTACACGATATGATGTCGCTTGTATCGGCTCTTGATGTATGTATAGGCATGCGTCTGCATTCACTGATATATGCGACAAGCAGTCAGGTACCGCTTATCGGTCTTGCATATGACCCTAAAATAAAGAGCTTTATGGATTATGCCGGACAGCCTATGTGCCTTGACGTTAAAGGTATAGACGCCGAAAAGGGCAGGGCGCTTATAGACAGATGCTTTAATGATTATGATAAAATCAGAGAAGAGCTGCGTAAATGCTATAAGGAGCTGAATGAAAAGGCACTGGAAAACGGTAAGCTTGCGGTTAAGCTCTATGAAGGCGGTGACCGCAGATGAGCAGTAAAGCAAAGGATACCGGAAAGAAGATGCTGCTGACGGCAGGAATTATGGTTGCAGCAACGCTTCTTGCAAAGGTACTGGGACTTGCAAGGGATTCAATGCTCACGGCATTCTTCGGAGCGGGAATTGAATCCGATGCGTTTTTCACCGCATCAACGATTCCGACAACTTTGTTTGATGTCGTTGTAGGAGGAGTCATATCGGCGACCTTCATTCCGGTATTTAATAGCATAATGGCAGAAAAGGGCAAGGACGAGGCTATGGGCTTCGTCAATAAATTCGTAACGATGATTATATGTATAACGGTGCTTATTTCAATCGTTGGAATTCTGCTGCGCACACCCCTTGTCAATTTTATGGCGTCCGGATATGACCAGGAAAAACAGAAGCTGGCGGCCAATCTGACTGCTATAATGTTTCCTATGATAATATTTACGGGACTTGCGTTCTCGTTTGTAGGACTTTTGCAGTCGTTCGGTGAATACAATATCCCATCGATAATAAGTCTTGTTTCCAATGCGGCGATTATAGCCTATTATATAACTCTCGGTAAAAAATTCGGGGTTTACGGACTGGCAATCACAATGATTATAGCGTGGAGTCTGCAATTCTTAATAGAAGTACCGTGGATAAAGAAATTCGGTGTCAGGTACAGACCGGATTTCCGGTTTAAGGATAAATATATTGTTCAGGCGATAAAGCTTGCCGGACCTATGCTTATTGCAACATGGGTACAGCCGCTGTATACGCTTGTAAATTCAAAGCTCGCTTCAAATATAGACAGCGCCGTAACGTATATTCAGCAGTCGAGCCGTCTGTATCTTGTGGTAACCGGTGTTGTGAGCTTTGTCGTAACAAACCTTATTTTTCCTAAGCTTGCGCAGGCGATTGCGGATAAGCGTGACGACGATGCAAAAAAGCTGTTCTCAATGTCGATACGCGCAATGTTTCTGGTGGTTATGCCGCTCATGGCAGGTTTTATAGTGCTTTCGGGACCTGTTGCGGGAATGATATACGGGTTAGGAAAAATGACGGAAACCGGAGTTATAGCAATTTCTGTATTACTTAAATATTATTCAATCGGAATGATAGGTCTTGCTGTAAATGAGGTTTTGTCAAAGACATTTTTCTCAATGCAGGATTCAAAGATACCAATGCGAAACTCTATTCTCAGTATGATTGTGAACGTAGCTCTGGCATATCTTCTGTTCCCGTTCCTTAAGGCGAACGGACTGGCGCTTGCAACGGCGTGCGGCAGCATATGCAATGCTGTACTCAATACAATAAGCATGGGAAGAAAGCATCCGGGAATGTTAAGAAGCAGGGACGGTATAACCATACTGAAGGTGCTTCTTGCAACTATTGTTATGGCAGCGGCGGTATATGCGGTATACAGTTTTGTATCACCGATTTTCGGCGGTCTTATAGGGAACCTTATAGGAAACGCAATCATCTGCGTAATCTGCGGAGCTGCGGGAGTTATTGTATACAGTATAATGGCATTGGCGCTGAGGATAGATATAATAATGGAGCTGCTTCCAAAACGAAATAAATAAAACGAAAGGAATGATAGGTAATAAAAATGAACAGTATTATAATTACAACGGTTGTCAATTTTTGTCTGCGGTTTGCGGATTATTTCACAAAGAGCAGACTATGGGCGATCATTATGGGAATAAACCGCTTTTTCCAACGGTCATGGAAAAACAGCAGGATAATGAATTTCCTCAAAACAGGCGGCATATCATCGCGCGACAGCTTCTTCGGACGTGTTATGATGTCACCGTTTACATTAACGGAATTTATAAGAGATAAGCTCGGTGAAAAGCTGTCAGAAAAGGTTGATAAAAGTGTTATCTGTGAAGCAGCGCGGGTATATGTTCAGAACTTTATGGCGTTAAATACCAGGTTCTGGGGAATTATGCTTCTGTGCGCGACACTGGTGTTCAATGCGCTGCATTTTCTCCGGGGCATGGGTGTTAATAAAATTGTGCTTTGCCTTTCGGTAATCGCGGCGCTGCTTTCACTGGTAAACTTTAATGTAATGGGCTGGCTTTCGGGCTCGAAGGTAATCGAGTTCTGCAAGGCGTGCGCAGGTGTAAAAAATGTGACCTTTGATTTCTATGATGAAAAGAAAACAAAGTGGATAACAAGACTTATCGCGGCGATTCTTATGGGTATTCTAACTGGCGGCGCTATGGCGGTTATGCCGCTTTACGGTATGCTTATTCCGTTTGCGGCATTTGGAATGCTGCTCGTGCTG
This sequence comes from Candidatus Ornithomonoglobus sp., assembly GCA_051877435.1. GTDB lineage: Bacteria > Bacillota > Clostridia > UBA1381 > UBA1381 > Ornithomonoglobus. The sequence goes on from JBJEIW010000099.1 coordinate 30,202, forward strand.
CAGTATCCGGTGACAGGTGTTTATGCGGCGGTGTTCGTTGCTCCGCTTATCCCGTTTTCATCGGTGCCGATAGCGGGAATATGTCTCTGGACAACTGTTTCGCTTGTTATAAAGTCAATACTTGATAAGAAATTTGTGTGGAAACGGGACGGAGTGGGTGTTTCGCTTCTGATATTCCTTGCGGTGCTGCTTATTTCGTGCATTTTCTCGTTTTCACGCAATTCAAGTCTTATGGTATGGGTTATGTATTTCATATTTGTAACCTTCTATTTTGCAATTATAAACACAATCAAAACAAGGGCGCAGCTCTACGGGCTGCTCCGGTTGTTTGTGATTTCGGGCGCTCTGGTTGCGCTTTACGGTGTTATGCAGTATGTGTTCGGCTGGACGACAACGAACGCATGGATAGATGAGGAAATGTTTGAGGACGAGACGATGCGTGTTTATTCAACGCTTGCCAATCCTAACGTACTCGGTGAATACCTTCTTCTTGTTCTTCCGGTATCTGCCCTGTTCTTTTTAAAGGATAAGGCAAAGAGCCTTTCAAAGTGGGCATATCTTGCGGTAACGGGACTAATTTTCCTATGCCTTATCCTTACGCAGTCAAGAGGCTGCTGGCTCGGCTTTATGGTAACGGCTGTACTCTTTATAACCTTCTATGAAGGGCGATGGTGGGCATTTGTTCCGCTTATATTGTGCATACTGCCGTTTATCATTCCGCAGACAATTGTGGAAAGGCTTATGAGTATCGGTGATATGGAGGACTCCTCCACATCCTACAGAGTATATATCTGGATGGGCGCAATCGGTATGCTAAGGCACTATCTTGCCGGAGGTATAGGAATGGGAGAGGGCGCGTTTAATCAGGTTTATCCGTTCTTCTCGTATAATGCGATTATAGCTCCCCATTCGCATAATACCTTCCTTCAGCTACTTGTTGAGGGCGGTATTCCGGCTTTGATTTCATTCCTTGCGGTTATCGTTGTATACCTAAAGGGCGTGCAGAGAATATACTCAAGACGCTCAAAGAAATCCTTTAACTCGTCCATGACACTGGCGCTTGCGTCAGGAGTGTGCGGCTTCCTGTTCCAGAGCCTGTTCGATTATACCTTCTATAACTATCGCGTTATGGCAGTATTTTTCATGGTAATAGGAATTACGATGTGCTTCCGGTATATCACCAGTAAGGAAGAAGGCGATATATAATGGATAAGAAAAAAATAATAGAGGTTTCCTCCGATACCAATATCGGCGGCGCCGGAAAGTGCCTTATAACCCTGCTTGAAAATTTTGATTACAGCAGGTTTGAGGTTAAGGTAATCCTGCCTCCGAACAGTCTGCTCAGGCCTATGGTTGAGGAAAACAACATTGAGGTTATAGAGGTTGACGGAATTGCTGAGAAGTCGCTTGATATAAAGTCAATTAAAAGGCTGAAAGAGGTGTTTAAGGCAGAGAAGCCTGACCTTGTACACACACACGCAAGCATGTCTGCGCGGATCGCCGCAAGGCATGCCGGGGCAAAGGTGATTTATACGCGGCACAGCGTGTTTCCGCCTAAAAAATACATGACAAAATTTCCGGGAAAGCAGATAAACGGCGCTTTTAATAACTACTATTCGGACGGTATAATCGCGGTTGCAGATGCGGCAAAGGAAAATCTTACTGATACCGGAGTAAAAGCGGAAAAGATAAAGGTAATTCTTAACGGTGTCAAGGGTCTTACACCTGTATCGGAGAAGGAAAAAGCCGAAATCCGCAGGCGCTTCGGTGCAGCGGAGGATGAAAAGGTTATCTCAATAGTCGCGCGGCTTGAGGACATAAAGGGTCACGAATATTTCATAGAAGCTGCCGATATGCTCCTCAAGGACGGAATAAAGGCAAAGTTCTTTATAGCCGGAACAGGCTCGTACGAGGACACGCTGAAGGAGAAGGTAAGGCGGCTTGAAAGAGAGGACAAGATAATTTTCACCGGCTTTATATCGGATGTGGATAAGCTTATGGATATAACAGATATTCAGGTTAATGCCTCATACGGTACGGAAGCGACAAGTCTTGCGCTGATTGAAGGTATGAGCCTTGGGATTCCGGCAGTTGTTTCTGATTTCGGCGGGAATCCGGGAGTTATAAAGAATAAAGAAAACGGATATGTTGTTGCGAAGCAGAACAGCGCGGCTTTGAGGGCGGCAATTAACAGACTGCTTGACAATGATGATCTTTATAGATATATGAGTGAGAAAAGCGTGGAGATTTTCAACAGTACCTTCACTGCAGAAGCAATGACACGCAGTACCGAAGATTTTTATCTTAATGTAATAGAGGGAAAAGGAGTAAAATAATGGCAAATAAGAAAAAATGGACTTTGATTGACACACTTATTGTTATTCTGGTTGTTGTTGCATGTGTTGGCGGCTATAAGATGTTCAGCACTAAGACAACCGGCGGAGAGTCAAGCAGAATAAAGGTGGAGGTAATGATATCAAATCAGGAACAGTCTCTTGCGGACGCAATGACTATCGGTGATAATGTAACGGTGAGCCTTACGGAGAAGGATTCGGGAACACTTGTTGATCTCAGAACCGAGCCGGCGGTAACGATGGTTTACGACTCAATAAACGGTGAATATATAAATTCATCTGTTGAGGGAAGAATTGATATTTATGCCATAGTAGAGATGGATGTAACGGAAACAGAATATGCGTTTACGGCAGGGTCAACAATAGTTCAGGTCGGCACAAGGCTTCCGTTCAGAGGCAAGGGCTACGCAACAGAGGGCTACGTAATCACTATTGATGAGGAGGAATAATGAGATGAATAAAGACGGAAATATTAAAGGAAAGTTCAACATTATTGATCTTCTTGTAATAATACTGATAATTGCTGTTATAGCGGGTATAGTTGTCCGATTTGGAAGCAAAATAACTACGGCAGTGAAATCCGATGAGGAATTTGAGTATACAGTAAAGATTGAATCGGTAAGACAGTTTACGGTAGACGCTCTTGAAAAGAAGGGGAAGCTTTCAGATAAGAAAGCAACCGTGGATCTCGGCGAGATCATCGACGTACAGACAGAGCCGGCATCATTCCTTTCGGAAACAGCAGACGGACGTATGGTATATGCGAAGCAGCCGGATCGCTATACTGTTTATGTTACAATCAGAACACGCGGAAAGGAGTCTGATAACAGCTATATTACAGCTGATTCAGAGGAGCTTTCGGTAGGAAGAAATACAGATATATATTCAAAGTATGTTCATACAACAGGCGCTATTATGAGTGTAAAGAAGCTCAGCGATTGAGCTTGAAATTATAGGGGAGGACAATTCGTCCTCCTTTTATTTAACATAATATTGTTCGCAAAAAATTTGAAATTAATGCAACCTTTTAATATTCTGATTCGTATTATTAATGAAACCGGTTTTAAGAGATAATTGGAGGATGTGCGATGTACAGCTATACATATGACGATATAGCAGAGCGCTATATAGACACAGTCTATAGGCTTGCTTTGGCTCGCACAAAATCCCGTGAGCACGCGGAGGATGTAACGCAGGATGTATTTTTAAAGCTTATGCAGAGCAAAAAACAGTTTGAGCGCGAGGAGCATCTGAAGGCATGGCTGCTGAGGGTGACGATAAATCATACAAAGGATCTGCTGATGTCATCATGGCTGCGTAAAACCGATGCGCTGGATGAAAATATTCCGGCAGAGGATAACGAAAAAAGCGAGCTTTACGAGACGGTTATGCAGCTGCCGGTGAAATACAGGACAGTGATCCATCTGCATTATTACGAAGGCTACAGCATTGATGAAATTGCTCGGGTGATGAAGGTTAAACCGGGTACCGTTAAGGCGCAGCTGCACAGGGGACGTGAAATGCTTAAAAAGAATCTGAGCGGGGAGGTGATATGACATGGAGGATAAAGAATTTCGCAAAGCCTATAAGGCGCTGTTTGACGGTATAAAGGCGGGCGATGAGCTGAAAGCGCGGGTGCTCGCGGGAAAACGAAGAAAATATGATGCAAGACCCGTGATTGCCGCAATAGGCTCGGTTGCGGCGGCGGTTGCCGTATTTGCTGCAGTCCGCGGATATGATTTCAGTCATAGAGATGACGGGATAATTGCCGAAACAGCGGTAACCGAAACAGCCCCGCCGCGAAAGGATGCTCCGGCGCCGGTTGAACAGGATGTACAGGAAACTGATGAGCAGATGTCGGAGATAGCGGAAAAACCTGCTTCCGCACCGGAGCCGGCGAAAAAAACAACGGAGGACTATATGCGGGAGGCTATCGAGGGTATGAATACAGCGGCTCCTTCCAAGGCGCAGCGAGTGTCAGACAGCATGCAGACCATGCCGCAGCCGACATCTGCACCAAGGGAATCCTCAGCATCCGAACAGCAGACTGTTCCGCAGGAAACGGATGGATATACAAACGAGACAGACGGGGAACAGGAGGTATCTGCTGCACAGCAGCGTATCATGAAACAATCCTCCGATGAAGAAGCCTCCGTACAAGGAGCTTCATCCTCAGAGGATACAGGCGAATCTCTTGTAATCCCATTTCCAACGGGACCGGTAATCCTAAGAATGAATTCACAGTCTGTTCTTGCGGAGCTTATGTATGAAATAGAACCTGTGTCGGAAGATACGGATACAGAAGAGGAGTATCATACCGAAAAATGGGATAACCAAATGTATTTTGATTATCTGGGGATTGATATTATTAACGATTTAAAGCTGAGTGATGATATGAAATATTCCGGTGATAATGTATACTATTTTGCGGTGGATGCCAATGGCAGATTAAAAAATGATACAAGGATATTCACCTTTGAGGGTTCGGAGGGGAGACTTGTAAGCGTACTCACATCACGCGACACGACCTTTGTAGATTCAATTCTCAGTTCACCGGAGGTTATGAAAAGCAGAATAAGCGATATTCAGGTCGCAGCCTTTCAGCCTGATCAGGCATATTACTTTTATATGAAGAGCAATGATGTGGCATATATAATAACGACGGAGGAGCTTGACGGTCAGGAAATTGCGGATCTGCTATTCTCAATTGATACGGAGCATTAAAGGAGACAAAAGATAATGAATATTAAAATTAAAGTAACGGCAATGGCGCTTGCAGTATCAATACTTGCGCTTACAAATACGCTTGCGTCTGAGGAAACGGAACATACAAAATATGCAAACGCAATAGAGTTTGTATCCGCAAACGGAATTATGGAGGGTGATGAAAACGGTGATTTGCGTCTTGACGACACAATTACCAGAGCGGAATTTGTGAAAATGCTTATAACTGCGGCATCCGGCGAGGAAATGAATGAAAGGCTTGTTGGGGATGACTATACGCAGTATGCCTTTGACGATGTGGCAGAGGACTATTGGGCATGGGAATTTATAGCGAAGGCTAAGGCGCTTGGCTTTGTTGACGGTGTTGATAACACGCATTTCTGCCCGGAGGACAGTGTGACCTATGCGCAGGCGATTAAAATTGTATTGATGGCATGCGGTATAAATTCCTATAATGTATCATATCCGTATGGCTATATTTCAGCAGCGATAGACAGCGGTATGCTGACAGGGATAGATATAAAGCCCGATGAGCCGATAACAAGGCGCGATGCGGCAAAGCTTATGTATAATGCAAGCACAGCTGTAAGCTCAGGGCTTCTCAGCTTTGAGCAGCGGGATATTCTTTATGATGCAGTCGATTCGTCAAAGGGTATAGCGGGTTATGGATTATTCTCAAAAGAAGTGACGATTACACCGGTTTACGGAGGAAGTCCGGCATCTCCGGCAGGCTCCGTATCGGGCAGCAGCTCCGCCTCAGCTCCAATGCAGTCGGCAGGCGGAAGCGGCGGAGGTACTGCCTCCGTAAGCGAAAGCGCTGTTAACAGCTATGGCATGGCTGTAATTCCGGAAAGGAAGTATTTCAGCGGTGAGGAATATGAAAACTATGAGCCGAACGAGTTCCGAAAGACAAAGCTTTCACCGCTTTCAACCTTTTCTATTGATACCGACACAGCATCATATTCAAATATGCGCCGCTTTATATCTCTGGGGCAAAAGCCGCAGGACGGCTCAATAAGGACAGAGGAGCTTATAAACTATTTCGAGTATGACACGCCGGAAATGGCGGAGGACGCGCCGTTCGGCGTTACCGCGCAGCTTACGGACTGCCCGTGGAGCGGAAATAAGCTTGCGAGAGTGACGATTGCCGGAGCTGAGGCGCAGACGGATAAGCCGTCAAATCTTGTGTTCCTCATAGATGTTTCAGGCTCAATGTCGTCCTATAACAAGCTGCCGATGCTGAAGCAGGCGTTGGAAATGCTGGTGGATAATCTCGGAGAAAACGACACTGTTTCGATTGTTACATATGCAAGCGGAACAAGGGTTGTGCTTGACGCGGTAAGCGGAAGTGAAAAGGAAAAGCTCAGAAGCGCGATAGAGGAGCTTATGTCCGGCGGCGGAACAAACGGAGCAGACGGCCTGGCTCTCGCTTATGGGGAGATTGAAAAGGACTTTATTGATGGCGGAAACAACAGAATTATACTCTGCTCGGACGGCGATTTCAACATAGGTCCTTCGTCAACAGAGGAGCTTAAGCAGCTTATTACCGAAAAGCGCAAGGCGGGAATATACCTTACCACCATGGGCTTCGGTATGGGCAATTACAAGGATAACCGCATGGAGCTGCTTGCCGATTACGGAAACGGCAGCTACTATTATATCGACACCTTGGGTGAGGCAAAGAGAGTGTTTGCGGATAAGCTGAACAAGACCCTGTACACAGTTGCGGAGGATGTCAAAATACAGGTTGAGTTCAATCCGGCTGTAGTAAGCGAATACCGCCTTGTCGGATATGAAAACCGTGAGCTTGCCGCGGAGGATTTTGAAAATGACACTGTGGATGCCGGGGAGCTCGGCGCGGGCGCTAAGGTGACGGCGGTCTATGAGCTTGTCATGAACGGTGACGGAATGGCAGAGGGCGACGATACGACCTACCGTTATCAGACTAATCAGTATAAGGGCACCGATGAGGCATTTGACGTAAAAATCCGTTACAAGGAGCCGGGAGGTATGGAGAGTATTCTGAAGGAATTTCCAGCTGCAAATGAGTTGTCGGCGGCAGATGAGGACACACGGTTCGCGGCCGCTGCGGCAATGCTCGGGCTGAAGCTTAACGGTGTTATTGATATAAGCTATGACGCAGTGATAGAGCAGGCGCTGTCTGCGTTGTCCTTTGAAGGAACATACGACAGTGACACCGCGGACAGATGGGAGCTTGTACAGCTTGTGGAGCTCTTGAAGTATATCGACAGATAAACAGCTTGACAACCGACTGCGTAATTGATATAATGTGTGAAAATAATGAAAAGGATAACACACATGAAAATCGGAAATGCAGAATTGCAAAGCAATATATTTCTCGCGCCGATGGCGGGAGTCACGGATAAGCCTTACCGTGAAATCTGCCGTAAATTCGGCGCGGGAATGGTGTACAGTGAAATGATAAGTGCAAAGGGATTGTATTACGGTGATAAGAAAACCGCGTCTCTTATGGATATGACAGGGGAAAGCCCCTGCGCGATACAGATATTCGGCTCGGAGCCGAAGATTATGGCGGAGATCGTGCCGAAGGTTATGGAGTTTAAGCCGGATATAATAGATATAAATATGGGCTGTCCGGCGCCTAAAATCGTAAACAACGGCGATGGCTCGGCGCTTATGAAAAATCCGGAGCTTATGGGCAGGATAGTGCGCGCTGTAGCGGACATATCGCCTGTTCCGGTAACAGTGAAGCTCAGAAAGGGCTGGGAAACGGATAACTCGCTTTTGTGCGCCCATATTCTGGAGGACAACGGAGCGGCGGCAGTTGCTGTCCACGGCAGAACACGAAAGGAATTTTACAGCGGCAAGGCGGATTGGGATGTAATAAAAAAAATAAAATCGGAGCTTAAAATCCCCGTGATCGGAAACGGAGATATATTTAAAGCGGAGGACGCTGCGGCTATGCTTGAATATACAGGCTGCGACGCTGTTATGGTGGCGCGCGGCGCGCAGGGAAATCCGTGGATATTTCATCAGATCAACGAGCTGCTTGAATACGGAGAGGTAAGAACAGTTCCTTCCCCTAAAGAAAAGCTCAAAACCGCTTTAAGGCATACCGAGCGTCTTGTAGAAGCAAAGGGAGAAACACGCGGAATCAAGGAAGCGCGCAAGCACATTGCATGGTATATCAAGGGAATGCGAGGTTCGGGCACGATTAAGACAGAAATTTTCAAAATTAGTGATTTTGCTACAATGAAAGCGGCTTTATCAAACTATATTGATAATATTTTATAAATCTAAAAAAAATCGTATAAAAATATTGAAAAATGCGAATTTTTTTGTTAGAATAGAATTTAATCATATATAGCATAAATATGTAATTTTGAAAGGAGAATACGAGCATGGATAAGTTCGGAAAAGAAGGTCTTACTTTTGATGATGTGCTCCTTATTCCGCAGGAATCAGAGGTTACTCCCAATATGGTTGATCTCAGCACAAACCTCACAAGAAAGATCAGACTTAATATACCGTTCATGAGCGCCGCTATGGATACTGTTACAGAGTCCAAAATGGCAATCGCAATCGCGCGTGAGGGCGGCATTGGTATAATCCATAAAAATATGACAATCGAGCAGCAGGCATCAGAGGTGGACAAGGTTAAGCGTTCAGAGAATGGTGTAATTGCCAATCCGTTCAGTCTCACAGAGGACTGCACATTGAAGGAAGCGGACGACCTTATGGGACGTTACAGAATTTCAGGTGTGCCTATTGTTAATGATGATAATGTGCTTATCGGTATCATAACAAACAGGGATCTCAGATTTGAGACTGATTTCTCAAAGAAAATCGGTGAGGCTATGACCTCGGAGAATCTTATAACGGCTCCTGAGGGTACAGACCTTATGAAGGCTCAGGAAATCCTTTCTAAATATAAAGTGGAAAAGCTCCCTATAGTTGACAGTGAAAAGCATCTCAAGGGGCTTATCACAATCAAGGATATTGAGAAGGCTGTTCAGTATCCGAATTCGGCGCGTGATGCTCAGGGAAGACTCCTTGCGGGCGCTGCAATCGGCGTGACCGTGGATTGTCTTGACAGAGTCAAGGCTCTTGTTGACGCGGGCGTGGATGTTGTATGTCTTGATTCGGCTCACGGTCATTCAAAGAATATCCTTAACAAGATCAGCGAAGTAAAGAACGCATATCCTGAGCTTCAGGTTATTGCGGGTAATATTGCAACTGCCGAAGCGGCAAGAGCGCTTATTGAGGCCGGCGCGGATTGTATCAAGATCGGTATCGGACCGGGATCAATATGTACGACAAGAGTTGTTGCCGGTATCGGTGTTCCGCAGATTACAGCTATTTATGATGCTTGTAACGAGGCTAAGAAGTTTGGTATTCCGTGTATCGCAGACGGCGGTATAAAGTACAGCGGCGACTGCGTTAAGGCAATCGCGGCGGGCGCTGATGTGATTATGATGGGCAGCCTGCTTGCGGGCTGTGACGAAAGCCCCGGCGAGTTTGAGATATTCCAAGGCAGACGCTTCAAGGTATACCGCGGCATGGGTTCACTTGCGGCAATGGAAAAGGGTTCAAAGGACCGTTATTTCCAGACAGGCTCAAAGAAGCTTGTTCCGGAGGGTGTTGAGGGTCGTGTACCTTACAAGGGACCTCTTTCAGATACTATCTTCCAGCTTATAGGTGGTCTGAGAAGCGGCATGGGCTACTGCGGCACTCCCACGATCGAGTCGCTCAAGGAGAACGGCAAGTTCATCAGAATCACAGGCGCAGGTCTTCGCGAGTCACATCCGCATGATATTTATATCACTAAGGAAGCGCCGAACTACAGCTATAATAATCAGGGTTAATTATGAGGGCACTCCGTTTGGAGTGCCTTTTTGACAAATATTTAACATTTAAGATTTTTGAAATAATTTTATTACGAAAACAAATGTTTTCGTAATATTTTTTTAACAAAATCCGTCGAAAAACGACGAAAATCTTGTGGAAAGGAGTCACAATTTCGGCAAATCAGACATAAAAACCTCGGCTTAAATTTACAGTTTCAAACCATAAATAGAAAAATAAGGTATAAATTTGCGTTATATTACATAAAGATTTCGTTATCATTACAACAACGTTACAAAAAGTATTAAAAATTATTAAGAACAATCGTAACAATTTCGTAATTTTTTTTCGAAAAGGCTTGACAAGCAGATTAAAAATTGGTATAATAGCAAAGTAAGATTGAAGTAAAATACATCTTACAAAAAATAGTTTATTTATTGTTGATTGAAAAGCAAGAGAAAAAGAACGTATCACGAAGAAAAAATTTTGAGAATCCGGAACAGAACGGGTTCAGAGAAAAAAGTAACCCGGACTGCAGTGCTTAATTGCAGAATCCGGTAGGTCCTCAGTATTGAGGAGAAAAGGAGAGATTAATTCTTTATGAAAATCGTACAGAAAATGATTCTCAGTGCAATTTCATTAACTACTGTATTATCAAGTACAGCAATGGCTGCTGATCTTAGCAGCTGGGCTGTTTCGGGATATCAGTCAGCCAGTGAAGCAGGCTTGGTTTCATATTCGGTTGTATCGAATAATCTAAAGGATTCCATCACTCGTGAGGAATTCTGTGAACTTGCAATGAATTTGTACAAAAAACTTACCAATGAGGTTGTTCCGGTTCCTGCCGGTTCACCGTTTACAGACACAGACAGTGTTGCTGTAGCTCAGGCATACAATTATGGTATTGTTAACGGTACTGATGATACCACATTTACTCCTGACAGATTGGTTACAAGAGAAGAAATGGCAAAGATGCTTATCAGCACGCTTACAGCAAGTGAAGTAAACTTCAACATTGCAGACGGCGCTAATACAGCATATGTAGATGCCTTTACCGATGGTCATGACGTCAGCTCATGGGCGATGTCTTCAGTAAACACAGCTCTTAATTATGAGCTTATGACAGGCGTGACCGATGACACACTCCAGCCGCTTGAGGCAACATCAAGAGAGCAGGCAATTGTAAGCATAAACCGTTCATATGAGAAATTCGGAAGACCGATATACTCTACAGAGTCAATGCCGGTAATAACACTTCCGGAGAGCGGAGCTGTAATTACTACTCAGAGCTTTGATGTCGAGTGGTCAGGAACCGAAAATGCGGGTTTATATCATGTAATTATTAAGGATTCATCAGCCAAAGCAGTGTTTTTAAAGGATGTGGATAATACCAGCGTTACTGTTACAAGCAGTGCTTTGTCAAATGGTGATTATTCTATTATAGTCGGCGCCGTACTTGCAGACGGTTCAGAAATTTACAGTCTGCCTGTTGATTTCACATATAATTACAAGGATAACAAGACTGTTCTTTCTACAGATGCAGGCAGCGCAGCTGCAGCTTCATCAAATCCGACTATACAGTCAGTTCTTAATCTTGCAGACAGCTTATTGGGAACTCCATATGTATGGGGAGGAACAACAACACGAGGATTTGACTGTTCAGGCTTTGTTCAGTACATTTACGGACAGAACGGCTACAGCCTTACAAGAACTACATATACCCAGTGGGATAATGACGGACGCTTTGTTTCAAAGAGCGACCTTAAGCCGGGCGATCTTGTATACTTTGGTTCAGGCAGCTCGCCGTCACATGTCGGTATGTATGTGGGTAACGGTATGATGATTCATTCACCAAGAACAGGCGATGTAATAAAATATTCAACAATAGAAAGCGGTTACTATGCAAACTGCTATCTCGGTGCAAAGAGAATAATTGAGTAATCGAGTAATAAAGTGATACAATAAACTATATGGCTTGCATTAAGTACTCTATAATTAACGGTACTTGATGCAAGCCTTTAAACTTTTTTGAGCAAAGTTTTATTCTGTATATTTAAGTATAGAAAACTTAGTGAAAAGCATATAAAATAAATAAAAGGCATAACGGTCTTGCACCCGTTATGCCCGGTTTATTTGCTCAGCAATTCTCCCCACCCCGTAATATAGCGGTCAGAATGCCGTAAGAGCCTTTCCTTATCGTGAGCGCTTGTTTTGTCATAAATCGCAACGGTTTTAAAACCGGCTTTTTTCGCGCTCATTATCCCTGTGATAATATCTTCATATACCGTACAGTCATTAGGAGCAAGGCCAAGCCGTTTTGCGGCAAGAAGATATATATCCGGCTGTGATTTGTTACAGCCGACCTCGGCAGAGAATACATAGGCATCAATAATGTCAAAAATACCGAGTCTTCTGAATGCCGACTGACACAGCTCCTTAAAGCCGGATGTTGCAACAGCAATTTTAACACCATCGGAATGGAGCTTTTTCATGTATTCGCACACTCCGCGTTTTTCGGGAATGGTATCGCGGTAGGCTGCCTTTGTAAGTTTTACGAACTCCGCGAGCATATCCTCAATCTTCATATCGGGCAGGTAGTCGCGCTGTATCTGAGGAAGCGTTTCTTCAAGCGTCATGCTCTGATATTTCAGATTGTCCTCAGGCGATATTTTTACACCGTGTTCCGAGAAAAAATCGTCGGTAATATCAACCCAGACCCCCATCGAGTCCAGAATTGTACCGTCGACATCAAAAATTGCACCCTTCATTATATCACCCTCTCAATTATCACGAAGTTTATTGTACCATATTTCATCATAATTTGCAAGTATTATTTCATATTTAGAAAACAAGAAATTGTCATATTTAGAAAACAAGAAATTCCCGTTCAATATGTCAAAAAAAACGTTAAAGTTAAAAAATAGTATTTACAAGAAATAAAATCTGTGTTAAAATAAAAATAATAATACAATACCGTGAAACGGTAAATATCAAGGTAAGAGAGGTAACCAAAATGGGCAAGACTACAGGCGGCTTCACATTGCCGGGCGAGAGCGGCTATGAGGAGCTTACATTACAGATGGCCAAGAAGTGGGGAGCAGACGTGATCCGTGACTCGGACGGTACAGAGCTTTCCCCCGAAATCGTTAATGCGGGCTATGGCATCTATTCAACAATTTGTATAATCCGTAATCATAATGAATGGGCAAAAAAGAATTTGGATAAGCTCCAGGAAACATTCCTTATGACGGATCCGGTTGTTGCAACGGGCGATACTGTTAAGATTGATCTTATGAAGGATTTCTTTGCTGAGCAGTTTAAAGTTAACGACAGCGAGGAAAGCCGGGCTTACTGGCAGGTATTTGACAGAACATCGAACACAGAGATTAAGGACTGGGAGTATGCGGATGGCGTTGTTACGGTTAAGGGTGTAACACCGTTCCACAAGTACACGGTCAACTTCCTTGCATGGAGAATATGGGAAGAAATCTCGATGTACAACCATACAACAAATAACTGGGATAAAGAGCATCTTATGCAGATAGACCCGCGCTATCCCGAAACACAGGAGTATATGAAGCAGTGGCTCACAGAATGGTGCGAAACACATCCGGCAACAACTGTTGTACGTTTTACATCAATGTTCTACAATTTTGTATGGATATGGGGCTCAAACGAGAGATGCAGAGAGCGTTATTCGGACTGGGCGTCATATGATTTCACGGTTTCGCCTCTCGCGCTGAAGCAGTTTGAGGAGAAATTCGGCTATGCTATGACATCAGAGGATTTCATCAACATGGGCAAGCTCAATTCAAACCATATGGCGTGCGGACAGAAGAAGCTTGACTGGATGAAGTTCATCAACGATTTTGTTGTTGACTTCGGTAAGGAGCTTGTGGATATTACTCATAAGTATAATAAGAAGGCTTATGTGTTCTATGACGATTCATGGGTAGGCACAGAGCCGTGGGGAGAGAGATTCAAGGATTTCGGCTTTGACGGACTTATCAAGTGCGTGTTCAACGGCTTTGAAACAAGACTTTGCGCGGGATGTGATGCGGTAGAGACACATGAAATAAGACTTCATCCGTATCTGTTCCCGACAGGACTGGGCGGCGCTCCGACGTTTATGGAGGGCGGTAACCCGACGCTTGACGCAAAGGCGTACTGGAAGCAGGTAAGACGCGCGCTCCTGAGAGCAAAGATTGACAGAATCGGTCTTGGCGGATACCTTTCACTTACAATCCCATTCCCGGATTTCCAGGACTACATAGAGAAGATTTCAGACGAGTTCAGAACAATAAGAACCTTCCATACTAACGGCGCTCCGTATGTATTAAAGCCCAAGGTAGCTGTTCTCACCTTCTGGGGCAGACTCCGTTCATGGTCATGCTCAGGTCACTATCATGAGCATCCTGAGGTAGACCTTATAAATGTAATTGAGGCGCTTTCAGGTCTCCCGCTTGATGTTGATTTCATCAGCTTTGAGGACGTTAAGGAAAAGGGACTTGATGCGTATGATGTAGTAATCAACGCGGGCTTTGCGGGCAGCGCATGGTCAGGCGGCTACAAGTGGACAGATGATGAGGTTGTTACGGCTCTTACGAGGTTCGTTTACGAGGGCGGCGCATTTATAGGTGTAGGCGAGCCGTCGGCTGTTAAGGGCTATGACACATATTTCAGAATGGCTCACGTTCTCGGTATGGATGAGGATACAGGCGCAAGAATTTCACACGGAAAGTATTCGTTTGACGTGGAGACATCAGATGCTCTTGTTGAGGGTACAGCGGTTGAAGGCCTTAAGAATGTATATATTACAGACGGCGACACAAAGGTGCTTGCCGCACAGAATGGCGTTCCGACTGTTACAACACATAAGTTCGGCAAAGGCACGGGTGTATATCTCTCAAGCTTTAAGCATGGCGAGATCAATAACAGAACACTGCTTAATCTCATTCTTACGGCTGCCGGTGAAAGCCTTGATCAGAAGTATATAACAGATAACGCTCTCTGTGAGTGCTGCTATTATCCGGGCGACAACCAGCTCGTTGTAATCAACAATGCCGAAACAGAGCAGACAACGACCGTAAAGACAGACGCGGGTGACAAGACAGTTACAATCGCACCGTTCGATACGGCTATAATCAAGTTATAATTCAAGAATAAATTGCCCCGGCAGAGGTCTTTATGAAGCTGGCGGGGCTTTAATTTAAGGATAAAGTTCCGGCGGATAAACTTATAATAAATTTATGTAAAATACTCAAAATATTTTGTGCATTTTGATTAAACTGAATAAGGAATATTTACAATTTTCGCATTAAATAACGAAAAAAATTAAATTTTTGTGATACTACTTTTCAAAGGACAAAATTTATGGTATAATATAAAATAGTTCAAGGTAGATGATGAATTGAATTTGAACAAGGACATAAAACTATTGTTTATGATAAATTTTTATGTAGGAGGATTTTACCATGACAGAAAACAAGACAGTGCTTGCATGGCTTGACGAGATGGTCGCTATGTGTAAGCCGGCAAAGGTTGAGTGGATTACAGGTGAAGAGGATCAGCTTGAGGCATTGAGAGCTGAGGCTGTCGCTACAGGCGAGATGATCAAGCTCAACGAGGAAAAGCTTCCGGGCTGCTATTATCACAGAACAGCTCCGAACGATGTTGCTCGTGTAGAGGACAGAACCTTTATCTGTACTCCGACAGAGGTTGAAGCCGGCCCTATCAATAACTGGATGGAGCCGTCAAAGATGTACGCTAAGCTCAACGCTTTGTACACAGGCTCAATGGAAGGCAGAACAATGTATGTAATTCCGTATTCAATGGGTCCGGTTGGTTCACCGTTCTCAAAGATCGGTATTGAGCTTACAGACTCAATCTACGTTGTACTTAACATGGCTATCATGACAAGAGTAGGTCAGAAGGTTATGGATCAGCTCGGCAACGATCCTGAGGCAGAGTTCGTTAAGTGTCTCCATGCAAAGAAGGATGTAGATCCTGAGGAGAGATACATCGTTCAGTTCCCGCAGGACAACACAATCATGTCAGTTAACTCAGCATACGGCGGCAACGTGCTTCTCGGTAAGAAGTGCTTCGCTCTGAGAATCGCTTCATACCTCGGTAAGAACCAGGGCTGGATGGCTGAGCATATGCTCATTCTCGGTCTTGAGAATCCGCAGGGTGAGGTTAAGTATATCTGCGCTGCATTCCCGTCAGCATGCGGTAAGACAAACCTTGCAATGCTTATTCCGCCGGAGTATCTCAAGGAGCAGGGCTACAAGGTATGGACAGTCGGCGACGATATTTCATGGCTTAATATCGGTCCGGACGGCAGACTTTACGCTATCAACCCTGAGGCAGGCTTCTTCGGTGTTGCACCGGGTACATCAACAAAGACAAACTTCAATGCTCTTGAGTCAACAAAGAAGAATACAATCTTCACAAACGTTGCAATCAACAATGACGATATGACAGTTTGGTGGGAGGGTCTTGACAAGAACCCGCCGGTAAACGCTACAGAGTGGAAGGGCGCTGAGGTCAACGGTCCTGAGTATGTTGCTTCAGGCGAAAAGCTCGCTCATCCGAACTCAAGATTTACAGCTCCGGCAATTAACTGTCCGTGTATTTCCCCTGAGTTCGAGAACCCGCAGGGTGTTCCGGTATCGGCTATCGTATTCGGCGGCCGCCGCGCTAAGTGCGCTCCGCTGGTATATCAGTCAAGAGACTGGCAGCATGGTACATTCGTTGGAGCTATCATGGCATCAGAGACAACAGCAGCTGCGGCAGGCGCAGTAGGTGTTGTAAGACGTGACCCGATGGCTATGAAGCCGTTCGTAGGCTACAACATGGCTCAGTACTGGGGTCACTGGCTCGAAATGGGCAAGAAGCTCGGCGACAAGGCTCCGAAGATTTTCCACGTTAACTGGTTCCGTAAGGATGACGAGGGCAACTTCCTCTGGCCGGGATTCGGCGACAACATGCGTGTTCTTCTCTGGATTCTTGACAGATGCGAGGGCAAGGTTGACGCTGACGAGTGCGCAATCGGTTATGTACCGAAGGTTGATGATATCGACATCACAGGTCTCGATATGACTAAGGACGAGCTTCAGGCACTCCTTACAATTGATGCTAACGAGTGGTTGAAGGATGTTGAGGATCCGGATACAGGTATCAAGCAGTATTTCGCACAGTTCGGCGATCAGCTTCCGCAGGAAATGGCAGACGAGCTTGCTAAGCTTGAGGCTAACCTCAGAAATGCGTAATATCATTGAATAAAAATCGACAAATACAAAAAAATGGTCTGTGGCAGCCGCCACAGGCTGTTTTTTTGCATGCGGTACTTGAAAGATTTGCAAGGACATGTTATAACCCAAGTTTGCCACTTATAAATGAAAAAAGTCCGCTCTGTTACACTAAAA
>JBJEIW010000100.1:0-2956 GCA_051877435.1 Candidatus Ornithomonoglobus sp.
CGAAAGTAGAAAAATCCTTTCACGCAATGTCAGAATTCTGCGATAAAGCTGAACAAGCAGTATTTCTATTATTATTGAAATCAGATCAAATGCTTTTACAAGAATATACATCGGTCCGCAAACAAAATATCCGTTATCATTGATCGAAAATAACATACCGTTAAAAAGCGATATAACCGAAAGAAGTATGTATATACCGCATACTGCCATGATTATGTAAACAAAACCGAATGATACTTTTTTTCTTTCATGTATAAATTCTGTTAAACAATGGGCATAGGCAGAAATTAACACATAACTGAATACCATCGACATCATCGCAGAAATATTAAGCAGAACAACATTCTCCGGTTTCCCTGCAAAAAACCATATTCCCGCTTCACCAAGCTGCATAAGGATATTGGAAATCAGCAGTATAATAAAGCTGCTCATAAACCTGCTTTTCCTGTTCATATCCGTAATGGCTCCAATCAGCAAAAAAAGTGTAACCAACACTGAAAACATAAGCAAGCATACATTAAGCAGCTTCATTTCATTAAAATCCGGCATGTTTATTTTCCTCCATTGTACATAATACATATATTTATTTACTCGCCGCCTTCAATAAATCTGTAAATTATCTGCGCTGTTTCCGCCCTTGTCGCATTATCCTGCGGGCTGAAAATGTTCTCGGCTTTGCCTTTCATAAATCCGCTGCCTGCGGCATACTGCACAGAAGCTATCGCATACTCGGAAATGTCAAAAGCATCATCATAAGAAAGAATATTAGTGTCTTCACCTGCCGTCATGTCGTATCCCTTATACTGTGCATAACGATACAACACTGCCGCAAGCTGTTCGCGTGTTATAGGATTATCCGGCAAAAATGCTTCCGTACTGCCGCCAAACACAAGTTCTTCAGCCGCCGCCCACCTAACAGCGTCAGCATACCATGCATCATCAGCTACATCAATAAATGTTTCTGTTTCACTTACGGCGGGCTTGCCCTCCATATTCCACAAAATCTGCACTAACTGACAACGGGTAATTTCTTCATCGGGATGAAACATATTGTCTGAATATCCCTGCATAATATTATTTTTCATGCAAAATGCAACTGCGTCATGATACCATGCTTGTTCGGGAAGGCTGTAGGTTTTACCGGATGTCAAACCCCGGTACGGCACGTTGACAACAGTCAAAGAATCAAGCCATGTAACACCGTTCGCCCTTCTTGTATCAAGCGTATTGATAATTGTACTGCGGATACGCTGGCGGTTTAAGCCCTCTTTCGGTTCAAGAATATTACCCGTAGCGCTGATAACATAATATTTCCCGTTTTCTTTTCCGAGATAAAGCATCTCGTGACCACTGAAGAACAGAATCGTCCCGAATGGCAGTGCATCAAGAACTATCAGTCGTTCCTCACGGCACATATCCGTCATATTGACATTTGCCATCGGCATTGCAGACTGCCATGCGGTATTACGGGCCAGCTCCAAGCCAAAGCACTTGTATATATTCCGTATGTATCCTGAGCAGTCATCAGACAACAGTGCTCCGCCCCAGCCATAGGTATTGCCAAGCGCTCCCAATGCCACATTTGCAATATTCTTTTCTGTCAGCGGCAAATACCCTGCTGACACATCTGCGTGCTCAGGAATCAACGTCAGTTTTTTTGCATAGCTGCCATCCTCATTTCGAATCGGAATCCATACCGCATAATTCTGATATGCGGCACGGTTGTCAATCAATTCATTTGGATTCTCAATATCTGCAAGCTCAAGCACTGTGCCCATTGTAAGCAACAGATCTGATGTCTGTGCGCCGGTTAATGACGTTTCGGTATAGACCTTGTCACCGTAGGCAACAAGCGTTTTTCCCGGCGGAAAATCCCATGCGGAAAGCCATTCGTCTTTATCGGCGCATACGGCAACATCCGCGGCGGCGACCCAGCCTGAGCAGGCTATGCTTTTTGCGAAATAATAATTCCCATCGGAGGATACGGAAATAATTACGAGCGGCTCATTTACGCGAATACCTGTAAGATATTGATAATCACATTCCTTATCCGCCGGATCATCCCATATGGGTATATCCGACGGAAAGGTTCTAAGCACCGTTCTGCAGACCGCTACCGCGTATTTTACAGGCTGCGCCTGTAACGGATTCGGATTCTGTGTATTTTCTATAAAAGAGTCATAGTCTGCCTGCTCCGCAAGCTTTTCACTTCCCACATATGTCCAGCCGAGATAATACTCAGCATCGGCAAGGGAGGATTTCATAATCTCCTCATTAAGAGCTATGCCATCTACTATTTCCGGCTGATTTTTTAAATCGTACATATTTGTACCATTTGTCGATATTGTCAGAGCATTGAGTTCTTCAATTTCCTCATATGTAATCAGCAGATCATCGTTTTCAGTCCAATAAGAAGACTCTGACATTTCTGCAGTAACATCCGGCAAATAGCTTATACCTGCCGCGCATACCTGCTGAGCAATGAAAGAAACCATTATGGATGAAACTATTGTAATTATAGGTGTTTTCTTTCTCATAATTGATTAATCCCTTCCTGTTTAATAATAAAATTTTTAATTTGCCGATAATTCATTCATATCCGGGTTTGTGGCAATTCAATTTAGTTTATTATACCACCATCTATGCTCTTTTTCAACATCCAAAATGTCCTTTGCAAAAACGATTTTTATTATATATGTTTCAAAGTATAATTCTGCATATGAAGTGCAGTATCAATCGCATCAAGCATATTATTAAGCATTTCCCTGTTTTCCTCAGGTGCTGCCTCCACCATCCCTTTCAGAATATCTATCAGCTTCGGCTTCTTTTCACCGCTCTTATCTGCAGCAGCATCCATGTTCCGCAATAAAATGTTAAGCGGTGAATTCACGGATTTGTCGACAGATATTTCGTTACCGTATTTCTTTTTTAATTCGTTTAAAAGAGCATTTAAAGC
>JBJEIW010000101.1:0-13161 GCA_051877435.1 Candidatus Ornithomonoglobus sp.
AGGGTTTAAGGAGTTTTATAACGAATGACAAAAATTTTATTCGTATGCCACGGCAACATATGCAGAAGTCCGATGGCGGAGTTTGTGCTTAAAAATATGGCGCGGGAACTAGAGGATTTATATATCGCCTCTGCCGCAACCTCTACTGAGGAAATCGGCAACAGTGTGCATCACGGTACCGTAAGCATATTAAAGAAAAAGGGAATACCAAATCCGGGACACCGGGCTGTGCAGATGACGCGCGCCGATTATGATAAATACGATTATATAATCGGCATGGATTCGTGGAACATAAGAAACATTCTGCGTATTACCGGAGGTGACCCGGATAAAAAGATATATAAGCTGCTTGACTTCACGCAGCGTGGGGGCGATATTGCCGACCCATGGTATACGGGTGATTTTGAAACTACCTACCGTGATGTGTACGAGGGCTGCGAGAGGCTTATGGAGGTGCTCAATGGCGAGACTAACTAAAGAGGAAGATGCGGCGCGTATACAGGGAATGAAGAATTTTGACCTTGAGCATAAATACAGCGCGTATCTTGCAGGAATTGACGAGGCAGGAAGGGGTCCTCTTGCAGGTCCTGTTTTTGCGGCGGCGGTCATTCTGCCGGACGATGTGATTATTGAGGGGATTGACGATTCAAAGAAGCTCTCTGAAAAGAAGCGTGAGGAGCTTTTTGACGTGATAAAGGAAAAGGCACTTGCGTGGGCGGTATGCGCGGTTGATGAAAAACGCATTGACGAAATAAATATTCTTGAGGCTACCTTTGAGGCGATGCGGGGAGCGTTAAGCGGCTTAGGAGTAAAGCCGGATAACGCTCTCGTTGACGGCAATCGTGACCCGGGACTGGATATTCCGTGTGAAACAGTTGTTAAGGGCGACAGCAAGAGTATGTCTGTCGCGGCGGCGTCTATTCTTGCAAAGGTGAGCCGGGACCGGTTTATAACGGATATATCGGAGAAATATCCCGAATATGGGTTTGCAAAGCATAAGGGCTATGGGACTAAGGCGCACCGCGAGGCATTGCTTAAATATGGTCCCTGTGAAATTCACCGAAAAACCTTCCTTACAAAGATACTCAGCGGTACTGAATTTGAGAGCGAATTATAATGGACAGGCAGAGAATAGGTGAGCTTGGGGAGGAGGCGGCAAGCCGTTTCCTTGTTAAAAAGGGCTACCAAATACGGGAGAGGAATTTTCGTTTGCAATGCGGCGAGCTTGATATTGTGGCAGTTGACAGGGACAACTGCCTTGTTTTCGTTGAGGTAAAAACAAGAAAAAATGATGAATATGGTTATCCCTCGGAATATGTAAATGCAAAAAAACAGGAGAAGTTGAAGAAAACGGCTCTGCTTTATTGCGGCGGCGAGGTCTGTAATATGCGGTTTGATATAATTGAGGTATATTACAAAACGGCGGATAATAAAATGTATGTGAGGAAAATAAACCATATAGAGGATGCGTTTTAATGTATAAATATGAGATTTTTGACGCGCACTGCGACACGCTCTGCATGATAGCGAACAGCGGCGGGAACATAATAAAAAACAAATATAATATAGACAAAACTCGGATGTTGAGGTATAATAAGTATACGCAGGTGTTCGCGTGCTTTATTGCTCCGGAGCACAGGAACATGGCAATGGAGCGGTTTAACCGACTTGCGGACATCTTTGACGCGCAGGATTTTGACGGAATAACTCCGCTTTTATCGGTTGAGGGCGGGGAAATGATACAGTCCTTAGAGGATGTGGATTATCTTAAAAGCCGCGGCGTGAGGTGCATTGCGCTTACATGGAATCATGCCAACAGAATAGCCGGCGGCGCGGATGAGCCGGAGCAGGGTCTCACGGAGTTTGGAAGGGCTGTTGTGCGCAGAATGAACGAGCTTGGAATACTTGTTGACGTATCGCATCTTAACGATAAATCATTTTACGATATAGAAAAAATCAATACGGGAATACTCATCGCCACCCATTCCAATTCGAGGGCGGTATGCGGACACAGACGTAATCTTACAGACGATATGTTTAAAATAATCCGCGACAGCGGCGGCGCGGCGGGAATTAATCTGTATCCGCCGTTTGTGACGGAAAGCGGAGTATGCGAAGTGAGTGATGTTCTGCGCCATATAGAGCGCTGGATGGAGCTTGGCGGCGAAAACGCTGTGGGTCTGGGCGGCGATTTTGACGGGGTAGAAAACAATCTGCCGCAGGGAATATCGGGCTGTGAGGACTACTATAAGCTGCTTGATATGCTTGATGAGGAAACGGCGGAGAAGATAAGCCATAAGAATTTTGAAAGAATATTTTTCAGATAAGGGGAGAAAAACAAATGCCAAAATTTTTTACCGCAAGGGAGAATATAACCGATACGGAGATAATAATCGACAGCGAGGACGCGAAGCATATAAAAAAGGTGCTGCGTCTGGGCGAGGGTGACGAGATAACCGTATGTGACGGGCGCGGCATTGATTACAGCGCAAGAATACGCGAGATCGACAGCAGCCGCGTTATATGTGATATACTGGACAGCCGTCGGTGCGATACTGAGCCAAAGGTTAAGGTGACCCTTTATCAAGGGCTGCCGAAAGCGGCGAAAATGGATTATATAATTCAGAAAACAACGGAGCTTGGAATTACTAAAATTGTTCCGGCAAAAATGTCACGATGCGTGGTCAAGCTTGAAAACGAGGCGGCGGAGCGGAAAAAGGTCGAGCGCTGGCAGAAGATCGCATATGAGGCGGCAAAGCAGTCGGGCAGGGGAGCTGTGCCGGAGGTTGCAATGCCGATGACGGTTGACGAAATAATAGACGAGCTGCAAAATGCGGATTTAGCCTTTGCGCCCTATGAGTGCGAGCAGGAAACACGTCTTAAAGCAGTGCTTGAAAATGCGGGTAATGTGAAGAATGTTTCATTTATAATCGGTCCCGAGGGCGGCTTTGACATAACCGAGATTGAAAAGCTGAAGGCGGCGGGAATACAGACAATCACTCTGGGCAGAAGAATATTGAGAACGGAAACAGCGGGCGAGGCGGTGCTTGCAATGACAATGTACGGACTGGAGGAAATATAAATGACAGATATTGAGAAATTACAGGATATAATTGACGGCAGCGATAATATTGTATTCTTCGGCGGAGCGGGTGTTTCCACCGAGAGCGGAATACCGGATTTCAGAAGTGTGGACGGACTGTACAGTCAGAAGTGGAAATATCCGCCGGAAGCCATAGTAAGCAGAAGCTTTTACTATCAGCGCCCGGAGGAATTTTTTGAGTTTTACCGCGAAAAGCTTATAGTAAAGAATGTTAAGCCGAACAAGGCGCATATCGCGCTTGCGGAGCTTGAAAAGGCGGGAAAGTTAAAGGCGGTAGTTACGCAGAACATTGACGGACTGCATCAGCTTGCGGGTTCAAAAACCGTGTATGAGCTGCACGGCTCGACGCTGCGCAATTACTGCGAGAAGTGCAGTAAGTTTTTTGACATAGACTATATCGCGGACAGGTCAATGCCGGTCCCGGTATGCGACAGCTGCGGCGGCAGAGTAAAGCCGGATGTGGTGCTGTATGAGGAAATGCTTGACGATGACTGCATACAGGGCGCGGTTAAGGCAATAGCAAAGGCGGACACGCTTATAATAGGCGGAACCTCGCTTGTGGTATATCCGGCGGCGGGCTTCATAAATTATTTTAAGGGAAGACACCTTGTTGTGATAAACCGTGATGCTACATCGGCTGACAGCATGGCGGAGCTGGTTATTCATGACAAAATCGGGGAGGTGCTGGGCGCGCTTAAAATTCGGACAAATCAGAGATAAGCTGTGTTTTAACCAACGATTTTACAGTATTTTCAATAAATCTGAACAATATGTTAATGTTTTATTAATTCTCAACAAGTGGTCTTGAAATGTTTATGGAAATGATTTATAATTAGAGAAAACTTAAAATAACCTTAAAAAATCTATAAACAACCGGAGGTAAGTGTATGTCGGGAATCAGGAAAAAACTGACAATATTATTCATCACGGCAGCAATGTGTGTATCGGCAATTCCGGTATGCGCCGCGGAAAACGGCTCTGAAACAAATGCCGATGCCGCAGCAGTTGAAACGGTTGCGCCGAACACACAGTCGTTTACAATTGACAAAGCTGTTGAGTACGCTAAGGAGCACAGCCGTTCTATGGCAGCGCTTACGGCAGCGGAGGCAACAGCAAAGGCACAGAAGGAGGAGAACAGAAAGTCGTACAAGGATACAAGAGAAGCTATTTTTAAAGCGGATAACGGAAACAATGATTCGGCTTTCCTTGTTACAACAGGTTATGTTTATCGTTCTTACATATTCCAGTATGCGGTAGCACAGCGTTCAACCAAGCTCAAGGAATATACGCTTGAGAGCGAGGTAAAAAACGCGTTTTATTCATATCTGAACACAGAGGAGAAGGTCGATATTGCAAAAGGCACTCTTGATTCGGCAAATGAACGTGTAACCTACGCGCAGGTAAAGTACAATAACGGGACAATTTCGGAGAATGATCTCGAAAGCTTTAAGCTTGCGGCGGTCAAGGCGCAGAATGATTACAATTCGGCGATGCGCGCAAGGGATTTGGGCATGATACAGCTTAAATCAACTCTGAACTATCCGCAGGAGGATGTGCTTATAGTGACCGGAAGCTTTGAAAGACAGCCAATGGACGCAACAACTCCGGAGGAGGCGCTTAAAAAGTCCGAAAACTCAATTTCGAGAGTAAACGCTGAGGAAACTCTTGCGCTTGCAAAAATAAAGCGTGATAAAAGTGTAGCGCATTACACCTCCGGCTCCGCGGGCGCAAAGAGTGCAAAGGCCGAATACGCGCAGGCGGAGCTGGACTACTATAACACGGTCGAGCAGCAGCGCATAAGCATTTACAGCGCCTATAACGATATGGTAAGCGCATATGAAAATCTTGAATACTGCGATAAAAGTCTTGAGATTACAGAGAAGAATGTAGAGGCGGCAAAACGCAGATACGATCTCGGACTTATAACATCAGATGATTATTTAAGCGCCGTGCAGGAGCTTGATTCGTTAAAGAATCAGATATCTTCGGCGGAGCTTTCGGCATATCTTGCTAAGGTGCAGTATAAGCTGCAGTATGATTGTCAGAACACAATTTCACAGGAGGAGGATCCTTTATTATGACAAAAAAACAGTTTACTGCGGCGGCTGCCGCAATATGTCTTCTGATTACGGCAGCAGGCTGCGGCAAAAAGAATATGCCGGAGCAGGAAATTGCGTCAAATGCGACAAATGTAACGGTTTATGAGGCGGGCACGGAGTATATTGAGGACTCGGTAAAGTACACCGGCGAGCTGAAAACATCGGAAAATACCAGCACTGTTTCAAAGGTAAGCGCCAAGATAATCAAGGTAAACGTAAAAGAGGGTGATTATGTTCATGCCGGAGATATCCTGGCAGAGCTGGATTCCACCGATCTGCAAAGCTCATACAATACCGCCCTTGCAAGCTATAACAGCGCCCTTGCAAGCTATAATTCGGTGGTTAACTCGTCTACAAAGCAGGCTACGACTTCAGCGAAAAACTCGCTTAATTCGGCGCAGCTGGCATATAATCAGGCTCTTGAAAATTACAACCGCGAAAAGGAGCTTTACGAATCGGGTTCTACCTTAAAGCTTGCGGAGCAGTCCTATAATGATGCCCTTTCGGCTTATAACCGCGAAAAGGAGCTTTATGACAATGATACCTCTCTTATATCCGCAAGAAATAACCTGCAGACAGCTGAGGATAATCTTGCGAATACAAAATCACTTTACGAGATAGGCGCGGTTTCAAAGAATGAATATGACACCGCGGTTACCAATGTGGAAAATCTCAGGGCAAGCCTTGAGTCACTGGAGTCGCAGAAGCAGGCGTCATATGAAAATGCCTATTCGGCAATGGTGAAGGCGCAGGAAAATCTGAGTACTACAAGAATCAGTCTCAGCGCGTCATATGATCAGGCGAGGAACACCCTTAACAATGCGGAAAACACCTTGGCGCAGGCAAAGGAGAACATAGGTCTTACCGAGGTATCAAACGCGAGCAGCATATCCACTGCCAACGCCCAGCTCGAAAGCGCGCGCACAGCATTGTCCACGGCTAAGGACAATCTCGACAATACTAAGATACGCGCCATGTCATCGGGCTACATAGCGTCAAAGTCTGCGGAAATCGGACAGATGGCGTCACCCGGAGTTGAATTGTTTGCAATAAAAAATACCAATACTCTTATGGCGGAGATCTCTGTAACAGAGTCTGTTATTCCGCTTGTTCATCAGGGCACAAAGGCAATAGTGAGCGTCCAGTCAGCGGGTGTTGACGGAATAAGTGGCGTTGTAACCCTTGTCAACCCGACAAAGGATGAAAAGACAGGAATGTACACGGTTCAGGTTGAGGTCGACAATGGCGAGGGCAAGCTGAATACCGGTATGTTTGCCGATGTTACGCTTATTACCGATTCAACGATGAATGCGGTTACAATACCGAGCGAGGCTATTATCCTTTCGGGTGAGGAAAGCTATGTATATGTTGCTTCGGCTGACGGAACGACCGCCGAAAAGAGAACGGTTGTAACCGGTATAGAAACAGAGGATGCGACCGAAATCGTCACCGGTATTGAAATCGGCGACCGCGTAATCGTATCAGGTCAGGATTATCTGTCCGAACAGAACAACGAAATAAATATCGTAACAGAATAACGGAAAGGATATAGATTAATGAAGCTTAATGAATTATCGGTTAAGCGTCCTGTCGCTGTGACAATGGTAGTGCTCATATTCTTGGTTATCGGTATTTATTCGCTGACTATGCTGCCGATGGAGAGTATGCCGGATATGGAGATGTCCATGGCAATCGTAAACACTACATATTCAAACGTAGGCGCAAGCGAGATGGAAAATCTCGTTACAAAGAAAATAGAGAGCGCGGTAAGCTCAATATCGGGTGTTGACACAATTCAGTCACAGAGCTCGGAGGGCAGATCGCTTGTAATGGTTCAGTTTTCGAACGGGACCGACATGGATCAGGCGGTAAGCGACATGAAGAGCAATATAGACATGTACCGCGCAATGCTGCCGGATGACTGTGATGATCCAATGGTTGTAAAGATGGATATGAGCATGATGCCGGTGGCGATGATGAGCGTAAGCTATGAGGGCTATGATCTTGTTCAAACGAAAAAGTTCGTCGAGGATAACCTTGAGGATAAGCTGGAGTCAGTAGCCGGAGTTGCGTCGGTAACCGTAATGGGAGCGACGGACAGGGTAATTGAGGTACAGCTCGATCCAACGAAAATGGCGGGATATTCGCTTAACCTCAGCGACGTCATGAAGGCTATATCGACACAGAACAATAACTTTGCCTCCGGTTCGGTATCCGCATCTTCAAAGGATATGACCGTAAGAGCTATCGGTGAGTTTGACAGTCTTAGGGACATTGAAAATGTAACCATAACGACACAGTCGGGAGAGGTTATACACGTCCGCGATGTGGCGACGGTTGTAGATACATATGATGAGGATACGGGCTATGCGCGGCTTAACGGCGAGAACGCTATTTCGGTTTCGGTTTCCTCCGAATCGGACGCGAATACGGTTGACGTTGTTGACGCGGTTCAGAAGGAGCTTGACAGCCTGTGCGCTCAGCACCCGAAGTTCTCGTACAACATGACCATGGAGCAGGCAAGCTACATAAAGAACAGTATAAGCTCCGTTGCGCAGAACGCTATTCTCGGCGGTATTCTCGCGGTACTTATTCTGTTCCTGTTCCTTGGAAGCCTGAGAACGGCGATTGTTATCGGTATCACGATGCCGGTTTCGATATTCACAACCTTTATAGGTATGTATTTCGCGGGCATGACGCTAAATACCGTATCGCTGGGCGGCCTTGCGCTTGGTGTCGGAATGCTTGTTGACTGCTCGGTTGTTGTTATCGAGAATATCTTCCGAAGGCGCGATGAACTGGGCGAGGATCCGAGAACTGCAGCTATGAAGGGAAGCGGCGAGGTGTTCGGAGCGGTTGTGGCATCGGTAATCACAACCTGTATAGTATATGTTCCTATCCTGTTCATAGATAACATGATGGCAATAATGTTCAAGCAGCTCGCGTTTGCAATCATCTTCTCGCAGATTGCGTCACTGCTTATTACAATGCTGCTTATACCTATGCTCTCGGCGAAGATACCGGCTATGAACGATTCAAAGAAGCACAGCTTCCTCAAGCCTGTTGATTTTATTATCAACAAGATGTACATTGTTTACGAGAAGGCTTTAAGACGTGTGTTAAAGCACAGAAAGAGCTTTATAGCGGCGGTTCTGCTGATATTTGTGGGCGCTATGGTCACACTGGGCAGCATAGGCATGACGCTTATGCCGTCAACGGATGAAGGAACGCTCAGTATAAGTATAGAAACTCCTGACGGCACAAAGCTTGAAAATACCGATGAGCTTACAAGACGCGTTGAGGAGATTGTAATGGCGCGTGATGACGTTGAAACGGTATTCTCAAGTGTGGGCGGAAGCAGTATTATGCAGTCCGGCTCCAATTCATCGTCACTTACCGTAACGCTTCTTGATGACCGCGACAAGTCAACGAATGATGTCTGCCAGGAAATAAGAGACGCTCTTAAGAATATTTCGGGAGCGACCTTCGAGGTAGAAGCGTCAAGCTCCGGAGGAATGAGCATAAGCTCTGATGAGGTTGAATGGCAGTTCTCGGCAACGGATGATGAGCAGCTTGAAAAGTATGTAAACGAGTGCGAGGCGCGCCTGCAGACAATTAACGGCGTCAGCGAGACGTCCACATCCGTTGAGGATACAAAATCAGAGGTCAGAATAAATATTGATTCCGACAAGGCGGCGCGCTACGGCATGACCTCCCAGCAGGTATCAACCTATGTAAAATACGCTACAGACGGGTCGAAGGCGTCAGAGTACAAGGAAAACGGTTCGGAGTATGATATTAACGTAGTATATCCGGACGACTACCTTGCTACTGTAAACGCGCTGAAGCATTTCCAGATGAAGGCTCCGACAGGGGAGTGGATCTCGCTTTCCGATATTGCGACGGTTGTTGTAGACCAGGGCAGCACAACTCTTACAAGAATTGACCAGAAGCGTACGATAACGCTCAGCGCAAAGCTTTACGGCACGGATATGCAGACCGTAAATCAGGAATTTACAAGGGCAATCGCGGACATTCAGAAGCCGGACGGCATAAGCCAGGAAACAGGCGGCGCGCTTGACATCATGATTGAGGCTATGGTTTCTCTCGTGCTGGCGATACTCCTCGGTATCCTGCTCATGTATTTTGTAATGGCGGCGCAGTTTGAGAATCTGCTCCAGCCGGCGATAATTCTTATGACGGTACCGCTTTCAATTATCGGTGTTGCTCTTTCGCTTCTTGTTTCGGGCAGCGAGTTATCGGTTGTCGGCTGTATAGGTATACTTATGCTTATAGGTATCATCGTTAATAACGCGATCGTGCTTATCGACTTCATCAATTCGCTTAAGCAGGAGGATCCGAACGGAAGTATTATCGAGCACGTTGTTACAGCGGGCAAGACAAGAATGCGTCCGGTGCTTATGACATCGCTTACGTCAATCCTCGGATATCTGCCTATGGCAATATCCACAGCAGAGGGTTCGGAGACAATGAAGCCGCTTGCAATTGTACTTCTCGGCGGTCTTGCCGTAGGTACGCTGCTTACATTGTTCGTGATACCTGTTATCTACACAATGTTTGAAAAGCGCAGAATACGCAAGCAGGAAAGAAAGGCAAGAAGAAAGGCAAAGCGTATTCCTGTAGGTGTTTAATCGTTTACCAATTATAATACCATATATAGAGAGAGGCTGAATATTTGAAAATTCAGTCTCTTTTTATATGTGAGGTGTTTTTTTAGCAAATTTTCGGATTATTACAGAAAGCAGTCGGATTTTCTGATATTTTTTTTAAATAATCTGTGATATAATAAAACATATAGGAATGTGCAGAAATATTGCAGACGTGATTTAAGGAGAGAACATATGAAAGACGTTAAGATGAAATGGCTGGACACGCGCCTTAAGGGAGGCTACGTTACATTCGGAGTGCCGCATAAGCGCGGAGAGCTGCGCGAGGGAGAGGGACTTGAGATTGTGCAGGAGGGCAAAAGAGCTGTTGCCGAAACGCATCCGATCGCTTACTGGAACGACGGAAGCGTTAAATGGACATCGGTTACCGCCGATCTTTCGGACGCTCCGGTCATTGTTAAGAAGGGCGGCGCCGAAGCCGTTCCCGCAATGCCTGTGGAGGAAACAGAGGACACAATTACAGTTGATAACGGAAGCTTTAAGGCAGTGTTTTATAAGCGCGGAAAAACAATGCTTGATGCGGACGGGATTTCTGTAGGCATAAGAGCTGTAAAGACTGTCACATCTGAGGCGGACGATGTAGCCGTTAAGAGAAATATCCCATATTACGGTGAGATTTCAGAATGCGCGGTTGAATATTCGAGCGCGATCAAGACGGTTATCAGAATAAAGGGCACGCATAAGGCAAAGGACGGAAGCAGCTTTCTGCAGTTTACGGTACGCTTTATCGTGTATAAGGCTTCGGGCAGAATTGACATCAAGCATACCTTCATATATGACGGCAATCCCGCAGCGGACATGATCGGCGGAGTAGCTGTTGACGTAAAGCGTAAGATGGGCGGCGTGTGCTTTAACCGCCGGGTAAAGCTTGCGGGCGACTGCGGAGTATTTCATGAGCCGCTTCAGATTCTTAACCTGTGGAGACCGAAAATCGGTCTTGATATGTATAAGGCGCAGATGCGTGGCGAGCCGGTTGACGTAAGCGCGGCAATAGATTCAAGGAACGGACAGCCCTGTGCGGATCAGCTTGAAAACGTGACAATATGGGACAGCTTCAAGTGTACGCAGGTAACGCCGGACAGCTTTACTGTAAGAAAGAGAACAGCGCCCCGGAATGTAGCGTATATAGACGCAAGCTTCGGCAGGCGCGCAAAGGGCTTTATGTTTGCGGGTGACGAAAAGGGCGGCTTCGGTGTAGGTCTTCGTCACTTCTATGAAAAGGCGCCTTCCGCGGTCAATGCCTCAGGACTTTCAACGGATGAGGGGACAATAACGGCATGGATTCATCCTGTGGATGCCGAGCCGCTTGACATGAGACATTATGATACGGTATCCCACGACCAGACCTTCTATGAGGGCTATCCTTTCCTCAGAAGCGACCCTGTGGGTGTTGCGGCAACGAACGAGCTTTCGGTGTTCATATATGATGAAATCCCGTCGGATGAGAGGATAATGGCTGACGCGGACTGCGTATCGCGCCCTGCGGTGCTTATATGCGAGCCGGAATACTATAAGGAAACCTATGTAATGGGAACCTTCTCACTGCCCGATCGCTCAACGCCCTTAAAGAACTGGCTTGAGGACGAGCTTGACAAGATTGTTGATTTCTATATGAGAGAGGTTGAGCAGCGCCATTGGTACGGTCTGTACAACTATGGCGATGTAATGCATACATATGATTCCGGCAGACACTGCTGGCGCTATGATATGGGCGGCTACGCATGGCAGAATACGGAGCTTCTTCCGACGCTGTGGCTGTGGTATGCGTTCCTGCGCTCCGGCAGAGGCGACATATTTGATTTTGCGGAGGCGATGAGCCGTCATACCGCGGATGTTGACACATACCATATCGGCGATAAAAAGGGCCTTGGCAGCCGCCACAATGTTATACACTGGGGCGATTCCTGCAATGAGCCGCGTGTGGGTATGGCGGGACATCACAGAGCGCTCTATTACCTCATGGGCGGTGATGCGAGAATAGGCGATGTGTTTGACGATGTGCGCGACGCGGATTTCTCAACAATCGGTGAATATGACCCCCTTGGCTTCTTCTATAAGAAGGAGGAGATGAAGCTGCCTACTCACGCGAGAACAGGTCCCGACTGGTCAACCTACTGCTCAAACTGGTATACGGAGTGGGAGCGAAAGGGAAATACAAAGTACCGCGATAAGATCAAGACAGGTATTGATGACCTCAAGAGATCACCCTTGCGAATGATTTCCGGTTCAAACTATGAATATGACCCCGAAACAGGTCACCTCGGCTATATCGGCGAATCCGCGGCGGGCGGCTCACATCTTGCGATATGTATGGGAGGACCGCAGACGTGGATCGAGCTTGCAAATCTGCTGGACGATGAAGTGTTCCGCGAAATGCTTGTCGAATACGGAGCGTTCTATTATCTGCCTAAGGAGGAGAAGTCAAGGAGATCAAACGGGCTTGCGGATGGCAAGGGCTTTGAATATCCGTACATGGCGGCAGGTCTTGCAAGCTACGCGGCGCATGAGCTTCATGATGAAAAGCTTGCTTATCAGGTATGGCAGGTGCTTATACATTCGCTTGCGGGAGAGAATAAGGACGAGGGCTTTGACAGTGAATATGTAAAGAATTACTTCAACAATGAAAAGCTTGAAGAAATCTTCTGGATAAGCACAAACTTTACCGCGCAGTGGTGCCTTAATACTATATTTGCCCTTGAATATACAAAGGAATTTATGCTTCCCGAAAAGGAGGATTACCGATACGAGGACTGGGTCAAGTACGGTTATAAATAAGTAAGACAAGAGGGAGCGGATTTTCCTTCTGTTATCTTATCATAAAAACAGGGTAGGGGATACTAAAATCCCCTACTCTATAATTTTATCATTCCATATTAAATTTACCGTTCATCGCTCTCATCAACCTTGATAAGAGGACATCGTCTCAGTGGAAGGCTGCCGTATCAATGGAACATACCAATCGCGGTGTCAATCATATCGCCCATGTTTTTAAAAACACCCTCGGTGCGGCGGGCAAGCCGGCTGCGCTGGCGGTCGGTTATAGGGTCGGCAAGCATTGTGACTGCGGCGCCGATTACAAGCCCCGTTGTAACTCCCTTAAAAAATCCCGATGAAGATGAACCCATCATAAAAATCACTCCCTTATATTTTAATTGTACTAATAGTTTTTGCCGCGAGTATTGAAATAATTCTGGAAATTCTTTGAAATAAATAACCGTTACTATTCAGGTATCAAAAATCCAGTAAAAAAGCCATTGTGCAAAGCGTAGAA
>JBJEIW010000102.1:0-2941 GCA_051877435.1 Candidatus Ornithomonoglobus sp.
GAGGAAATAGGCTATCCGGTAATGGTTCGTCCGTCATATGTATTGGGCGGACGCGGTATGGAGGTAGTTCATGATGAGGAAAGCCTCAGAATTTATATGAATGCCGCCGTAGGCGTTACACCGGACAGACCAATTCTTATAGACCGTTTCTTAAACCATGCTACAGAATGCGAGGCGGACGCTATATCAGACGGTGAGAATGTATTTGTTCCGGCTGTTATGGAGCATATTGAGCTTGCGGGCGTTCACTCCGGCGATTCTGCATGTATCCTGCCGTCAATGAATATCCCGCCGGAGCACGTTGAAACAATCAAGGAATATACAAAGAAGATCGCAAGGGAAATGAATGTGCGCGGTCTTATGAATATGCAGTACGCTATTGAGGGCGACAAGGTATATGTTCTTGAAGCCAATCCGAGAGCGTCAAGAACCGTTCCGCTCGTATCAAAGGTATGCGATATCCGCATGGTACCTTTGGCAACGGAAATAATCACGGCTCCTCTTACAGGCAGACCTTCACCGGTTATTGACCTTAAGGAAAGAGTTATTCCGTATTACGGTGTTAAGGAGGCTGTATTCCCGTTCAATATGTTCCAGGAGGTTGACCCGGTGCTCGGACCCGAAATGAGATCGACCGGCGAGGTTCTCGGTATGGCGTCCTCCTTCGGCGAGGCCTTCGCAAAGGCTGAGGAGGCGACAAAGATAGCGCTCCCGACAAGCGGAAAGGTGCTCATCAGCGTAAATGACAGGGACAAGTACGAATTGACGGAGCTTGCGCAGGGCTTTATAGACTGCGGCTTTGAGATAATTTCAACAAAGGGTACGGCAAAGTATCTCGCGGCAAACGGAATAGCTGCCAAGAGTGTTGCAAAGCTTAACGAGGGCAGACCGAATATTCTTGATGTAATAACAAACAAACAGGCTGCAATCGTCATAAACACACCTAATGACAAGAAGGGAGCCGCTGATGACAGCTATATAAGAAAGGCTGTTATCAAGGGCAGAATACCTTATATGACAACAATGGCGGAGGCAAAGGCTTGTATTGCCGGAATAAAGGCAGTGCAGGCAGGTAACAGCGGTGTGAAGTCGCTGCAGAGCTTCCATAAGGAAATCAAGTAATAAACAGGATAAACAGAAGCTGCGGTATCACTTTTAAATATGTGGTACCGCTTTTTTTGAAAAATTTCTCTTGATATCGCTGCCGGATTATGCTATAATATAAATGTCATTTTTTGCAACAAAGGAGAAATTTATGCTTGATATTATTGAAAGAGTAAACATATCGGTTAATAATTTTGTATGGGGAGTACCGGCTATGATATGTATAATCGGTGTCGGACTCTTTCTGAGTATTCGTACAGGATTTTTACAGATACGAAAATTCCCGTATGCCATGAAGGAAACACTGGGCAGAGCCTTAAAGAAAAAATCAGCCGGAGACGGCTCGCTTACACCCTTTCAAGCTGTATGCACCGCTCTTGCCGCTACGGTGGGAACGGGTAATATCGCCGGTGTCGCGGGTGCGATCGCATTAGGCGGCCCGGGCGCGGTGTTCTGGATGTGGATATCCGCGTTTCTGGGGATGTGTACAAAATTTGCCGAGGTAACGCTCGCTGTGCATTTCAGAGAACGCAATAAGCACGGAGATTATGTGGGCGGTCCTATGTATTACATAAAGAACGGACTGGGAAAGAACTTTAAGTGGCTTGCAATATTGTTTGCCGTGTTCGGTGTGCTCACAGTATTCGGAACAGGAAACGCAACACAGGTAAATACCATAACCTCCGCAATTAATACCGCATTGTCAAATTTCAGCCTTATTGACGATTCTTCCATAAAGCTCGTCAGTCTTTGTATCGGAATTGCCGTCGCGATCCTTGTTGGTCTTGTGCTGCTTGGCGGAGTAAAGCGTATCGGAAACGTTACGGAAAAGCTTGTTCCGTTTATGGCGATTCTGTATATAATTCTTGCGATCGGCGTTGTCGGCTTCAATTACAGAAATATAGGTCCGGTGTTCGGCAATATTTTTAAAGGCGCGTTTAACCCTCAGGCAGTAACCGGCGGTGTTGTAGGCAGCTTTTTCCTGAGTATGAAAAAGGGTGTGTCAAGAGGTATTTTCTCAAACGAGGCAGGTCTTGGCACAGGCTCGATAGCTCATGCCTGCGCGGATACACGAGAGCCCGTAAAACAGGGACTTTTCGGAATATTTGAGGTATTTGTGGACACAATTGTTATCTGCACATTGACGGCGCTCGTTATATTGGTAAGCGGTGTCGGCGTAAATTACGGCGCTGCCGCGGGAGCGGAGCTTACTATCTCGGGCTTCACAAGCACCTATGGCGAATGGGTTTCGATCTTTACCGCGGTTGCAATGTGCTGCTTCGCCTTTTCAACAATCATCGGGTGGGGACTTTACGGCGCAAGATGTATCGAATTTATCTGCGGCGAAAGGATCATAAAGCCGTTCATGGTGGTGTATTCTCTTGTAGCGATCGTAGGCGCGACAATGGATCTGGGACTTATGTGGAGTATTGCCGATACATTTAACGGTCTCATGGTGGTTCCTAACCTTATCGGTGTTTTCCTCCTTTCCGGCACATTCGTAAAGCTTGTAAAAGAGTATTTTACCGGGTTGCAGAAATAAGAGAATTTAATAGTACGCAAAAGCCGTCCGTATTGATTTTACGGGCGGCTTTTATATCGCTTAAAATGTCGGTCTGAAAAATTCGTTTGTATCAACGGCTTCACGGAAGCGGATAGAAGCATAATCGCTCACATTTTTGCCTGAATTATGCTTATATATTTCCCATTGGTCATAATAAGGAAGTCCGATGTGCTTTAAAATATCATCAATATTCTGGCGTGTTTTCGGAACAACGCAGTCATCAAAATATGCGCGCACACGTCGGTCGTCAACTTCGGCGTCTGTCTTAAGAAT
>JBJEIW010000103.1:0-2934 GCA_051877435.1 Candidatus Ornithomonoglobus sp.
GTATCAACTGGGCGACAATTATTTTTATCGTCGGAATGATGATAATGGTTGAGGGTATGGCAAGAGTAGGCTTTTTCAGATGGCTCTGCCTGAGAATTGCAAAGCTTGTTCATTATAAGACGGTACCTATTTTCATAACCTTTATGATAATGTCGGGCATACTTGCGATGTTTATAGACTCAATTACGGTTATCCTGTTTCTTGCGGCGGTAACTATTGAGCTTTCAAGACTTCTGAAGTTCAACCCCGTGCCAATGATTCTTGCGGAGATATTCTGCGCTAATCTCGGCGGCTCGGCTACAATGTGCGGTGATCCGCCTAATATTATAATCGGTACGTCAATGGGCTATTCCTTCTTTGACTTCCTGTCAAATACGGGAGCTATGGCGGCAATTTCGTTGATACTTGTTATCTTCTATTTCTACTTTGTGTTCCGAAAGGAGCTTTCAAAGAAGGAGGGCGAGGTTGACCCGTCTTCATATCCCGATCCGAAGGACGCGGTAACGGATAAGAAGGGCTTTATAATAAGCTGGTGCATATTCCTGTGCGCGGTCGTTCTTCTTGTAACCCACGCAAGCACACATCTCACTGTCGCGACAATAGGCGTATTCATATCAATTATAACGCTTATAACAGCCGGAAAGCATATTCCCGAAATCATGAAGAGAGTTGACTATAAGACGGCGCTGTTCTTTGTGGGACTGTTTATAGTTGTGGGAGGACTTGAGCAGACAGAGGTATTGAAGGCTATCGCGGGCTTTATCGGCAAGGTCAGCGGCGGCAATCTGTACATAATGGTTGCGATCATTCTCTGGGTATCGGCGGTTGCAAGCGCATTTGTTGATAATATTCCGTTTGCGGCTACAATGGTTCCGGTTATTCAGGGGCTTGCCTCTGGCGCGCAGCTTAACACGCTTGCATGGGCGCTTTCAATGGGTACGGACGTCGGCGGAAGCGCGACACCTATAGGTGCGTCGGCAAATGTTGTCGGCACCTCAGTCTGCGCTAAGGCAGGCCGTCCGATCGGCTGGAAGCAGTACTGTATGGCTGCAGCTCCGGCTACTGCGATCGTGCTTGTAGTTTCAATGTTATTTATATTTGCAAGATATTGTTAGTGAAAGGAGCTTGATTAACTATGGAAAAACAGCTGATAATTTCAGTAAGCCGTGAATTCGGAAGCGGCGGCTACGCGATTGCCGAGGAGCTTGCGGGCAGATTCAAGATAGGCTTTTATGACCATAATATTCTTGACCTGATAGCTGAAAGAAAGAGCGGCAATGCCCAGATGCTTAAACAGTTTGACGAGGCTCCGAAATCGAGACTGTTTTCAAGAACAGTAAGGGGCTTCAGCAATTCGCCTGAGGATGTAATAAGCGAGATGCAGTTTGACTTTATGCGCGAGAAAGCGGAGGCGGGCGAATCCTTTGTTATCGTAGGACGCTGCTCGGAGGCAATATTAAAGGGGCATCCCGGACTTGTGACGGTGTTCGTGCTCGGCGACTATGACAAGAAGGTTGAGCGTGTCTGCGATAAGTATCATCTTTCACAGCGCGAGGCGCAGAACCTCATCAGGACAAAGGATAAGAAGCGCAAGTCCTACCATAACTATCACTGTGACCTTCACTGGGGCGATTCGAGAGGCTATGACCTTTCGATAAATTCAAGCAAGCTCGGTGTTCAGGGAACAGCCGACGTTATCGAGGCTTACATAAGAGAACGTTTCGGTATTGTATACGAAAGTGATAAAACGGCAGAATAAAAAGAAAGGCTGCAAGCTCAATGACGGCTTGCAGCCTTTTCTACTCATTGAAATACCTCTTTTTAAAACCCTAACTTATGGAACAGCTTTTCAACCTCTGATGCTTTAAGCACTTTACCCATTGAAACGACTTTTTCATTTACAACGATAGACGGCATACTCATAACACCGTATTCCATAACCTTTTGCATATCAGTTATATATTCAACCTCAATGTCAAGCCCCATATTTTTTACTGCTTCTTTAGCGTTCTCATACTGTGTATGACAGGAAGAACAGCCGGCACCCAAAATCTTTATACAGCAGATACCGTCCTTTGCTTCCGGGCAGCAATCATTTGTAAGCTCCGTTGCTTCTGATTTAGGGCAGCCACAGTTACACGCACAAGCAGGGACTTTCTTTTCTTCCTTTTTCTTGCCAAAACCAAATAATGACATAATAAATACCTCCAAAAATTTATAAAATTATATGTTGAATTGCATTAAAGAAATATCCCACAAGGATAATTCCAAGTGTGCAAATTCCTGCGAATATTCCAAGCAGCTTTGGTTTTACCGCTTTACGGAGCATAATCATTGATGGCAGAGACAATGTTGTTACACCCATCATAAATGAAAGTACAACACCGA
Organism: Candidatus Ornithomonoglobus sp.; assembly: GCA_051877435.1. Lineage (GTDB taxonomy): Bacteria > Bacillota > Clostridia > UBA1381 > UBA1381 > Ornithomonoglobus. Next base: position 2,389 of record JBJEIW010000103.1, read on the forward strand.
GCTGTGCTCCTTTTGCAAGCAGTGCTTCAGCAATCGGAATTGTGCCGAATATATCAGCATACATAGGTACACCTGCGATAGCGGCAATTACAACACCTAAAGGATTTCCGCTGCCAAGTATTTTAACGATGAATCTATCGGGTATCCAATTATGAATAACCGCACCTATACCAACACCAACTAAAACATATGGAAAAACTTTCTTAGCTGTGCCTAAAACCTGTTCCCACGCATATTTAATACGGTCTTTAAAATGTAATTCCTCCTGTGGAATATCAAGAGCTTTGCCGTTTCTGATATATTCCTCAACTTGATTATCAAGGCGGAATTTTTCAATCAGTGTACCGCCTGCAATAGCAATTACAAGACCAACAATAACATAAACAACAGCCACTTTCCAGCCAAAAATACTCATTAAGAGAACAAGCGAGCCTAAATCAACCATAGGTGATGATATGAGGAAAGAGAAGGTTACACCCAACGGCAAGCCTGCGCTTGTAAATCCAATGAATAACGGGATTGATGAACAAGAGCAAAACGGTGTTA
>JBJEIW010000104.1:0-2930 GCA_051877435.1 Candidatus Ornithomonoglobus sp.
TAATAAGAAATCTTATCATATCAAGTCCTCCAATTCAGCAGACCAATGCCGTTTCTCAGCAAAAGCGCGCCCAAAAAAATTGTCTGAAAAGTGCTCTCGCCGATGAGGTCGATGTCGCACAATTCGTTCAGGGAGATGTCCGAGCTGCCGTTGTAAACGGATTTTGCCGCCTTGAACAGAGCGTAGCCGTCTGTGGAAATCCCCGTCAAATCGATGTTTTTAAAATCCACCGAATGTCCCGTCAACGCGCTTTGTGAGCGAGCCCACAAAAAATTGTCCGCTGACAAAAGAAAAACAGCCGCAATATATTCGCCGCGGCTGTAATACGGATTTCTCACATTCTCGGAAATAAATCCCGTGAATGTTTTTCTGTGATAACTGTTTTTGAAATTAAGCTTCATTTTAATCCTCCCATTATTTTGCACCGAAAATTTTTTGAGTTGCGCGTGCCATTTCGAATTGTTGCCTCTGTCATTTGTGACCTCCTTATCTTATATTTAAGCCCGAATGAGCCTATTTCAAGCCTATTTTCGCCGGAAAACAAAAAAGCGCCTGTAAACTACCTCTTATAAATTAAAGAAGTAATTTACAGGCGCTTTGGGCATTCTGCCCAATTTCAACCATTGATTTTTTGCAATAAAAAGGGTTCAAATCCTCCAAAAATCTTTTCGTCACAATCTCGGCTAATAAAAACCGCCCTTGAGTTTTTCGCTAAAGGGCGGTTAAGGTATTAATCTCAAATAGAGTCTTCGTCGTGATAGAGAATATCGGACAGCATCTCAATGTTCTCGATTTCGGCAACTATAGACTTGCTGTTGTAATACTTAATATTACTAATGGTAACGCGGACAAATGCCATATCCCCAACGTCAAGTCCCGCACAATCGCATTTCAAATCTTGAATATATCCGCACCGTATTTCCTGCATTTCGCTGAAAGCTGCAAATTCGCTGCCGACATAATTTGTACGTTCGCAGAATTCGGGCTTGTTGCCTAAAATCGGCAGCTTGCTCTCGGTTGGGGTAAAGCACAGCAATCCTCCGTCCGGCTCATAGAGGTTTCGTGAATTTGCCCCCAAAAAGCCTTCAAGAGTAACCGAACCCTCAAATTGAGCAAGAGGTTTGTTGGAATCGGTGCCAAAATGATATCCGTCATAATAGTACGGCTCGGGTGTGTCGGCGTAATCTTCAATTTTAAACTCTGTAACCGCGTCCACAAGCTTCAGCCCGCAGATTTCCTCGCCAACTTTTATTTTCCTGCACTCATTTTTGTTTTCGGGAATTTTGCCTGTAAACAGAATATCATCAAACATTTCGCTGTTCTGATAATTGTTGTATGCAACACCGGAGGGCTCTGTAAAATACTGAAATCCCTCACACAAAACCGATGTATGATAATCCGTTTTGGTAAGCTCTGCAGCGGTTTTATCCGTTCCGTCAATCGCAGTAACTTCAGACGCGTAAATCGGCTCTCCGTCAAGACCAATGAAAACTGTCGGCTCACCTTTGGGAATTTCGGGGACAATCGGCGCTGATGATCTGTTGTCTGAGGTACTTTCCGTACCAAAACTTGTCGTTAAAGATGAGTTCTTGCTTGATGATGAACTGCTGTCGGACGAAGAATTGACTTTACTGCACCCGCTGAAAACTGTTGACGCAAGAACTATTAGTGCTGAAAAAACTGAAGCTGAAACTCTTGATTTCATAATATCACCTCAGAGTATGTTATTCGTATACATAATAACCATCTTGAGCATTTGTGTACAATGCGATCCAACCATCGTAATTTACAAGGTCTTCAAACTCAGACATTGAGATAACGTGCGTACCTCTATATGTGGCATTAAAATGCGGGTCAACCAATGTAACAGTGTTATTGTTAGTGTTGACTTCAGATATACACATATAATGAGTATAACTTTGACCGTTATAGTATCCAAGTACGCTCGTATCGCCTACTCTAATAATAGGTACAGCGTTCTGTTGAAGACTTTTCTTAACAAGCTCGATTGCATTTTGATATGTATAACAAGTAAATGCCTTTGCTTTGTATTCATATCCGCTTGAGGCAGGGTGTTTTTGGCGCATGTATGCTGATATACTTGTAATATATGTTCCACCGCTGGTTGTGCCAAGTGCTGCAGCAATGTTGTCCTGAGTGTCCGTTGTATCCCCATTGCCATACAGTGCCTGCAATACAGAAGCCGGCCCACAATACCAAGTCTTCGATTGCATGATAACCGGTACGGTATACCTGGAACGATAAATTCCATTGCTAACATAACGAGGTGAAACGCTTGGTATGAGGGCGTCTCTCAGCGAGTCCTCAATAATCTGAAATGCCGTTGCGCCTTCACACTCAAAATAATGAATAAACTCTTCACTTGTTGAAATTGTATCAACAATATCGTTAATCATTTCAGCATCTTCGGGGTACTGCGCCGTATAGATGTTTTTAATGATGTCAGCACAACTCGACAAACTGTTATTTGAAGCAGTTGTACTACTCATCTGTGTTTCTGTAACTTCAAGTGCCTGAGTGTTGACACTGCCAAATGCTGTTGTTGCTATGAGCAACCCAGCAGTGATAAAAAACTTAACTGTTTTCATTCTTGACCTCCTTAAAGTCAATTAATAAACGGGATAACAAAAATCCTTCTCCATGGGATAGGCATTTGGCGATAAACGCCTTTTCGTTGGTTTAATACGCCGAGAAAAAAAGGTACCATAATGATAATACGCAAAGTAAAATCGCTAATTACCATAGGTGAAGTGTTGCCCTCAAGTATCATTTGCACATTTTCTTAAGTGACTTAAGCTCTTTAGGCTGATAGCAATCAAACCAAGATGCAGCTCCGCATGCCTGCTTTGCGGTTGCAAGTGCAACCTTCGCTGTAAGATTAAGCATAGCAGTTTTGATTGTGTTTTTCA
>JBJEIW010000105.1:0-12912 GCA_051877435.1 Candidatus Ornithomonoglobus sp.
GTAGGCATGAAATATTTTTGTTATTTCATGTGTCTACTCTAAGGGGATTATATCATTGGTGGGTGCCGCGCCTTGCCCCCCTTTTTTAGAATTGCCGCAGGCAATTATCAAAAAGGGGGGAGGGAGAAAATCGCAAAGCGATTTTCGGAAGGGAGGTTGGCAGCTAAACAATAATTTAGCTATATAAACTACTGATGTTTTTCCATAATATAATTAGTCAGACCAACGCCTTTTCTGATAACCTCCTGTTTTCTTATCACCTTGTACCCTCTGTGCTCAAAAAACGGTTTTGCGGTGACAGATGCGTGTACGGTTATTTTGTTTACATCAAAGGCATTCTCAAGCTTATCACAAATAGCTGCGGCAACCCCATGACGCTGATAATCCTTATGCACATATAATCTGTCCAGATAGCCGCTCTCGTCAATATCTCCGAACCCGATTATTATATCATTTTTGACCGCGACAACGGTAAAATGCGCGGAAAACGACTTATTCCATTCCGACAGATCCGCTTTGCCGTCTGCCCACGCATTCAGCTGCCGGGCGGTGTAATCTTTGGAATTTATGGTATGAACAGTATTATAAAATAATTCTGCAATTTCCGCGCAGTCATCGGGACGGTATTTTCTGATAATCATTATACTACCTCTGAAATTCCGATTTCGATATTATTATTTTCAGGCTTGTACTCAAATAAGCCGTGTCTGCTGCAATAGTAATACAGCCTTCCTCCGTACATTTTCGGAAACCGCGCCGACGAGTCCTGTTCGGGGTACAGCTTCAGCATAAGAGCCTTATCAAAGGTCACATACGCCATAAAGCTGATAAAATGCTCCTTTGTCATTTCGTGATTAAAAGTGATGAAATAGTCATTTTCGACTTCGGAAACCTTTACCGCGTGCTCCTCATCCGCCTGCGTGGCATCTAAAGCTGTAAGCTGCTTGCCGCAGCATATAACCTTATATTCGCCTGTTCCCTGCATAATTGCTCCGCAGTGGGGGCATACATAAAATTTTGTTCTTTTCATATTACCGACATCCTCCGTGTTCTGAATTAAGCTGCCCGATAAAATCGTATCAGAGCTTACGCCCAATATATCCGCCAGTGCGGATACTGCGGAAACATCGGGAAAGCCGTGTCCCGTTTCCCATTTTGAAACGGTTTTCGCGCAGATATTCAATTTATCGGCAACTTGTTTTTGTGTCATTCCCTTTGATTTTCTTAAAGCATAAAGCAGCCTTCCGTTTTTGTTTAAATCCATTACGCTTCACCTCCATGCTTTAATTATAAACCGGTAATATAAAAGCTTCAATCCACGGTCAGTTGACCTTGACTAAATTATAGCATATATTGATCGGCGCGGCAATATATAAATTGAAAAAACAGTTGCAATTAAGGCGCGTATGTGCTAAAATAAATATACAGGGGACGGCACCCATAACAAAAAACAGAATAAATTGCAGAGGGGAGGACACCCATGACAAAAAACATTACTGTGATTGATGAAAACGGAAATATTGTAGGAAGCACCTATCCAAAGCGTGCTGACGGACTGGTAAAGAAGGGACGCGCGCGGTGGATAAGCGATACTGCTGTATGCCTGCGCGCGGACGAAAACGAAAACGAAAGCGAGGCAAATGAAATGGCAGCAAATATATATGAGGTTTTTGACAATCAGATTTCAAAGATGCAGGAGCAGCTGCGCGACGAAACGGCGGAAACGGCAATGCCGGTAAGAATGCAGATATTAAAGACAATGGAGGTATTCCGCGCTCAGCAGCAGGGCGAAAAGGTTATTGACCTTGTAAAGACTCAGCTTGATATGATGCAGGAAGCACTGAAAAATGAACCGGCAACACCGGAAAACGCGCTTGCGCGGGAAACAACACGGCAGAAAATGCTTGGACTTATTGAAAAGCTTCTCGATAACGGCGGCGCGCCGCAAAGCGAAAATACAACAGAATAAAGCGTCAGCCCGGCTCAGGAATAAAGCCGGGCTGTATTTATGTTTCGTTAAATATTACTTTTTTGATAATTTTTGTAACGCCCTCGTCATCATTTGACGGAGCGGAAAAGCGGCAGAGCGCCTTTAAATCGGGATGCGCGTTCTCCATTGCGTAGCTGTGAAAGCATACGCGCATCATGTCCGCGTCATTCATAAAGTCGCCGAATGCCATGCACTCCTGCGGCTTGTATCCGTAAAGCCTCTGGATATGCTCAATAGCGCTGCCCTTTGTAACGCCCGCCTTCATGACGTCAAGCCAATGCTCGCCGGATACGAGGACATTGTGGGTATTATGGAATTTTTTCAGCACATTGTAGCAGTGCTTTTCCGAAAGCTCGTCATCGTAAATTGCGATTTTCAGAATATCATCATTTCTCGATGCTTCTATGACGTCATCCACGGTTTTATAGTTTAAATAGTACATAAGAACATCCTTTATATGCTCCTTGTTCTCCTCCTCGCCCATTGCGCCGCTCGCACCGCAGGCAAGGGAGTATAAGCCCGGCTCATTTTTAACGGCGGTAAGAATCTCAGCGGCGCTGTCGCTGTCAAGCGGGTCAAGAATGATACGCCTGCCCTTTTCATAGACAATAGCGCCGTTTTCCGCGATTATGGTTATTTTGTCGCTGTATTTTTCAAATTGCTTTAAAATCGTATCATATTGTCTGCCGCTGGATATTGCAAACTGTATGCCTTTTTCGTTCAAGACGTTAAGCACCTCGTCAAAATCGCACGGCAGTTCTTTTTTCTCGTTAAGGAGAGTGCCGTCAAGATCGGTCGCAATAAATTTAATCATGTATGTCACCTCATTTTAAAGTGCGTAAGCTCTTTGGATAATGGTTTTTCAATGTGCCGCCCGATGCTTTGCCCCAGCCTATGCCGTAACCGTCCGCGCATACGACGCACCATCCGTTTAAGCCGCAGTCAATGGTTTCGCCGTGCATATATTTTTTTATTTCCGGCGAATCGCAATCAAGCCGCAGCGCGTTTTTATAGCTGTCCGCGGGAAAAGCGTGAGAGAGCGCGTGCGATGGCTCAAAGCGGTTTCTTTTTATCTCTCCGAGATGCAGACCGCAGCGCAGAATTTTCAGCCCGTTTGTATCGAGCTTTTCCGGCAGAAGATAAAGGTTGTCGCCGAACATGACAAATTCACCGCTGACGGCTGTTTTAAGCGTTTTTTTCTCAAATTCACGATAGAGCCTTACTGCCGTGTCAAGAGAATTATCCGCTCTGCCGCCTTTTTTATCGCGCTTTTTCTTTTTATCATCATACAGCGCGGTATCCTCTGTTTTTCTCAGAAGCGCGGCAAAATGACCTTCTCCGTTCTGCTTATGCGGAAATACGCGGCGGCATTTTTCTATGCCGGGAAAATCTCCGATACCGTCCGACAGACCGGAAAGGCATGGTATATCGCATATCTCCATATTATATTTTTCAGCCATGTATTGCACGACGAGTTCATTTTCGTCAAATGAGAAGGTGCAGGTGGAGTACATAATATATCCCCCTGTTTTAAGCATTTTATACGCGTCGTCGAGTATGTTCTTCTGACGCTGCGCGCAGGAAAGCGTATGCGCCGCGCTCCATTCGGTGACCGCCTGCGGCTCCTTGCGGAACATACCCTCTCCCGAGCACGGCGCGTCAACAATAATACCGTCAAAAAAGGCGGGAAAATTTTCAGCGAGCTTAGAGGGCGCTTCATTTGTTACTATTGTGTTTGTAAGCCCAATTCGCTCAACGTTTTCAGCGAGTATCGCCGCGCGCTTTGGAATAATTTCGTTTGAAACGAGAAGTCCTTTATTCCGCATCCTCGCGCCTATATGAGTGGTTTTTCCGCCCGGAGCGGCGCACAGATCAAGAATATGGGGGTTTTCCGCCAAAGGCAGTCCCTCCGCCGCGGACATAGCCGAAGGCTCCTGAAAGTAAAGGACGCCTGCCGCATGGTAGGGATGATTGCCGCTGAGCGCGGATTTTTCAACATAATATCCGTCAGGGCACCATGGAACCCTGTCAAGCGCGCCGAGCTTTGCGGCTGTCGATTTTGTATCATCGCATTTCAGAGTATTGATTCTTATACCCTGATTTATTTTTGTATCGTATGAGCGCAGAAAAGCCTCATATTCATCACCGAGAAGCTTTTTCATACGCTCCGAAAATTCTATAGGAAGCTCCATAATAACCGTCCTTATATATTTAATAACAATATTATATACTATACCGTCCGTTTTTTCAATTGGTTTATTGTACTAAATTTTTGGCAGATAGAATATATAATACAGAGGTGGTGTACATGAATTATATATGGGGTTTTATGATGATTATTTCAATTATAACCGCCGCGGCAACAGGGAAAATTGATGAAACGGTCAATGCGGTTTTTGAGGGAGCGCAGACTGCTGTTTCGACCTTGATCGGACTGGCGGGAGTGATGTGCTTCTGGACGGGGGTAATGAAAATTACGGAGGAATGCGGGATTTCGGGCCTTATATGTAAAATAATATCACCGCTTGTCAAAAAGCTTTTTCCCGGCAGCGGCGAAAAGGCAAGAGAATATATATCCATGAATATTACTGCGAATATGCTCGGAATGGGGAATGCGGCGACGCCTATGGGAATGCTTGCGGCGGAGCGGCTTGATAAGGAAAATAACGGCTCGGAATACCCGTCGGTCAATATGTGTATGCTTGTAGTGCTGAATACTACCTCATTTCAGTTAATTCCCTCAACCATTATAGCGCTGCGCTCGGCGGCCGGCTCTGCAAATCCGGTGTCGATTATAGCGCCTGTGTGGTTTGCCTCCCTGTGCGCGGTTACGGTAGGAGTGCTGTCGGTAAAGGTAATGGGAAAACTAACGGGGGCTAACAAATGAGATATATAACGCCGGCATTTATACTGATAATAATTGTTACTGCGATGATAAAAAGAAAAGAGGTTTATTCCGACTTTATCGAAGGCGCGGGGAACGGAATGGGACTGCTTGTTGATATATTTCCTCCTCTTGCGGCAATGCTTGTGGCGGCGGCGATGCTTAAAGCCTCCGGCGCGCTTGATATTGCCGTGAGAATTATGGCACCGCTTACGGAAAGAATAGGACTTCCCGCGGAGGTTATGCCGCTTGTAATGATAAGACCCGTTTCCGGCAGCGGCTCAATCGGAGTTCTTTCGGGAATACTTAATGATTACGGCGCGGATTCGTTCGCCGGACGGCTTGCGTCCGTAATATGCGGAAGCACTGAAACCACGTTTTATTGTATTGCCGTCTATTTTTCAAAAACGAAGGTAAGGCATATAAAAAAGGCTGTGCCCTGCGCTGTTATAGGCGACATTACGGGCATTGCGGCGGCGCTGTTCGCGCTGCGCATTCTTGGGCTTTAAGCCGGTAAAAATAAAAATCAGCTTTCCGGCTTACCGAACCGGACGAGCTGATTTTTTATGTTTTTTTTGTTTTCAAAGGCTAAAAAGTGTACAATAACAAGCTCTCAGGATTTGACGCCTGATTTTTAGTGATTGAAAAATAAGGCGAAATGTGTTATAATAGGCATAAAAAATAAAAAGTCATTTCCGGTAATTTAATTGCAGCATCATTTCCCCCATGGTGCTATGAATCCATTGTATTGACTATAGAAAACATAGTGAAAAGCATATACGTTCTCCTTGTGCTCACGATTCAGTAAAAAAGATTTTCCGGATATTATTAAATGCAGATGAGAGGAATGATATAATTGCCGAAACAGCCTACAATAGAAATTCAAAACAAAATAAAAAAGCTTGGTGAACAATTAGGATTTATATCGGTTACAGAGGAGCGGATACATGAAAGTGATTCATATGCACCTGTATATGATGCTGTATGGTATTTAGACTTAACAAAATATTTTAATCTTGAAGGTATAAAGCCATTATTTAAAAATGCTCCGGAACTGTTTAACAGAATGAAAAAACTGCCGTTTGCAGGCTTTGAAATCGAGGGTGCAAGCACATCAAGTAAAAATCAGATAGGCAATTTTGCAAATCTGATAAGCGGACCTTTTTTGTACCGTTATGTTATAGTAAACAACAGTGAAGCAAACGGGGAAAATGACACATACAGACGAGGGATAAAGCTAAGCTCGTATATGCAGGAAAGCTTTGGTTATTCAAATACATTTTTTCTTGACTGTCTGCAGTTGGACGAGAGCTTAAAGGATTTTAAACCGATCGCTAATTCACTTTATCTATCTGAATGTTCAGAAGAAGAACGTAAGACCTGCGGAGGAGAAACAAAGTCGGTTCCTTTATATAATTTGCTTACTAAGTATCTGATAAAAACGGGGCTTATTATCAGGCAAAATTATCAGCCTGAGGAATTAAAGATAAAATATGAATTACTGCGTTTATGCGGCTGCGAAGGCATGCCGCCGGAAGCTGCTTTTTATCTTCATAATTTGTATTACAACGAGCCTCAGACATACGAAATAAAGAAATCATCAAGCGCAAAAAACAGTGTATATATACCAAAGCTTGATATTATGCTTGGTTTTGACGCGCCTGAGGGATTTAAAGAATGGATGCTCAGACTGGCTGATATATTAAGAAATGACTGTGTACATTATCCGATTATGTATTCTCTAAAATACAAAAGAGAGAAGCTGTTTATACCGTTAATAAGCATTGAAATTGAAACATCAAAAAATAAGCATATGAACGGAGGAATATGCAATATGTCAAAATATTCATACTGCGGTATTCTGGTATCGGGAGAACATTCCGAAGGGCATATTGATTTTTTGAAGAAACATTTGGGGATAGAAAATGTGACAAGCATATGCAGGGAGGAATTAACATGAAAATAGGGCTGTACTTACAGGATTACAGAAATTGCAGCGAGGAAATTTGCGATAAAGATTTAACAAATGCAAAGAAAAGGAATATTGATCTGTTGGTATTTCCCGAAACCTGTTATATTCCTTATGGAGATGATTTTTATGAGGTTGATATTTTTGAGAACAATGACGGTATACGGGACCATGCAATGCTGATAAGTCAGGAAATCGGCTGTGCCGTTATTATCGGTGCATCTGATGTAAATGGATATATATATAATATTTATGCAAACGCTTTTGCATCCGAGGAGGAAACGGGAACAGCGTTATATATAAAGCATACAATGTCAAAGGCTTCACCTCTTGAATTTGATAATTATGATGAGCTTATAGACGCTGTATTTTGTCCTATTATACTTCAGTCCAAAAAAATCGGTATGACAATTTGCTATGACTGCAATCATTCTCTTTTCAGCAGAGCTTATGGGAAGCAGAATATTGATATAATAATCAATTCAACAGGCGGAAATATAGTATACGATAAATGGTATCGTTATAACAGGGTAAGGGCATTGGAAAATCATTGTTTTACGTTCTGCACAATGGGATACTGCGATGATAAACGCCCGAATTCGTATACATATGGATTTACTCCTGCCGGAAGATTGATTATACCTGATTATATTTACGATAATAATTCCGAATGGGACAGAATAGGAAATATTGCCGTATATGATACTGATAAAACAGAAGACGGATATGAGGACTGCTATAATCTTAACCAAAAAGAGACAGATAACGAAAAAGGCACAATGCTTATTAATCCTGACATATTCAAAGCCGAAAAAAACAATGGAATATATTCATATGAAGAGAACGGCTTAAAGTATATTATAGTAAAAGAAAATAATATAATGCTTCCGGAAAAAATTCTCAAAGAGATGTATGACACAAAGGAAAAGGGTATCAAATATCTGATTATAAATATCTGGGATAAGCTTGACAGGGATTATTACAATAAAGTGCTTGAGGATGTGCTTCGTGTGCGTTCTATGGAGAATTTCTGCGCGGTAATGATGATTTCGCCCGAAATGACGAAATGTTTTCAATGCGGCGACAACAGAACCTCGCAGGTCATACGCAAAAATGACGGAAAATATCGTCTTGACCTGAAAAGAATGGGAGGTCCGGAGGCTATATGGAAGAATAAGCGCGGTATGCGCAGTTCGTGGCGGAGTGGATATGAAGTTTTAATTGACTATTTAAACGGAATTTGAATATAAAGAGAAAAGTTAAACTCCAATTCCAGATGATCAAAGTAAAAATTAGTCTTACATTCAAATCCATTTAATACAGCGGAAAGTAAAAGAGAAGAGCAGCAGAAAAAATCACTGGAGCTTTTCTGCTGCTCTTTTCCGTTTTATTGTGCAAAATCAACACAAAATTGATAATTTTTTATCGAACTTGATTATTTTATTAGAAAGTTAATAAATTTTGCAATATTACTTGAAAAATTATTGATTTTGGTATAAAATATAATTATCTAAATATGCCGTCCTATCGGCAACGTAAAGGAGATTACGAATATGTTAAACAAGTTAAACGTAGAAGGTATTGATGTAAAGGGCAAAAGAGTCCTTGTAAGATGCGACTTTAATGTTCCGCTTAACGATAAGCAGGAAATCACAGACGACACAAGAATTGTTGCCGCGCTTCCGACAATTCAGTATCTGGTAAATAACGGAGCGAAGGTTATCCTCTGCTCACATATGGGCAAGCCTAAGGGCAATCCTGTTCCGGAGCTTTCACTTGCGCCGGTTGCCAAGAGACTTTCAGAGAAGCTCGGCAAGGACGTTGTATTCGCGGCTGACGATAATGTTGTTGGCGACAACGCAAAGGCGGCTGTTGCTGCAATGAATGACGGTGACGTTGTACTTCTTCAGAACACACGCTACAGAGCGGAAGAAACAAAGAATGTTGCAGCTTTCTCAGAGGAGCTTGCTTCACTCGCAGAGCTTTTTGTAAACGATGCGTTCGGCACAGCTCACAGAGCGCACTGCTCAAATGTAGGCGTTACAGAGTATCTTAAGCCGGCAGCTGCAGGCTACCTCATTGAAAAGGAAATCAAGTTCCTTGGCAATGCGGTTAACTCACCGGTAAGACCGCTTGTTGCAATCCTCGGCGGCTCAAAGGTATCATCAAAGATTTCGGTAATCGAAAACCTTCTTAAGAAGGTAGACAAGCTCATCATCGGCGGCGGTATGGCATATACCTTCTTCGCAGCTCAGGGCAAGACAACAGGTACTTCACTTCTTGAGCCGGACTATATCGACTACGCTAAGAAGATGCTTGACGAGGCAGGCGACAAGATTGTTCTTCCTGTCGACACAGTAATCACAGAGAAGTTTGATAATGACGCTCCGTCAAAGATTGTTGAGGGCGACATCCCCGAAGGCTGGATGGGTCTTGACATCGGACCGAAGTCGATCGAGAACTTCAAGGCTGTTCTTGCAGACGCTAAGACTGTTGTATGGAACGGACCGATGGGCGTATTTGAGATGCCGAACTTTGCAAAGGGTACAAATGAAATCGCTTCACTTCTCGCTGAGCTTGACGCGACAACAGTTATCGGCGGCGGCGACAGTGTTGCGGCTGTTAATCAGGCAGGTCTTGCGGACAAGATGAGCCACATCTCAACAGGCGGCGGCGCTTCAATGGAATTCTTAGAGGGCAAGGACCTTCCGGGTATTGTAGCTCTTACAGATGCTGAATAATAAAAAACATTTTAATTTAGGGAAAGGTAATTAAAAAATGGGAAAGTATATAATTGCAGGCAACTGGAAGATGAATAAGCTTCCGTCAGAGACCTATGATTTTGTAAAAGAAGTTGTTGAAGCGACAAAGGGCGCTGAGTGCGAGGTTGTATGCTGCACACCGTATGTATGTCTTGCTCCGGCTGTTGAGGCTGCAAAGGGCACACATGTAAAGATAGGCGCCGAGAACCTCCACTATGAGGAGAAGGGCGCGTTCACAGGCGAGGTTTCGGCTGAAATGCTCGTTGACCTCGGTGTAGAGTATGTAATCATGGGACACAGCGAGAGACGTGAATACAACAACGAAACAGATGAAACCGTAAACTTAAAGGCTAAGAAGGCGCTTGCGACAGGTCTTGTTCCTATTGTTTGCTGCGGCGAGTCGCTTGAGCAGCGCGAGGCGGGAATTACAATGGACTGGATTTCAATTCAGATCAAGAAGGCTTTCGCGGGCATCAGCGCGGACGATGCTAAGAAGGTCGTTATAGCCTATGAGCCTATCTGGGCAATCGGTACAGGCAAGACTGCCACAGACGATCAGGCAGAGGAGGTTTGCGGCGGCATAAGAGCGCTTCTTGCTTCACTTTATGATGAGGAAACGGCAAAGGCTATCACTATCCAGTACGGCGGCAGCATGAACGCGAAGAACTGCGCGGGACTTCTTGCAAAGCCGAATATTGACGGCGGACTTATCGGCGGCGCTTCGCTCAAGGCGGCTGATTTCGCTGTTATCACATCAGCAGCTAAATAATTAAAGGTCGATATTTATATATACCCATAAGAATCCGTGGATTTTTATGGGTATATTAGGATTTAAGCAAAAGGAGAAAATAAAATGGCAAAATCACCAATAGCCTTAATCATCATGGATGGTTACGGCATTAATTCAAATACAGAGGGCAACGCTATCGCTGCCGCAAACAAGCCGAATCTTGATTCGTATCTGAAAAACTACCCGCACACACAGCTTCAGGCAAGCGGTCTTGCAGTAGGTCTCCCTGACGGACAGATGGGCAACAGCGAGGTCGGTCATACAAACATCGGCGCGGGCAGAGTTGTATATCAGATGCTCGTTAAGATCACAAAGGATATAGAGGACGGCACATTTGCCGAGAATAAGGCATTAAAGGACGCTATGCAGTCGGCAAAGGATAATGATAAGGCGCTTCATCTTATAGGACTCCTTTCAGACGGAGGTGTACACAGCCATATCAGGCACCTTATCGGACTTCTTGAAATGGCAAATAAGATGGGTCTTGAAAAGGTATATGTGCATACCTTCCATGACGGCCGTGACGTGCCTCCGACATCGGGCGTTGAATATATGCAGCAGCTCGTTGACGAGATGAAGAGAATAGGAACAGGCTCCGTTGCCACAATCAGCGGCAGATACTACGCTATGGACCGTGACAACGCATGGGACAGAGTTGTAAAGGCTTATGACGCAATGGTTTTAGGCGAGGGAATACAGGAGACTGATCCGGTAGAGGCTATTAAAAATTCATACGAAAACGGCGTAACAGACGAGTTTATTGTACCTACGGTTGTAAATAAGAACGGTATGATTTCAGCGGGTGACAGCGTTATTATGTTTAATTTCCGTCCCGACCGCGCAAGACAGATCACCAGAACCTTTGTTGACCCTGATTTTGACGGATTTGAGAGAAAGAAGGGCTATTTCAAGGTTAATTATGTATGTATGGCGCAGTATGACGCTGAAATGCCTAATGTTACGGTTGCATACCCGCCGGAGCAGCTTCACATGACCTTTGGCGAATATGTTTCAAAGCTCGGTATGACACAGCTCAGAATTGCCGAAACACAGAAGTACGCGCATGTAACCTTCTTCTTTAACGGCGGCGAGGAGCGCCAGTTTGAGGGAGAGGACAGAATCCTTATCAAGTCACCCGATGTTGCAACCTTTGACCTAAAGCCGGAAATGTCGGCTCCCGAGGTGTGCGAGGCAGTATGCAAGGCGATAGATGAGGACAAGTATGATGTAATTATTCTTAATTATGCTAACTGTGACATGGTAGGTCATACGGGTATTATGGACGCTGCAATCAAGGCTGTTGAAGCGGTTGATACCTGTGTGGGCAAGATGGTGGAAAAGCTGCTTGAAAAGGGCGGCAAGGCTATAATTACGGCTGATCACGGCAATGCGGACTGTCTTGTTGATCCCGAGACAAAGGAGCCGTTTACCGCGCACACAACCAATCCGGTCCCGATGATTGTTATCGGTGAGGGTGATGTTAAGCTCAAGGAAGGCAAGCTTTGTGATCTCTGTCCGACAATGCTTGATATGATGGGTATTGAAAAGCCGGCAGAGATGACAGGTGAAAGTCTTATTATAAAATAAGGGGAAAACAAATGAAAAAAATATTAACAGTATTTTTTGCTTTAACGATAGTGTTGTCAGCAACATCATGCGGTAATAAAACAGAAACCGCGGAGGATCATGTTGATAAGCTTGTAAGCGGTGAGATAGAGCCTGATGTTGAGGTTGAGGAGAAGATCGAGCAGTCGGAAACGGAGGAGACAGAGGAAAAGCCTGCCGTAAGTCTTGCAGTTTCGGATGAGGATATGGGTAAACTCGTGGATGCTGTGGACAATGATTATAAAGTCATCACAATTCAGCCTATTGATTCTCCTGATTTCTTTGTAGGAAAGCAGCTAAGGGTTGTTGCGACAATACAGGACTATAAGCTGACAAATGTTTATGCAAGCGATATTGAAACGAAATTCACTGATGATTCGCTTTCGATAAAATATACATCTGATGGAGAACAGGTAGAGCAGAATTATATTGTATACACGATAGCAGATAAGGTGTTGGTGTCACCGGAAAACAGACAGTTTTCATATGTGGCATATGGCGACAAGGAAATAACTTCGGAAACAACCGATGGAACAATCGGGATCATGACCTTGATTAAGCTGCGTGAGGATGTTAAAATGGGTGAGGCTGCGGCGGATACCTATATAATGCTTCAGGAAACATCTAATGAAGGAGTATATGAGATACTTAAGGTAATGGACTAATAACAGAAGCGGAACGTGATAAGCGTTCCGTTTTTTGTGTGTATAAATTGACGGAAGAATGTATAAAAACAAGAAAATAAGTACAAGATATGGTATATAAAAATTACCTGTTCACAAATGAATAAAAAAGTGTTGACAAAAGCAAAACGATATGGTATTATATCAAAGCTGTCGCTGAGACAAGCAGGAACAAAATAAAACAAAAAGTTTTAAAAATTTTGAAAAAAGGCTTGACAAGCGGGAGCAA
>JBJEIW010000106.1:0-2883 GCA_051877435.1 Candidatus Ornithomonoglobus sp.
CGGTATCCAAAAATTTTTATTATTTAAAGTGTCTACTTGACGGGACCGGGTTCAAGGTACCGGACCATTTTATTTTGCTTTATTTGTTGTAAAATTCGACTATTTTATCCAGTCTTGCGGTCATGTTTTCAAGAACCGCGTCAGCGATCGTAAGCGCTGTCATTGCTTCCATTACGACAATGGCTCTGGGGACAATTATCGGGTCATGTCTGCCCTTGATTGAAACCGTGATATCCTCGCCGGATTTATTTACTGTCAGCTGCTCATGCAGTATTGACGGAGTGGGCTTGAAGGCGGCGCGTATGATAATGGGGGAGCCGTCGCTCATGCCGCCGAGTACTCCGCCGCTGTGGTTTGTTATTTTCTCAACTCTGCCGTCTACCATGCGGAAGCCGTCGTTATTTACCGAGCCGATCGCCCGTGCGACAGCCATACCGTCGCCGATTTCAACACCCTTTACCGCGCCGATCGACATAATACCCTTTGCAAGATTTGCGTCAAGCTTATCAAACACCGTTTCGCCGATACCAGCAGGCATCCCGGTTACAATACATTCCGCCATGCCGCCCACTGAGTCGTGAGCCTTGAGCATTTCCATGACGTATTCTCCCGCCCTTTCAGCCGCTTTTTTGTCCGGCATATAAAGGCTGTTATTCGCAATTTCCTCACGGTCAAACTCAGCGTAATCGATCTCATGCGGGCCGATCGACCTCGTATATGTGAGAAGCTCAATGCCGAGTGATTTCAGAAGCTTTGCCGCCACGGCGCCCGCCGCGACTCTGCCTATCGTTTCTCTGCCTGAGGAGCGTCCGCCGCCGCGGTAGTCTCTGAAGCCGTATTTTTCATCAAAGGTATAGTCCGCGTGCCCCGGACGGTAATAGCGCGCAATTTCGCTGTAGTCCGCCGAACGCTGAGTCTTATTGTATACCACCATTGAAATTGGTGTGCCTGTGGTCATGCCATCGAAAACGCCCGACAAAATTTCTACCGCGTCATCCTCCTTACGGGGAGTAGAGAACTTTGACTGTCCCGGCTTTCTGCGGTTAAGATATACCTGAACATCCTCCTCGCACAGCTCAAGACCTGCGGGGCAGCCGTCAATTACAACACCTAAGCCCTTGCCGTGCGACTCACCCCAGGTTGTAATTCTGAATAATTTTCCATATATTGATCCTGCCATTATTTTCTCCTGTTAATTAATAAAATGTTATCTTCATTATACACTATTTTATCGAATAAAGCAACAGCTATTTTACATAAAATTTATTTCTGCAATATATCCGCGGCGCCGCGTGAGGGAGTGCGGATATACCGCTTCATGAGATAAAGCTGCTCGGGGGCGCGTTCAAGCTCGTTTATGCCCTCCTCACAGGAAAGACTTGCTTTAAAGCCGAGGTCTTTTACAACACTAAGTGATTCATCACTGACAGAGCCGAACGGATATGTAAAGGTTGTAGGGGTACTTCCCAGATTTTCAATACATTTCTCCTGCATGGTACCTAAGTCCTGCGTCAGCATGGAGATATATTCCTCTGTTGTTTCCGTGCTGTTCCTGTTACAGCCCATTCTGCCGTCGTTAAGCGAGTGAAGATTGTATGTATGGTTCTGGATCTCAACAAAGCCCGAGTCTGCCATTTCACGGGCGCTGTCCCAGGACAGGTACGCGTATGCCGGATTAGTGTCTCCGTTATTCTGATATTCGTCAGTATAGGCGCCGACAATGGAAATAACCGCCTTGGCATTGTATTGACGGAGCAGAGGATAGATATAGTAGTAATTATTATAGAAGCCATCGTCAAAGGTCAGCACTATGGGCTTTTCGGGCAGCTCCGCGCCGTTGTACACATAGTCTATCAGATCATGCATAACTATCGTTGTATAGCCGTGATTACTGAGAAATTTTAAATCGCCTTCAAAGCTGTAGGGAGATACCGTGTATTTATTGCCGTCTGAATATTTTAATATGCTGTGATACATCAAAATGGGAACACTCACGCTTTCCGATGCGGGCGCAGAGGTCTGTATGGCGTTATTGGCGGTGTAGGTGATTACAGATGCTGCCAGAATAACGGCAAACAGCGCGATAAGATGCCTGAATTTGATTATATACATTTTTACATCCCTCCTAAAGACGCTTCATAAAAGTCATATCTGCGTACATATTCACCTGTTTTCTCATCTTTGTACACCTCCGAGCAGTTTTTCTGAAGGAGCTTTACGATGTTGTAGATGTCGACCCATATTTCGGTCGGACCCTCCTTCTGCGATTCGTCAAATATGAGCTGCAATCCGACGTGCAGATGAGGCACATTGATATTATTCACATTTTCCGTTGTGCTGTAGCCGGTCATACCGAGGTAGCCTATAACGTCACCGGCTTTTATCTGCGCGCCCTCCTTTACGATAGAGGTGTAGGGGGCATCCTTGCGCAGGTGCGCGTAGTAGTAGTACCGCTTTTTATCAAAGCTGCGTATGCCGATGCGCCAGCCGCCATATTGGTTCCAGCCGACACATTCCACGGTGCCGCTCTCGATTGCGACAACCGGAGTGCCGATGCTGCCGAAAAGGTCGTGACCTGTGTGACGGCGCGCGTAGCCGTATGTACGGGAATTGCCGAAATCGTCGTAATGCTCAAAGCTGTAATTTTTCGCGATCGGACAGAACGCCTTCAGTCCGTAGCGCCTTTCCCAGACGGGAGTATCCGGGTCGTCCTCCGGGGTCTGGATGCAGTATTCGCCGATAAATTCACTCAAAACGGCGGTCAGGGTTTCTTGATAGTATGGAAAATACTTCATGTTTTTTGTGAGATATTCCATGCTTTGCCCTCCGTCAAGCTTTTCGACAAGGGCGGTCAGCTTATTTTTGTTATAGCCTGAAAAATCA
>JBJEIW010000107.1:0-12714 GCA_051877435.1 Candidatus Ornithomonoglobus sp.
AGGAGTGTGGGGGTACACCGTAGGTGTATGCCGCTAAACAATAATTTAGTTTTGATACAGCCTCTGCTGATAATATTTAACTTATCAACGCTCTGTACATATTGCTGTCCCATTCAACATTAAAGCCAAAATATTCAGCAATATCCCGCATTGCCGCCATAATGCGGTCATCCGAGATAACCGGAGCCGCAGAAAGCTGCATTTCACCCTCCGCGGTTTCCGCGGTTTGCCAGCCGATACTGAGAGCTATATATTTATCGCCCTTGCTTATCGTTGCTGTCGCTGTCGCAGCATCATAGGATACCTCGCAGTCCAGAGCCTCGCACAGCGCGCGGATCGGCAGCATGGTGCAGTCGCCGACAATACACGCCGGAGTATCTGTCGACAGATATTTTCCGCCCGCATAAACCTCAACATACCGCTTGTCTATGATATATTTGTCCTTTATCACCGCGCGCCCGTTTACGGGATTTATCCTATAAAAGGTATCGTCCATTAGCTTAGCATTGTCATCGGCTGATATTCTGTAGCTGTAACGATGCCAGTCCGGAGGTGTTGACGTGATTCCGCCGGTGGCAACTCCGATAAAATCATACTCAATACCCACATCCTGTGCTTTATCATACTCAAACGGAACAGTGATATTTCCGTTCTTATCCAAAGCTCCCCACTTTCTGTCCTTGTTTAAAGCAACAGCCAAGTCATTTTCAAACGGCGCGATATATCTGTACTCATTCGGTATTAGCTGCTCGCCCTCGCTGTTCTTATAGCCGTAATAGTATTCATCCTCCGCCTTTGTAAGCTCCATTCCGCCTATCCATTCATCTCCCAGCTTATACAGACTGTACTGAACAAATCTGTCATTTGTATAATAACCTGCGCTTGTATATCTGCCGGACGGAACGGTTTCCAAAGTCTGCACAGTCACAGCGTCAAGCTGAATAAAGCTATCCGCCGTAGTACTCGGCAATACGCACTTTGCATCTATCCGCTTCATTCCGGTTATGCTTCTTCCGTTATCAACAACATCAAGCGTTGAGGTCAGCACCTCGGACGCGTTATTGCTTATAACATCATAGCCGCGCTCAAACTCCACCCATTCTCCGTTATCATAATAATACTTAACAGGATTGGCAAATCTTGAATCATCTGCAAGCTTTAACCCACCGCTCCATGTGCCGTCGGTATTCTGTGCGGGAGTCCACTCCACATTTGTATACGCACCCTTTGTGACCTCAAAGCATACAGCCTCTATGCGATTGCCGCGCCATGGTTCACGGTATACGATATATTCTCTGTCCTTCGGCAGCTTTTGTGTATACCATACATCATTTCTTTCAAAATCTGTCATAGCAAGTCCGCTTCGGCAATTTGTAATTTCACCGCTGTTTACTCCGGCAAAATCATTGTCATAGGTATATGTGCCATATTTATTGCACCTCCATAATTTAGCCGTACAGCTCCGTATTACACCACAGTTAGATGCAACTAATCCGTAAAATTCCGGCACACGACTCGGTTCAAGCTGAAACGGCGGTGTAACATAGTTTGTTGCATCAAAATATCCGGTACAATCAATATACTCAATCACGGTATTTTCATCTGCACACTGCGCAAGATACGCGCCGTTGCCCAATACGTCATAGCCTGTGGGCGTCAGCGTGCAGTTCAAATTAAGATTATATATATGCGCGCCCTTAAGATTTTTAAACAATGACATTTTGCTTATCGTCCTGTTTGCCTTTACAACGGTTATTGTATGACCGTTGCCATTAAGTATACCCGAAAAGTCAAACCATTCATTGTTTGGTTTATCTGTTTTGTCCTCCGCTGTGAAATCAAGATAAATATCGCTCTCCAGTTCATAATCACCGGCAGGATTATCATATATTGCGTGGAAATCATCAGCGCTGTTTATCGTCTGCGCAGCATATGCCGGAACGGCGCCGAGTATTAACAACAATACTGTAAAAACAAGCTTTTTCATCTGTTTATCTCCTCACCGGCATTTAATCTATCATATTAACCACATTGTCAAATGAAAGCTCATCACTGAAAAGGAACTCGTCATATATCGCGTCAATATTATCCTCGTCATGCTCTACCTCAATCGAATACATTCTTGCGCATTCCGCTAAATCGCCTATCGCATTTTCAAGAGCGATAATTGTCATGGTACTGAGAACGGCAAGCTTCATTTTATCAAGCGCCTCGCAGTCAAAGGCGCCTTTCAGAAAATAGCGGTATACAAAATAAACAGCAAGCTGCTCGCCCTTTATCGGATCAACCTTATGGCGCGGCTTATCCTTCTCATACTCCGCCGCGCAGGAAAGCATATCCTTCCATGACGGATAAAGGTTTTCAAGCCCGCTTATAAGCTCAATAAAATATTCAAGACTTTCGTGCTCCTTAAAGCAGTCACGCGGCTCGTATTCAAAGGGCTCATAATTGTTTTCATTTATTCTGTCCTGCAGCTCACAGGCGTAATCAAGCGCAAGCCGCATACGCTTGAATATATCCGTGTCACGGCTCTGCAATATCTCAAATATTTTCTCCCGCGCATTATAAATAAGTCCGAATATCGGGTGTGAGCATGTCCCGCTTTCTCCGCTAAGCTTTACCTTATTCGCATTATTCAGAATTATTTCAGCCGCAGCCTCGCAGGAGAGTGAAATTCCGCGCTCGGAATAGTCCTCCCAGAACTCGGTAAACCTCGGATATTCATCGCAGACCACGCACAGCTCATGACCGTTTAAAGCCATTTCACACCAGCCGTCGGATCTTAGCAGAGGGCATTGTCCGTCTCTGTGCACAAACACATTTTCATCATTAATTGACGCTCTTACGCGGTCGCCTAACTCGCCCTCAATTTTGCCGAAGCGTTCGAGCGCGTCCTCGTCAACCTCAATCTCCCAGCCGCCGCGGCAGCAGTTGTGAATACATTCACCGCCTATGCACTTGAACTTATCGTAATAATCAGGCGTTACCATGCGATCTCACCCTTTCAAGCATATTTACGGCATAATCCCTTGTTATAGGATTATAGGCATACGGCGCTATTTCCGCAAGCGGCGCAAGAACAAATTCGCGCTTTGCCATTTCCGGATGCGGTATTGTAAGCGTATCGTCATGTATCACAGCATCGTCATATAATAATATATCAAGATCCAGTGTCCGCGGTCCCCAGTGAATTTTACGCTCTCTGCCCGCCTTGTTTTCAATCTCATGCAGAAGGTCAAGCAGAGCGTGGGGCGACAGTATGGTTTCAAGCTCAATACAGCCGTTTAAAAAATCGTCCTGCTCCACTCCGCCGTAAGGCTTTGTAAGAATATAGTCAGAAACTCTTTTCACTGTGCAATATTCATTTTTTAAGGAATTAACAGCAAAATCCAGATATGCTTTTTTGTCGCCCATGTTTGAGCCTATGCCGATATATGCCGTACTTCTTTTGCGGCAAATGTTTACCGCCACCCTGTCAAGCGGCAGGCCTATCGGCGCCCACGGCTTTTTAAGGGTTACCTCTGCCATATTGAGCATAGGATATTTTATAAGCAGCGCGTCTGCGATATTCTCAGCCGCCGCCTCAATAAGTCTGCATCGGTTTGTTCTGGTAAATTCGGTAACATAGGCGCAGACCTCTGCGTAATTTACAGCCTTGTTAATATCATCCGTCCGCGCCGCATCGCTCATATCCGCATAGAGCTTTAGGGAAATGACAAACTTCTGTCCCATTGTCTTTTCCTCGGGCAGCACACCGTGATTTGCAAATATTACAAGATCGCGTATTTCAATACAATCATTCCGCATCACTATTAACCTCATCCACCGATACTCTTTCATTCAGAATCTGATTTTTAAAAAGCTTTTCTATTGTGTCTTCAGCTCTTGCAAGTCTGAGATTATACTGCTCAAACTCGTCCATCACGCGGTTATGGACATCCTTCAGCTCACGGACTGCCTCCTTTGTCGCCTTATGCGTATTGCTTATTGTCAGTATTGAAGGATTTGTAACCCTGTCAAGTGTGCCGCGCATTGCGTTTACAGCCTCCGCCGCGCCTGTTGTTGATGCTGCCAGCTCTCCGGTTTTCTTGTATACCGTATCATTAAGTCCTGCGAGTGTTTCCTCAACAATCTCAAGTCTGCCGCTTATATCCGCTGTCCTTTCCTCCATACTTGATACCGTTGTTTCCAGCGTACCAACGCGGCTGGCAAGCGTCTGCATTACCACGCGGCTGTCCTTTATCTGATTAAGCGTTTTCTGTATATTTTCATAAATAAGAACTAATAATTCATTGTCTGATGCCATAATAACCTTCCTCCCTATATGCTTTTCTCTCGGTTTTCTATAGTATACCATATTTATCACAATAATTCAACCATTGAAAAAAAATTGACAAAAACACCGCATACACACAGAATGGGGTGTATGCGGTGACAATTCTCTCCTACAGAATATCGTTTTCAATAATATACATTTTTCGGCAGAAGGCTGTTTTTACAGCTTCACTTACCGCGCTGTTGACAAACAGGTGTATAATGAGTACGTGCAGACTGTTGACATCAGACATTTTCATGGCTCATTGGTTCTGTGAAATTTTTATCGTATTCGATTTCACTCACTTTTCGCACGCATGTAAGTTTTTTCCAACACGAACCAGAAAGAGACAATAATTCTTGAATGCCTATGACAGCAAGCAGAATATACATAGGCACATACGTCAACAAGTATCTTGCCCTCGCCTCAAATATAAGTACAAATAATGTAACTCCGATTACCGAAAGTATCAGAGTATGTATTTTTTTTTCATTGCTGCGTGCCGCAAATATCATAAAAAATATTGTACCAAGCCATATAATCTGCATGATGGTATGAAAATGAATATAATACTTTCCGTCACGGTAAAAATATTGACAAAGAAAATCTTCGAGCGGGTCGTTAATATGCGGATATTCCTGCATAAAAAAGCTCCCTTCAATCCACCATGAGCATGTTCCATCGTTATAATTCATAAGCGTTTTATATATTGCCATATCTATCACGCCTAAAAACCCAAGTTCATCTACTCGTTCCGCCGCTTTAGAAATATCGGCAATATCTCGCTCTTTTCTTGTATGATAGCTTTGAGAATAAAGTACATCATTGGAACTGAAACTACCATATGTGTCCGAATTTAAACCCATCATAATAAAATGTGCCATACCGAGCCTTTCTTCTTTTTCTATATCAAAATGGCACGCTGTCCTTATAACTGTCATAAAACATAGTGCTAACACAGCAGACAGCAATATGGTCATTCCGTTCCTTATAAACGTCCATGGACTTGTGAAAACATTCTTTACCATATCTGTTATCTCTATGATTATCAGCGCTATCGCAAAAACACATATCTGCGGCTTCATAAAATACCCTAACACCGATAAGCTCGTTATGATAATTAAATACGGTATTGTTCGCGCGCCTTCTTTGATTTTAAAATAGCATAAGATACACGCGGTAACGAATATAAGCCCCATCGAATCCGAATACGGAATGATTATCCACGGTGAATTACCGATAAGTAGCATATATATTATCCATACTGCCATGCTGTATCTGTAACCTTTTTCGGAAAAGTATATGTCCGCTGCTCTGTATATAAAGTAACCCGATGCAGAGTATATAATACACTGCACAAATAAAATCAAAAAATAGGCTTCATTCATGCCAAATATTTCTGCAAGTCTATACAATAATGAATAGAAAAAGGTCAAAAGTATGTTATTTGGATTACTTGAATAATACACTATATTTAAACTGTCTGTCATGTCATGAGCCAAATATTTAGCATTTTCCAATATGGTGCCACAGTCCCAGCCTGTGGCAAAGCAATAATGTAAGCTGATAAAAAATAAATAAAATACACTTAGAATACTCATTATCAAAATTATTCTTTTTGAATTTTTATAAGACAATTTTTTGCCTATCAGATATGTAATCACACATACAACTGCATAAAAACAAATACCAAATAAAATATTGACTGTATTGGGAAATAGATATTGTTTAATCGGCCGCATATAAGAAAGAAAAAGACATACAATTAAAATTACAGTCAGCATAAAGACAAATATGCACTTTAAAATTTTTAACATCATGTTCTTAATTTTACGTTTATACATTTTCTTCTATCTCCGTTTTAAAAATTTAATCTTATGAGAATAATAAATTAGTCATCTTTTGTATAATTATATCACATCATGTAAGATTTGTAAACAAAAAATTGCTTAGCCTATTAGAGTTATATCCGTCAGGCTGCGATTTCGCTACTGCTTCTTCCCTCCCACATCTCGCGATGTGAAACTTGTTTTCGCTATCTGGTTCGTTGGCAGCTATACCGCTTTGTACTTTCACCATGAAATTATGGCATGCCCGTCATACCAAAAAAAGACCGCCCCAAACAGGAACGGTCTGTATAAACATATTCACAAGCCGGAAATCAGTCCTCAACCTTGATAATTTCCTTACCCTTGTACTGTCCGCATTCCGGACAAACTCTGTGAGGCAGCTTGAGAGCGTGGCACTGCGGGCACTCTACCAAATTCGGAGCAGTGAGCTTCCAGTTAGCGCGTCTCTTATCTCTTCTGGCTTTTGAAACTTTATTCTTAGGTACTGCCATTGATTACACCTCCAATTAAAATAACAACACTCTATTTCTCCTCAGCAGATTATTCCTCGGAATCCTTCTGCTGATTAAGTATATCGGCTAATGCCTGCCATCGCGGGTCGATCACATCACGGTTACAGCCGCAGTCACCCTCGTTAAGGTCATGACCGCATTCGGGGCAAAGTCCCTTGCAGTCCTCCCTGCAGAGGTATTTTCCCGATACATTCATCAGGAAATTATCCGCAGCTATATCATCCAGCTCGACCTCATATCCCTCAAACAGGATTATATCCTCGTCCTTCGGGTCAGCACCGTCCTCAACACGCGAGAGAAGCTCATGGATTTCATAATCCACATCAAGCTCTATCTCCTTTAGACAGCGCGCGCATTCGGTTTTCATGTAGCCGGTCACCCTTGCCAAAAGCACGAGTGATTTTCCGTTATTGTATATCTCACCATTAATTTTTAACGGCTCAGGAAAGCGGTATGTTTCACCAAGAAACTGCGCGTTGCCAAAGCCGACATTTCCGTCAAGCGTGAGCTTTGCGCCTGTAACCTTGATTATTG
The DNA here is from genome assembly GCA_051877435.1 of Candidatus Ornithomonoglobus sp. Taxonomy (GTDB): domain Bacteria; phylum Bacillota; class Clostridia; order UBA1381; family UBA1381; genus Ornithomonoglobus. The sequence goes on from JBJEIW010000107.1 coordinate 7,212, forward strand.
ACGACAAATCAATCAGCATTTCCAAGCCTCCCTGTAGCGTTTAATTAATTTGTTGTGACAAGCCTCGTCGTAAAAATATTACTCAGAGTGGATTACTTCAATTCGACCTTAGCGCCTGCAGCCTCAAGCTCTTCCTTCATCTTCTGAGCTTCCTCAGTCGGAACAGCTTCCTTAATTACGCCCGGTGCGCCGTCAACTGCAGCCTTAGCTTCCTTAAGACCAAGACCTGTAAGAGCCTTAACAGCCTTAATTACGTTCATCTTTGATGCGCCAACCTCAGCAAGGAATACGTCGAACTCTGTCTTTTCCTCAGCTGCTGCTGCGCCGCCCTCAGCTGCGCCTGCTACCATAACCGGTGCTGCTGCGCTTACGCCGAACTCTTCTTCCATAAGCTTTACAAGCTCTGCTACTTCAAGTAACTTAAGTTCCTTGATTGAATCAAGAATTGCATTTAAATCTGCCATTTTATTTTCCTCCTATTGAATGTTAATTTCAAATTTGTTTAATTATTTCTTTAATCCTGTAGGATCAATTATTCAGCCGGTGCTTCTGCCGGCGCTTCCTCTGCGGGTGCTTCCGCAGCCTTCTTTGCGATAAGATCAGCTATCTCCTCGCCGCCCTCAGCTATAGTATTCAACAATCTTACTAAGCCGCTGATCGGTGACTGCAAGCTGCCCATCATCTTCGCTATCAATGTCTCGAAGTTCGGTGTTGCCGCGAGCTTCTTAACCTCGTCAAGGCTCATTGCAGCGCCGTCCATAAAGCCGCCCTTAAGCTCAAGCTTATCGTTTGTCTTTGCGAACTCAGCGAGAACCTTTGCCGGAGCTACTGCGTCCTCATCCGATACAGCTAAAGCTGTAGGTCCGTGGAGAACCTCGTCAAGACCCTCGATACCTGCCTCCTCAACTGCGCGCTTCAAGATCTTATTCTTGATAACAAAATACTTTACATTTGCTTCACGAAGCTTATTTCTAAGCTCAGTATCCTCAGCAACATTAAGACCTCTGTAGTCAACCAGAACACCTGTCTGAGCTGCCTTTATGAGCTCTGCTGCCTCGGCAACCTGCGCCTTCTTAGCTTCCAAAACCTGTGCGTTTGGCATAAATTTTCACCTCCTGATGCTTATTTTATGCCTTTAAACAATATTAAAGGCTCTTTGCCGTAGACGCAAAGAGCCATGAATTTCTATCAATTCAATACCTCGGTTGGACTTACGGGCCTGTACCCTGCCGACTGTCTACGGTCTGTCAACTTATATATAATAACATATATTATTTAAGTTGTCAAGTATTAAATTTAAAATTTTCCGAATTTTTTATAGATCCGGAATGTGTATTTGAGCGAGGGAATTTTTCGCAGATCGCGTTCGGATGCGAACGCAGTGTGCTGTTGCACATAAGCGAGCAGCCGGATGCAAGATGCGGAAAATTAACCGATCAAATCAGCTTAATTTAGCCTGATTGATCTTTATTCCCGGTCCCATAGTCGAAGCGATAACAACGCTTCTGAGATACTGACCCTTTGCAGCTGACGGCTTCGCCTTGATTACAGCGCCGATAAGAGCGTTGAAGTTCTCAGCGAGCTTTTCTGCGCCGAATGATGCCTTACCGATCGGGCAGTGGATAATGTTTGTCTTATCAAGACGATACTCGATCTTACCTGCCTTGATCTCCTTAACAGCCTTTGTTACATCCATAGTAACTGTACCTGCCTTCGGTGACGGCATAAGGCCCTTAGGACCGAGAACACGACCAAGACGACCAACAACACCCATCATATCAGGAGTTGCAACAACAACGTCGAAATCAAACCAGTTTTCGCCCTGAATCTTCTGGACGAGCTCCATCTCGCCTACATAATCAGCGCCTGCTGCCTTAGCTTCCTCAGCCTTAGCGCCCTTAGCGAATACAAGAACTCTTACTGACTTACCTGTACCGTGCGGAAGAACGATAGCGCCTCTTACCTGCTGGTCAGCGTGACGTGAGTCAACACCAAGTCTTATGTGAGCTTCAACAGTTTCGTCAAACTTAGCCTTTGATGTCTCTGTAACGAGCTTCATAGCTTCATCAGTGTCATAGAGCTTTGACTTATCAACAAGCTTAACACTGTCCTTATACTTTTTACCTCTGAACATTTTAAAATCCTCCTTCGTGGTTAAGCGGGAAAATACTCCCTCCCACCGTCTACTTTAACTCTAACTCTCTTTGTATTAGTCGCCTACTACTACGCCCATACTTCTGCAAGTACCTGCGATCATGCTCATAGCAGCCTCAACTGTTGCAGCGTTAAGGTCCGGCATCTTTGTCTCAGCGATCTGTCTGAGATCTGCCTGTGAAATTGTTGCAACCTTTGTCTTGTTCGGAACGCCTGAACCGCTCTGAATCTTACAAGCTCTCTTGATGAGTACTGCAGCCGGCGGAGTCTTTGTAACGAATGAGAATGAACGGTCAGCGTATACGGTAATAACTACCGGAATGATAAGACCCGCGTCATTTTTTGTCTTTTCGTTAAATTCCTTTGTGAACTGCATAATGTTTACACCATGCTGACCCAATGCAGGACCAACCGGTGGTGCCGGTGTAGCTTTGCCGGCCGGAATCTGTAATTTAATATAACCTGCTACCTTCTGTGCCATTACGGCCACCTCCTTAAATTTTAAAGCGCTCTGCGCTATAATGTGGTAAAATCGGACATAACCTGTCCTCCCACTGTTTCCAGAGGGACGGCGCTTTTTGCGCCTGTATCATATAAAAGCCATAAGGCTCTATATAATCTGAATTAATCTACCGCTTTAACCTGTGTGTAGTTTATTGATACAGGTGTTTCGCGGCCGAACATTGAAACAATAACCGAAAGGGTTCCTGTTTCCTGATCGATTGTGTCTATGTTGCCTGAGAAGCCTTCCATCGGGCCTGATTTTATCTCAACCAGATCGCCCTTTCTGAACTTAATTTCAGCGCGGCGAACCTCCTCGACGCCCATCTTTTCAACCTCAGAATCCGAAAGCGGAACCGGCTTGGAGCCGGGGCCGACAAAGCCTGTAACACCGCGGGTGTTACGGACAACATACCAGCTTTCATCTGTCATAATCATCTTGATTACAACATAACCCGGAAAAATCTTTCTCTGAACAACCTTTTCCTTATCACCGCGTTTTTCAATTACATCCTCAACAGGAACCTTAACATCCATGATGAGATCCGAAAGTCCGCGGTTCTCAACCGTCTTTTCTATGCTTTCTTTAACTTTATTCTCATATCCGGAATATGTGTGAGCTACATACCACTTAGCAACCTCTGCCATATAAACCGCTCCTTTCGACAAATCTTAATACTGAAATTACAGTATGTTAGTCAATAAGGATGCTGCCAATGAGAATATCACATCAAAAACGGCAAGGAATATGCCTATCAAAATAATGAAAACAACTATAACAGTGGTGTTCTGCTTGAGCTGCTCCTTTGTAGGCCACGTAACCTTCTTAAGCTCAGATTTGGTATCCTTGAAATACTTCTTCATTCTTGCAAAGAAAGGCTTCTTCTTAACTTTAACGTTTGACTCAGCCATACTATTACTCCTTATCTGTTCTTAACGGTCAATTACTTTGTTTCCTTGTGTAATGTGTGCTTTCTGCAGAACTTGCAGTACTTGTTCATCTCAAGTCTGTCAGGGTCGTTCTTCTTGTTCTTCATTGTGTTATAATTTCTCTGCTTACATTCCTGACAAGCTAATGTAATTTTAACTCTCATCGTAACTACCTCCATGTATATATTTCGGGTCTGCTGCTGCCTTTAAAAATACGGCAAAAAAAAAGAACCCTTTTTGCATCGGTTATATTGTAACACATGCGGGGTAGCTTGTCAAGTCTTTTTTTACATTTTTCCTGTTTTTATTGAAAATGCACTATACGGTCTGCATTAAGTCTGTAGGTTTTAATCACTCTTAATGCAGACCCGAGCATTATACACCGAGTATCTGAGTAATCATCCAATATACCGCCGGAAGCGTCACTACACATGCGGCGGTAGTTATGAATGAGCCTTCCGCGCCGTAAAGCACATCACACCTATATTCGGACGCAAGAATCGTAAGCACCGTAGATACAGGCATCGCGCACTGCAGAACAACCACTCCCGCAACCGTTGTATTCATTCCCGTAAGCTTCAGCACCGCTGCCAGCGCCGCCGGGAAAAGCAGCATTTTTATGATCAGCATAGCATAGAGCGAAACCCGCTTGTATATCTGACCAAAATCCACATCCGCAAGGGTTCCGCCCAGAAACAGCATTGAAAGATATGTCGTTGTTCCCGCAATGCCTTCAAGTGACGTTTTAAGGATCCCTCCGAACCTCAGATGACACGCCATCATTGCAAAGGAAACAAGAACAGCTATTGTTCCCGGATTTACAAGCTTTTTAATATTTTCCTTAATGCCTGTACCGCTCTTATTAACGGTTGAAAGCTTATACACTCCGACTGTCCAGAGATAACAGTCATTCGCAAACGCGAACAGAGCCGCATACAGAATACCCTCATCACCGTATATTGCGCGTATAAGAGGATATGCGATAAAAACAATGTTTCCGAAGCAGGACATACAGGCGTGAAGCGCGGCTCTTTCGCCCTTCATCCGAAACAGCCTTGATACCAGTATACCCAAAAGGAACATAACCGCTATACACATCCACGCGGTAATAAGAACCGTCACGCAGTTTATAAGCTTTTCTTTGTCCATTTCAAGCCTTGTCATTGTCGTCACGACAAGGATCGGCAGCGTTACCCGCACAAGAATTTTAGAAACCGCATCACGCGCGTCCGTTTTTATGTATCCGCTTTTCACGGCAATAAAGCCGATAAGCATCGCAATGCCAAGCGTCAGAATACTGCTTACTATATCGCCAAAGCCGGCCATTACATATACGCCTCCGGCTTTAAAATTCCGATATAATCCATCTGACGGTACTTTTCGTCAAAATCAAGTCCGTAGCCCACAACAAATTCATCAGGGATCTCCGCGCCTATATATTCGACATCTACCTCCACAACCCTGCGCTCCGGCTTCGAAAGAAGCGCCGCAATTTTTACGGTCTTTGCGCCGCGGCTCTGAAGCTCTGTTTTTAAAAGGGAAAGTGTCCTTCCGCTGTCGATAATATCCTCTATTATAAGCACATTTTTCCCTTCTATATCACTGTCCAGATCCTTCTTTATATTTATAACTCCTGAGGATGATGTGCCGCTTCCGTAGCTTGACGCCTGCATAAAGTCAAGCTTGACATTCATGGTAAGACATCTTATGAGGTCAGAGGCAAACATCATACTGCCCTTCAGAATAACAACAGCAATAATTTCCTCACCTTCAAAATCCTTGTTTACCTTAGCGGCAATTTCATTTGTAATCTGACTGATCTCCTGCTTTGTAAACATAATTGCCTCAATGTCCTTGTGCATTGAATCCGGTGTTGTTTTTGTGATCATTTTCTTCACCCTTCCTTTGTACTTATACT
>JBJEIW010000108.1:0-46395 GCA_051877435.1 Candidatus Ornithomonoglobus sp.
GCTGAATGGAACCCGCCGCCTAAGAGGCGGGGGACATCTGCGCTTAGGTTATATTGTTCTTGTTTTCAGTGCAGCATGCAGCGCAGTTGCAGAGGCTTTGACGTACCGGTCAAGCATTTTCCTTGCATATACCACCTCATCTATTGCGCGGACAATAAGAGCGGACGGATATTTTGACGCAATAATATTGATTTTATCGGCTTTATCAGCATTAATTATTTTAGCGGGCTGTCCCATAACAGTCACAAGAGCGTCACGGAGATACATTAAAATCATGTCATATAATTCCGCCGCAATCGTCTTGTTCTTTTCAAAATAGTCTGCGACCGCAAAGGCGTGTACCTTTTTCTGCGACAGTATCTTTGGAACAAGTCCAAGAGCGTCCTCGCGAAGCTGTTCAAAGTCCTCCCGTGCGATAATATCATCTGCTGCCTTTGGAATACCCGCGCAGTATTTTACAAGAAAATCCGTCCTTGCTTCATCGGGATATTTTTCTTCTATATATCCGCGGACAATATCATCGCTTACGGGCGGAAAGGTGACCGTTACCGAGCGCGAGCGTACCGTCTGGAGCAAAATCTGAGCGTCAGAGCATACGATGATAAAAACTGCGTATTCCGGCGGCTCCTCTATGATTTTAAGAAAGGCGTTCTGCGCTTCCGGGGTAAGAGCGTCACCGTCGTTTATAATAAACACCTTGTGGCGGTTATAGAAGGGCTTAATAAGACATTCGCTGACCATAGCGCGGATCGGCTTTATTCCCAGCGTCGCTTTATCCTTTTCTTTTTCAACGAAAATAATATCGGGATGTGTTCCCGCCTGCGCATCAATGCAGGATCTGCAGGAGCAGCAGGGCGCCTGTGTTGTGTTGTCACATACAAGTGATTTTGCAAAAAGAAGCGCCGCATTGTGTCTGGAAAGCCCCTTTGCGCCCTCAAAAATATAGGTGTTTGCATTCTTTCCCTCACGCACGTTCCCAAGCAGCGTATCTATAAGCTTTTCATGAAATATTTCATATCCGTACATTAAACCGCCTCCTGCGGTTATTATACTATAGTTTTGCACAAAAATCAAGCGGGAGAGAAGTATAACAAAAAAACACCAAAAATAAATAAAAATATATGCCTTAGTCACTTGAAATATTGTAGATTTTGTGGTAAAATATATATATCTAAATTATGCAAGGAGGAGATATCCAATGATAAAAAAAGAAGATGTATTGAAGCAGCTTACAGACTGTGGTCTTGTTGCGGTTGTTCGCGCAAACAGCGCAGAGGAGGCTATAAAGATCAGTGACGCTTGTCTCGCAGGCGGCTGTAACGGTATTGAGCTTACCTTTACGGTTCCGGGTGCGGATAAGGTTATTGCAGCTCTCGCTGAAAAGTATCCGAACGGTGAGATGATGCTCGGCGCAGGTACGGTTCTTGATCCGGAAACAGCAAGAACAGCAATACTTGCAGGAGCTAACTTTATCGTATCACCGGCATTCAACCCGGAGACAGCAAAGCTTTGTAACCGTTACAGAGTACCGTATATGCCGGGCTGCGCAACAATTACAGAGGTTCTCACAGCTATGGAGGCTGGCGCTGATATAGTTAAGATATTCCCGGCTGACCTCTTCGGACCGACAATTATCAAGGACATCAAGGGACCGCTTCCGCAGGCTCAGATGATGCCGACAGGCGGCGTTAACGCTGATAACGTTGGCGAGTGGATCAAGGCAGGCGTTGTAGCAGTAGGCGCAGGCTCATCACTCACAAAGGGCGCTAAGACAGGCGACTATGCGGCAATCACAGAGACAGCAAAGAAGTTTATCGCAAACATCAAGACTGCTCGCGCAGAGCTTGCTAAATAATTTTATACTAAGAAAGAGACCGGACACCGGTCCGAATGAAAGGGGAAAATATTAACTATGGCAAAAGTAGTAACAATGGGTGAAATCATGTTGAGATTGTCAACACCCGGCAATCAGAAGTATATTCAGGCGACACAGTTCGACATCAACTATGGCGGCGGTGAGGCAAACGTTGCGGTATCACTTGCCAACTATGGTCATGATGCAGAATTTGTAACAAAGGTTCCGGCAAACCCGATCGGCAAGTGCGCAATCGCAGCGCTCAGAAAATACGGCGTAGAGACAAAGCACATCGCTGAGGGCGGCGACAGATTAGGTATATATTTCCTTGAGACAGGTGCTTCAATGCGTCCGTCAAACGTTACATATGACCGCGCTAATTCATCAATCGCTACAGCTACAGCGGCTGATTTCGACTTTGACGAAATCTTCGAGGGTGCAGACTGGTTCCACTTCACAGGTATTACTCCTGCTGTATCAGACCTGGCAGCCGAGGTTACAGAGCTTGCATGTAAGGCGGCAAAGGCTCACGGTGTAACAGTTTCGGTTGACCTCAACTTCAGAAAGAAGCTCTGGTCATCAGAGAAGGCTCAGAAGGTTATGACAAACCTCATGCAGTACGTTGATGTATGTATCGGTAACGAGGAGGATGCTGAAAAGGTTCTCGGATTCAAGCCGGGTGAGACAGATGTAACATCAGGTGAGCTTGAGATGGCAGGCTATCAGGATATCTTTAATCAGATGTGTGATAAGTTCGGCTTCAAGTTCGTTATTTCATCACTCAGAGAGTCATTCTCAGCTTCGCACAACGGTTGGTCAGCTTGTATCATGGACGGTGAGTCAAGAGAGTTCTATCGCAGCAGAAGATACGAGATTAACCCGATTGTTGACCGTGTAGGCGGCGGCGACTCATTCGCAGGCGGTCTTATCTGCGGTCTCCTTGACAATGCGGACAAGGCTCCGGTTGACAGGATGAAGGCTGCTATCGAGTTCGCTGTTGCAGCATCAGCTCTTAAGCACACAATTCCTGGTGACTTCAACCTTGTAACAAGAGAGGAAGTTGAAACACTCGCAGGCGGCGACGGTTCGGGCCGTGTTCAGAGATAATCACTGAATTTGATTAAACTTCATATAAAAATAACGGCGCAGCTTTATGCGTCGTTATTTTTATACTAAGTTATTTCTTTAACGTACCCAGATTCGAGGCTGTCAGGTAAGCGTTTATAAAGCCGTTAAGCTCACCGTCCATAACCGCCTGAATGTTGCCCATTTCAAAGCCTGTGCGCAGATCCTTAACCATTGTGTAGGGCTGGAAAACGTATGAGCGTATCTGGTTGCCCCAGCCGTTCTCGGTTTGAACACCCTGGATTTCCGAGATTTTTTCCTTCTGCTGCTGCTCCGCAATTTCAACAAGCTTTGCCTTCAGCATCTTCATGGCGTAATCGCGGTTCTGAAGCTGAGAACGCTGTGTCTGACACGAGGTAACAATGCCTGTCGGGATATGCGTAAGACGAACCGCCGAGGAGGTCTTATTAATGTGCTGACCGCCCGCGCCGGATGCGCGGAAAACATCCATTTTAACGTCCTCGGGACGGATATCAACATCAATGTTGTCATCAAGCTCCGGCATGACCTCAACCGATGCAAAGGAGGTCATTCTCTTGCCCTGCGAGTTGAACGGAGAGATACGGACAAGGCGGTGAATGCCCTTTTCCGCCTTTAAATAGCCGTAGGCGTTCAAGCCGGTGATTTCCATTGTACAGCTCTTTATACCCGCTTCATCGCCGGGGAGCGTATCCATTATTTCCGACTTGTAGCCGTTCTTCTGCGCCCACATCTGATACATTCTTATAAGCATTTCGCACCAGTCCTGCGCCTCTGTGCCGCCTGCTCCGGCGTGGAAGGTGAGGATAGCGTTTGAGCTGTCGTACTTGCCGCTGAGGAGGGTTGCAAGACGCATCTTGTCGATCTTGTCGCTAAGCTCGTCAACCGTTGCCTTTATCTCATCGACAAAGCTTGCGTCGTTTTCCTCCTCCGCCATTTCTATTGTCATAAGCGCCTCCTCCTGAGAGGTTTCTATTTCCTCAAAGGCTGCAAGCTTATCCTTTAAATTCTTTGACTTTTGCAGAACTGCCTGCGAGTTCTTCATGTCGTCCCAGAAGTCCGGGGCGGCGCACTGCTCGTCAAGCTCCGCAATTTCCGATTTCAAACCGGCAATGTCAAAGTGAATCCCTCAAATCATTAATGCTTTTCTCCATTGCCTGGAGCGCGAGTCTGTACTCATCATACTCTAACATTATTAATCACATCCTTTATAAAATTAATGAATAGTGAATAATGAAAAGTGAAAAGTGAATAGTTATTGAAAAAACTGCTTGCAGTTTTTTTAGAATTTTTTTATTATTAATTATTCTCTATTCACTATTCTCTATTCACTAAAGGTTTAACAGTATGTTAAACCGCTTTACTTTCCGCAGCAGTCTTTGTATTTCTTGCCCGAACCGCACGGACACGGCTCGTTTCTGCCTACCTTTTTGGCCTTGCGCACGCCCGTGTTTTTGAGCGAGCCGTCAGAGCCTGTATCTATCGGCTTTGCAACCTGCTCACGTTCAATCTTGATTCTCGGCTTAGCGTTTAATACATATTTAACGGTATCGCGCTTGATTGATTCAAGGAGTCCGTCATAAAGCTCCGCGCCGACATTTCTGTATTCAACAACCGGGTCATGCTGACCGTACGCGCGCAGACCGATTTCTCTCTTGATCTGTTCCATCTCGTCAAGGTGATCCATCCAGAGAGTATCAACAACTCTGAGCATAAGCACTCTTTCAAGCTCCGCCATCTGCTCGCCGAATACCTCGCGCTGCGCTTCATAGTTCTTATGACCGATTTCAAGAAGCATATCCTTAATATCAGCCTTTGTTATTGTGTTAAGGTCCTCGTCCGTAACCTTAAATTCGCCGTTTGCGGCAAGGTTAGTGTTCGCAAATTCCGTGAGCGCTCTGAGGTTCCATTCCTCCGGTATTTCCGAAATTCCAATGAAATCGTCGGTAGCGCTGTCGATAATCTGCTCGATCATGCTCTTGATCGTATCGCTGAGGTCGTCACCGTCAAGAACCTTCTGACGCTGAGCGTAGATAATCTTTCTCTGCTCATTCATTACCTCGTCATACTGGAGGACATGCTTACGCGAGTCGAAGTTCCGGCTTTCAAGGCTCTTCTGAGCATTCTCAATTGCAGATGAGAGCATCTTTGCCTCAATCGGCTGATCCTCCTCAAGACCGAGAGTGTCAACCATCTTCTTGACCCTGTCGCTGCCGAAGATTCTCATGAGGTCGTCGTCAAGCGAAAGGAAGAACTTAGACGCGCCCGGGTCGCCCTGACGTCCCGCGCGGCCGCGGAGCTGATTGTCAATACGTCTTGACTCGTGGCGCTCCGTGCCTATGATAAAGAGACCGCCGAGCTTGAGAACCTCCTCGCGCTCCGGCTCAATGTCCTTTTTGAATTTCTCATTAAGCTCTGTGAAGGTTCTGCGCGCCTCGAGGATTTCTTCGTCATCCGTTTCGCCGAAGCCTGTAGCCTCCGCAATAAGCTCATCAGAGTAGCCGCGCTTTGCCATTTCGTGCTTTGCGAGATATTCCGCATTACCGCCGAGCATAATATCGGTACCGCGGCCTGCCATGTTGGTGGCGATTGTAACAGCGCCCTTCTTGCCTGCCTGAGCGATAATTTCGGCTTCCTTCTCATGGTACTTTGCGTTCAGCACGTTATGCTTGATGCCGACTCTCTTGAGAAGCTTGCTCAGCAGCTCCGATTTATCCACGTTTACCGTACCCACAAGGACAGGCTGTCCCTTTGCGTTACATTCCTTGATCTGTGAGATAACGGCGGCAAACTTGCCCGCCTCCGTTTTATATACGCTGTCCTGCATATCGTCGCGGATAACCGGCTTGTTAGTCGGAACGGCAACAATATCAAGCTTATAGATGTGCTGGAACTCCTGCTCCTCTGTAAGAGCGGTACCCGTCATACCTGACAGCTTTCCGTAAAGACGGAAGAAGTTCTGGAAGGTAATTGTCGCGAGTGTCTTGCTCTCGTGCTCAACCTTAACGCCTTCCTTTGCCTCGATTGCCTGGTGCAGACCGTCGCTGTAACGGCGTCCCGGCATTATACGGCCCGTAAATTCATCAACAATCATGACCTCGCCCTCGGGAGTAACAACGTACTGCTGGTCGCGGTGCATAACGCCGTTTGCGTGCAGCGCCTGATTGATGTGGTGGAGAAGCTTCATATTCTCGGGGTCTGAGAGATTTTCAATATTGAATGCCTGCTCCGCTTTCTTAACGCCGCGCTCTGTGAGCGTAGAGGTCTTTGCTTTTTCGTCAACGATGTAGTCAGCGTCAATATCGGTGTCAAGCTGCTTATCGTCATGCTCCGTAACAACGAGCTTTTTAAGACGCTTAACGAACATATCGGCAACGTGGTAAAGCTCGTTTGCGTTTTCACCCATACCGGAAATGATAAGCGGCGTTCTTGCCTCATCTATGAGGATCGAGTCAACCTCGTCAACGATTGCGTAATTATGTCCTCGCTGGACCATCTGCTCCTTGTGAACAACCATGTTGTCGCGGAGATAGTCGAAGCCAAGCTCATTGTTTGTGCCGTAGGTAATATCGCAGGCATACGCTTCGCGTCTTTGGTCATTGTCCTTTTCGTGAATGATAAGTCCGCAGCTCATGCCTAAGAAGCGGTAAACCTTGCCCATCCATTCCGAGTCACGCTTTGCAAGGTAATCGTTTACGGTAACGATATGTACGCCCTTGCCTGTAAGCGCGTTAAGATATGCCGGAAGGGTTGAAACGAGAGTTTTACCTTCACCTGTTTTCATTTCTGCGATACGTCCCTGATGCAGAATGATGCCGCCGACAACCTGAACATAGAAATGCTTCATGCCAAGCACTCTCCAGCTCGCCTCGCGCATAACCGCAAAAGCCTCGGGAAGAAGCTCGTCAAGAGTTTCCCCATTCTGATAGCGCTGTCTGAATTCATCTGTTTTCGCTCTCAGCTCCGCATCCGAAAGCTTTTCAATTTCAGGCTCCAATGCTACAACCTGCTTCGCAATCGGATGAATACGCTTAAGCTCGCGGTCGGAATAGGTACCGAATATTTTATCGAATAAATTCATTTAATCACCTCGTAATCTGTAAGATATAATGTATAAATTATATCATTTAATCAAAAGTTAAATGCGCATAAGCACACATATACAAATTATATTGTATCACAAAACTTTAAAGATTACCACTGTTTTTTGAAAAAAAATTGAGAAAATTTCAAGCTTTTTGGAAAAATGCCGCCGTATTAACAGTTTGTTCATAAATTTTCCATAAAAGAAATACAAAAAAGGGCTTGACTTTTCGGAAAAAAGGAGTATAATATTAATTAAGATAAAGGTCAAAGAAAGTCAAAGTCAGAAATGGAAGTGAAAAACATGGGAATATCGGATAGGATAGAAGCGTTTCTTCTTGAGCTGTTAAAGCAGGATCAGGAGGAACAGCTGAGAATACAGCGCAATGAGCTGGCGCAGCTTTTCGGCTGCGTGCCGTCACAGATAAATTATGTAATAGCGACAAGATTCAGCCCGGAAAGGGGTTATATAGTTGAATCAAGACGCGGCGGCGGTGGCTATGTCACAATCCGCAGGGCAAAGCAAGGCTCTGCGGCAGAATATATAGGAGGCAGTATAGGGGAGAAAGAGGCGGTTGATTTCATAGAAATGCTTTATAATGCGGGAAGGACAGACGCGCAGACAGCATCGCTTATGAAGGCGGCGGTATCGGCGCATACTCTTAACGGGCAGGACGTTATAAGAGCGGATGTTCTGAAAAATATGCTCAATGTAATGAAATAAGCTTAACGGATGAAATGATGAGGAGGTAACAAAAATGATGGATTTATTTTCGGAGTTATTTGATATGTTTGACAGCATGGATATGTTTAATACCCAGAATGTCGTAAGAAGTGATGATAAGAAGTGTCCTGTATGCGGACACACATGGGCGGATTTCAACCGCACCGGAAAATTCGGCTGCGGAGAATGCTACAAGACCTTTGCAAACGGAGCGGAGGGAGTGTTAAGACAAGTACATTCAAGCTCGCAGCATGTCGGCAAGGTTCCGTCAAAGTCCGGCGCCGGCATCAGAGCAAAGCGCCGTCTTGAGGAGCTGAAAAGGCAGCTCAAGGACGCGGTCAATAAGGAAGAATATGAGAGGGCGGCAAAGCTGCACGCGGAAATTAAGAGCATAGAAGGGGGCGCATCAAAATGATCTGGTATAACGATCTTAATGACGGAATAATAATCTCAACAAGAGTGAGACTGGCAAGAAATCTTGACAAAACGCCGTTTCCGGCAGCGCTGACAGACGGCAAAATGGCAGAGGTCACAAAAAAGCTCAATGCCTCAATCTTTGAAAGCAACTCAACACTGGCAAAGGATTTTGAAAGCATTGACCTTGACAAGCTTAACAGAACGGAAAAGATTTCCCTGCTTGAGGAGCATCTCATAAGCCCTCAGATGGTGGACGGAAACGGACACACCGTTCTTGTGAATAAAAACAAGACCATGAGCATTATGTTTATGGAGGAGGATCATATAAGGCTCCAGGTTATAATGGGCGGCTATTGTATTGATGAAGCGTACGATCTGGCGGACAAGGTTGACGATGTGCTTGAGGAATCGCTGACATACGCGTTTGACGAGCGATACGGCTATCTGACCGCGTGCCCGACAAATGCCGGAACGGGTCTGAGAGCGTCGGTTATGATGCATCTTCCCGGACTTGTAATGACGGGTAATATCGCAAGAGTATTACAGTCGGTATCGGGTGTAGGCATAGCGGTAAGAGGTCTTTACGGCGAGGGTACAAACGCCGAGGGCTGTCTCTATCAGATATCAAATCAGGTGACAATGGGTCTTACCGAAAAGGAAATTATAGATAAGCTGAAGGCGGTTGTCAATAAGATAGCGGACATGGAAAGGCAGGCAAGAGCTGTTCTTGAAAAGAACCACAAGCCGGAGCTTGAGGATAAGCTGTTCCGTTCATACGGAGTGCTTAAATATGCCAGAAGCATATCGTCTGCCGAGGCAAAAACAATGCTTTCCGATGTTATGCTTGGTCAGAATATGGGAATAATTAAATGTGACGGCAATATGACGCCGATAGAATTAATGGTAAAAACGGCTCCGTCGGTAATAATGGCGGGCAAGGAGCTTACTCCCGCCGAGCGTGACAGACAGCGCGCCGAATTAATAAGGAATAATATATAAGCAGGTAATGACAGTAAGGGAGGGTGATTTATATGTTATTTTCAAATTTTACGGAAAGAGCGAGAATCGCAATAAGTGAGGCGCATGACACCGCGTGCGCTTTGGGACACCGCTATATAGGCAGCGAGCATATTGTGGCGGGTCTTGTAAAGGAAGGCTCCGGCGTTGCGGCAAAGGTGCTTGAAAAGGCGGATATTACCGCGGAAAAGGTAACAGATAAAATAGTGGAGCTTACAGGCTCAAACGAGCCGCTGAACCCGGAAACGGAACTTCCGCTGACGCCGAGAACAAAACGTGTTTTGCAGATGGCGGCGATTGAAGCGAGAGATATGGGTCATAACTATATCGGAACAGAGCACCTTCTGATGGCAATTCTCCGCGACGGAGACAGCGTAGGAGTAAGAGTTCTGGTATCTCTCGGGCTGAATATAAATCAGGTTTATCATGATGTGGTTGACTCGCTAAGCGCGGGCGTAACGGAGCCGTCATCAAGCGGAAGCTATTCGCAGGCAAAGCGGCCGAACGGAAAGTCGTCAACTCCTACTCTTGACGAGTACGGACGTGATTTCACGGCGCTTGCGAGAGAAAACAAGTTTGACCCGGTAATCGGCAGGTCAAAGGAAATTGAGAGAGTAACCCAGATTCTTTCAAGACGCACAAAGAACAATCCGTGCCTTATAGGAGAGCCGGGCGTGGGCAAGACCGCGGTTGTTGAGGGACTTGCGCAGAAGATCGCGGCGGGCGATGTGCCGGAGCTGCTTAAAAACAAGCGGTTGGTATCAGTTGACATATCGTCAATGGTTGCGGGCGCGAAGTACCGCGGCGAGTTTGAGGAAAGAATCAAGAAGGTAATAAACGAGGTATGCCAGTCAAGCGACGTAATTCTGTTCGTTGACGAGCTTCACACGATTGTGGGAGCCGGCAGCGCGGAGGGTTCTCTTGACGCTTCAAATATCTTAAAACCGTTCCTTGCGCGCGGTGAATTACAGCTTATCGGCGCGACAACTCTCAAGGAATACAAGAAGTATATCGAAAAGGACGCCGCGCTTGAAAGACGTTTCCAGCCGGTAACGGTAGGAGAGCCGACAGTTGAAGAAACCGTTGAGATATTAAAGGGAATCCGCGATAAATACGAGGCGCACCACGGCGTAACAATTACCGATGAGGCGTTACAGGCGGCGGCGTCAATGTCGGCAAGATATATTACAGACCGTTTTCTTCCGGATAAGGCTATTGACCTTATAGATGAGGCTTCGTCAAAGAAGCAGCTCGGGGCGCAGACCGCTCCGCCGGACTTAAAGGAAAAGGAAAAGGAGCTTGAAAAGCTTTCAAGCGAGAGAGAGGAAGCAGTAAACGCTCAGGAATACGAGAAAGCGGCAAAGCTCAGAGATAAGGAAAAGCCGCTCCAGGACGAGGTTGAAAAGCTCAAAAAGGAGTGGAAGGGCACAGGCAGCACGGCAAAGCTTGTTGTGGACGAGAACGACATTGCCGGAATCCTTTCGGACTGGACGAATATCCCCGCGTCAAAGCTGAAGCAGGAGGAGATGGAAAAGCTCCGTCACCTTGAGGAAACGCTTCACGCGCGAGTTATAGGTCAGAACGAGGCGGTAACTGCCGTTGCAAAGGCAATCAAGCGCGGCCGCGCCGGACTTAAGGACCCCAAGCGTCCGATAGGCTCGTTCCTGTTCTTAGGACCTACGGGCGTAGGTAAAACTGAGCTTACAAAAACTCTCGCCGAGGCGCTTTTCGGCTCTGAAAACTCACTGATAAGGGTTGATATGTCCGAGTACATGGAAAAGCACGCCGTATCGAAATTTATCGGCTCGCCTCCGGGATATGTAGGCTTTGAGGAGGGCGGACAGCTCACCGAAAAGATAAGAAAGCATCCGTATTCCGTAATCCTCTTTGATGAGGTTGAAAAGGCGCATCCTGATGTATTCAATATCATGCTCCAGATTCTTGATGACGGTATCTTAACCGATGCTCAGGGCAGACGCGTTGATTTCAAGAACACAGTGATAATCATGACCTCAAACCTCGGCGCGAGTGAAATTCTCGGAACAGGCTCCTCAAAGCTCGGCTTCAGCAATTCCGCGGATAACCAAAAGAGCGAGAGGGAGACTATTAAGGAAAAGGTAATGGCGGAGGTAAAGCGCGCATTTAAGCCGGAGTTCTTAAACAGAATTGACGAGATAATCGTATTTGACCGTCTTGAAAAGGATGAAATCAAGCAGATTGCAAATCTCATGCTGTCATCACTCAAAAAGCGTCTTGCCGATAATGAAATCACGGTAAGCTTCAGCGATGCCGCGGTTGAAAGGATAGCGGACGAGGGCTTTGACAAGGTATACGGCGCGAGACCGTTAAGGAGAGCAATCCAGAGCAAGATTGAGGATATGCTGTCGGAAAAGATTATCGACGGAGAGATCAACGCAGGCGACACAGTCATGGTTGACTGCGCTGACGGAGAATTTACAGTCAATAAGTAAGGCTCAATATATAAGAGTGGCAACCCCCCCTATGGCAAAAGCCCCACGCAGAGATGCGCGGGGTCTTTTTTACGGTTGACCTGCTGCGTATCAGGTGGTATAATGAAGAAAACCTAGTAAAAAGTATATAGAATGGGGTGTTTTGAGGATATGAGTAAAAAGAATACAGCAACGGTTTTTGCGATTCTTGCAGCGGCTTTTTATGCGGTCAATATCCCGCTGTCAAAGCTTATTATGCAGAATGTCGGGCCTGCCATGATGGCGGCGCTTCTGTATCTGGGGGCGGGTATAGGTCTTTGTATATACAGCTTTATATGCGCCTTATCGGGCAAAGCGCCCGTAAAGGAGCCTTTGACAAGAAAAGAGCTTCCGTATACCGTTGCAATGATAGTTCTGGATATTGCGGCGCCAATATTACTGATGCTTGGAATTGCAAGGACAAATTCGGCAAATGCTTCGCTGCTGAATAATTTTGAGATTGTGGCAACCTCTTTAATTGCGCTGCTTATCTTTAAGGAGGTTTTGTCAAAGCGGCTTGTTATTGCTGTTATAATGGTCACATTAGCCAGTGTTATACTTGGCTTTGAGGGAGCGGACAGCTTTAAATTCAATACAGGCTCGCTGTTTGTTATCGGCGCTTGCATATGCTGGGGACTTGAAAATAACTGCACAAAAATGCTGAGCAATAAAAGCTCCGTCGAAATCGTCACTATCAAGGGCTGCTTTTCGGGCGCGGGAAGCCTTGTAATAGCATTTATCGCGGGAGAGCACCTGCCCGGCTTAAAATGGATTTCTGCCGTTATGCTTCTCGGATTTGTCGCATACGGTCTCAGCATCAATTTCTATATTATGGCGCAGAAGGAATTGGGAGCCGCTAAAACAAGCGCGTACTATTCCGTCGCTCCGTTTCTCGGTGTGGCGTTCAGTATGCTGCTGCTGAGGGAAAGACCGGGACTGCAGTTTTATGTCGCATTGGCGATTATGGCAATAAGCACGGTTATCATGGTCAAGGATTCAATAACGCTGCAGCATAATCATATTCATAGGCATGTTCACACCCATGAGCACAGGCATGGAGATATTGTACATACCCATGAGCATGCGCATGAGCACTCGCATTCCCATGTTCATTATGACAATGGAGAGGAGCATACTCATATTCACAGCGATTTATCAAATCACGAGCACTCACACGCGGATAATATATAAAAATATTTTAACCCCTTGCCAAATCCTGTTGGATGTGTTATAATAATTCTGCAATGGTATTCAGGGAAGAAGGGTGTAATCCCCTCGCAGTCACGCTACCGTAAAAGACCGATGTTGCCGGTATAAGCAGGATAACCTCCGACGAGCCGCAAATGCGGCTGTCTCCGGTTATTGTCACTTATACAACTCCGGCACACGGTTGTACAGCCGGGTCGCTGGCCATTAGCATCCAAAACAAATTCCTGCGAGCGACGGGAAATGGAGGTAATATTTATGTCAAAAAAACTCATCAAGGCGTTTGTTGTATCAGCCTCGGTGCTTCTTTTGGTGCCGGCAACTTTCGCTTGTGCAATGCACATCATGGAGGGGTATCTCTCTCCGGGCTACTGCGTCCTCTGGGGCGCGCTGTGTATTCCGTTCCTTATCTGGGGCGGCATCAGCATGTCAAGGCAGACTAAGGCCGATAACATGGTAAAGCTTCTGCTTGCTCTTTCGGGCGCGTTTGTATTCATTATTTCATCACTTAAAATTCCATCTGTAACGGGCAGCTGCTCGCATCCCACAGGTACGGGTCTTGGCGCGATTCTTTTCGGCGCGCCGATAATGTCGGTGCTGGGAATAATCGTGCTTGTGTTCCAGGCGCTGCTTCTGGCTCACGGCGGTCTTACAACCCTTGGCGCGAACACCTTCTCAATGGCGATTGCCGGACCGTTTTTGTCATGGGGGTTGTATAAGCTCATGAAAAAGCTGAAGGCTCCGGCGGGTGTATCGGTTTTCCTTGCCGCGACTCTCGGCGACCTTTTTACCTACATAGTGACCTCATTCCAGCTGGCAATGTGCCACAATGACGGTAATTTTGTGTTCGCCCTCGGCAAATTCATGCTTGTATTCGCGCCCACTCAGCTCCCGATCGCAATCGCGGAGGGTATACTCTCTGTTATGATATTCAATATAATAGAAAAATATTGCGGCAAGGAGCTTAAAATCCTTGGAGTAACAGGCGAAAGGAGGGTTTCACTGTGAAGCTTTGGCTGAAAAACACACTTCTGGCAGTTCTGCTTGTTATAGTTGTCGCGGTTCCGCTTATGTTCATGGGAGAAAATGAGTTCGGAGGCACGGATGATGCTGCCTCGGACATAGTAACCGAGGTAGATTCGGGCTATGAAACATGGTTTGACAGCGTTTGGGAGCCGCCGTCGGGTGAAATAGAATCCCTGCTGTTCTGCGTTCAGGCGGCGATAGGCGCGGGCATAGCCGGCTATGTGCTGGGCAGAGTGACCTCGAGAAAAAATGCTGATAGATAAGGAAGCGTATCGTTCAAGGCTCTCGGGGATAAGCCCGGGACTTAAAATGCTGATGTCGCTATACTGTATAATAAACTGCATAGCGGCGGACAGCATGATAACAAGTCTTATGACGCTTTTTATAATGTCCGCTGTGATATGCGCGGTGGGGGGACTGAAGGTAAAGCGTCTGATACATTTTCTGAAAATACCGCTGTTTTTTACGGTTATAGGAACAGCGGCTCTCGCGGTGGAGGCGGGAAAGACGGATTACATCGTTTCATTTTTCGGAATAGGCATAACACATACGAGCGCGCTTTATGCGCTCGGGATGTTTTTCAGGTGCATGGGCTCTGTCAGCGCGATGTATTTTCTGTCGCTGACAACTCCCGTCACCGCAATGTTTACGGTTCTTCGGCGCACGCCGCTTCCCGGCTTTTTTGTGGAAACGGCGGAGCTTGTATACAGGTATATATTCGTGCTTTTCGACTCCTATAAAAAAATAAATGTCGCTCAGGAGTCGCGTCTCGGATATAACACGCTTCGGGCAAAATACCGCTCTACCGCGCTTATCGGCGGAGCTGTGTTCATAAAGGCAATGGAGCAGGCGCAGAGGAGCTTTACGGCAATGGAGAGCCGCGGTTATACGGGAGAGATCAAGGTTCTGCCGGGAGAGTATACGCTGCAGGTCTGTCATATAGCGGCAGCGGTAATAATATGCGCGCTGCTGACGGCTTCGGGGGTGATATTTTGAACAGTATAATTGAGACCGAATCGCTGTACTGTGATTATGACGGCGAGCCGGCATTAAAAAATGTAAGCATTTCAATTCCAAGGGGCAAAATGACCTTTGTCCTCGGCGGCAACGGCGCCGGGAAATCCACGCTGTTTCTGACGCTGAACGGAATAATAAAGCCGTCGGGCGGACGCGTGCTGTTTAACGGCGAGCCGCTGAAATACGATAAAAAATCATTAAGAAAAGCGAGGGAAAGAACTGCTCTGGTGTTTCAGAATCCGGACGATCAGCTTTTCTGCGCGTCGGTATATGAGGATATTTCCTTCGGCGCAGTCAATATGGGGCTTGACGAAAAAGAGGTGCGCCGCCGGGTTGACGAGGCTATGGAGATAACAGGAGTAACGGCGTTTAAGAATAAGAGCGTTCACGCTCTGAGCTGCGGACAGAAAAAACGCGCCGCAATCGCGGGCGTACTTGTAATGGAGCCGGAGGTGATGATTCTGGACGAGCCGACAGCGGGGCTTGACCCGGAGGGCACGGGGGAAATCATGGCGGCGCTCAGAAAAATCAAGAAGGAAAAGAACCTTACAATAATAATATCCACGCATGACATGGACATGGCGCCGGTGTACGCGGAGTGGGTATATCTTCTTGACCGCGGCGAGGTCGCGGCGGGAGGAAGCGCGGAGGAGTTCTTTTCATCACCGGAAATACTTCGGGCGCACAAGCTCAGACTTCCGAGGGTGTCGCATCTGCTTGAAATACTTAATAAGCGCGACGGCATAAGCGTAAGCGCCGGAGCGGCGACAATTTCCGCTGCGCGCCGTCAGCTGCTGGCATATATAAACAGGTAATCAACACCCTTAATTTGCCTTGTACAGCTCCCCGATGTTAGCCTTATACTCGCGCGGTGTCATGCAGTAAATGCGCTTGAAGGCGCGGTTAAAGGTGCTCTGGCTGGTAAAGCCGGAGCTGTTGCAGATATTTGTAATTGAATCATTGGTGGTACGAATCAGTCCTGCCGCATACTCGGCGCGTATAAGCGCTAAGTAGTTGGGCAGGCTGATTTTTATTTTTTTCGAAAAGGTGTGAGAGATATAGAACTTGCTCACGGAAAACTCCTTTGCGAGCAAATCAAGCGTTATGTCATTGCGGAAGTTCTCACCTATATAGGTTATTATTTCCCGGGTAAGATTTTTTACAGGAGCCGCGCCTGAATGGCTTAGCTTCAGCTTCTTTATAAGCTTTGAGATTATCAAAAGGGTCCATGCCAGCTTTTCCGCCGGGTCGGCGCAGTCCGTAATTTCCTTAAATGCGGTAACGGTCACCTCGTCAATATCTGTGATGATGGGGTTTTCTGAGGAACATTTCTCAAAATCGGGCAGAACGCTGCCGAAAATATCGGTGGAGGCAATAACAAACACCTGGTCTGTGTTGCGCCATTCGTTGCGGTAGTAGGTATGGATGGTGTTCGGAAAGATGACCGCAGCCTCTCCCTCATGTATCTCATAGTCCTTTCCGTCAATATTGATATGCTGACCGAGCTTAAAAACATATATAAGCTCGATCTGCTTATGTATGTGCGAGCGATATCGAAGCTCGCGGGTGTTGTGGATTACGTTTATATCCGACGGCTGAAATTCATAAAACGGCACCATATAGACGGTTCCCCTTTCAAAAGTGCAATTTTTGACTACAATCTTTATTTCTTTGACTATTATTATACATGAAAAAATGATAAAATACAAGCAGATATTTGTAAATTTACAACAAAATGCAGAGAGGAGTATAATTATGAGACTTAAAAAGGCTTTATCGGCATTTGTCGCGGCGGCAATGGCGGCATCGTGTATTACGGTTCCGGCATTGGCTGGGGGTGACTACGGAACGATTACGACAAATTCCGATGGTTCAATCACACTGAATTTCGGTCAGGATTCAATCACGCAGAGCGCTCACCACAGCAAAGAGACTATGGTGACGGATGCTACATACAATGTGCTTCGCGCGGATTATTTCCAGACCGATGACAACGGCGCAGCTGTGCTGACGCTGCCGTCGGTGGACCTTAACGGAACAGGGTACACAAAGGTTGATGTCACCGGCGCTGTGCTCAACAGTATGGCAATGGATATTAAGGTAGGCGACACTTTTGTCGCAGGCTATCAGGAGGTGTATACCGGCAGCTGGAGCGTCTATTCGACCTTTACCGCAGACCTTACAACCACAGAGGCAAGCGGTAATGTTACGCTGAATATCAGCGGCGCTGCAAAAACATATGCCGGTAACTATGTTTATGTTAAATTTTACAGCGGCGAGGGCGGCGGCACTGCAACTCAGCCGCCTGCGGTAACGCTTGACCCGAACGCGACCGCGCCTCCGGCGCCGTCGGAAAATCCGAACGGACTGCTTCCGTATCAGGATGAGTCGCTTTCGTTTGAGGAGCGCGCGGCGGACCTTGTTTCAAGAATGACGCTTGAGGAGAAGGTTGCGCAGCTCGGTTATACGGCTCCTGCAATTCCGAGACTGGGTGTTTCGGCATATAACTACTGGAGAGAATGTCTGCACGGAGTAGCGCGTCAGGGAAAGGCAACAAACTTCCCGACACCGCTTTCGCTTTCCAACACATGGAACCGCGGCCTTGTATATGATGTTGCGGACATAACCTCAACAGAGGCGCGCGCAAAGAACAACAGATACAACCTTTCATACTATACCCCGACAATCAACATGGCGCGCGATCCGCGCTGGGGCAGAAATGAGGAGACCTACGGAGAGGACCCGTATCTTACGGGACAGCTCGGCGGAGAGTTTGTAAAGGGTATGCAGGGCGATGATGAAAAGTACATAAAGATTATCGCGACAATCAAGCATTTTGCGGCAAACAACAATGAGACTAACCGCCGCGGCGGAAGCTCGGTAATGAACGAGTTCAATTTCAGAAACTACTATCTTAAGGTGTTCCAGAACGTAGCCGAGATTGAAATGCCCGGCTCGGTAATGTCCTCATATAACGCTACAACAATATACAGAAACGGTTCGCTTCTGTATAACTATATCCCGTCAGCGGCAAACACATATCTCTTAACCGATATTTTAAGACGCACATGGGGCTTTGACGGCTATGTCACAACCGACTGCGGCGCGGGCGAGGATATGATTTCAAACACATCATACATGAACGGTATTCTCGGCAGCACAACCGCCGCAAGCGGAGCGTACATAGCGGCTGCGCTTAAAGCGGGTATGGATGTTGAGTGCAACCTCGGAGGAGGAAATGCGTCAACAGCAAACGGCGCAGACGCGGTGCTTGAGGGTTATATCACAGAGGAGGAGCTTGAAACAAATATTTATCACCTGTTCCTCCAGCGCTTCAGAACAGGCGAGTTTGATGAAACGTCAAGCTACCGTGATATTACATCGGCTGCGATTGAAACCGATGAAAACGTAGCTGTTGCCGAACAGGCGGCAGAGGAGTCTTGGGTGCTTCTCAAAAATGATGATAATATTCTTCCTATAAAGAACGCGGCGAATGTCGTGGTAGTAGGAAACATGGCAAATACTCTTGCCCTGGGCGACTATACCGGCTCACCGACAAAGACTGTAAAGCCTATTGAAGGCATAAGAGCGGAGCTTGAAGGTCAGGGATCAGAGGTAAGCTATCTGGGCGAAATAACAGATGATGAGAAGCTCTTTAACGTAAAGAGCATAACCTTTGTAATGAAGGACGGCTCAAAGAAAGCGGTTGACCTTTCGGCGGCGGAGAGCGTTTCGGGCATGACGCTTTCAGGCGGAACACTCATAGACGTAACACCTAAGGCTGCGGCGGTAATCAAGAATGTAAGCTTCTTAAATGTCGCATCGGTTGAGGTTGAAATGGCAACAGGTTCGCGTATCGGCGGCTCGCTTAATATCGCCTACGGACAGGGCGGACCGACCGTTGCGGCAATTAACACAACAGCAACGGCAGGCACTGACACATACATAACCTGCACCGGCAGCTACACAGGCGAGGACGGCGGCTATAACGGTACGGCCGATATGTATATCTCGGCAAGCGCGGCGGTACAGGAATTTTCGGTTGCAAACTATAAGACACAGCTTGACGCGGCGGATGTGATCATAGCATACGCGGGAACTGTTCCGAAGCAGGACGGCTTCGGTGATCAGGACGCGTCAGAGTCAAAGGACAGAACGTCAATCGACCTCCCGGCGCACCAGGCTCATGTTCAGGCAATCTGCGACGCGTACCCGGAGAAGACCGTTGTTGTAATGTCAACCGTAGGTCAGATAAATGTTGAGCCGTTTATGAACAGCTGTAAGGCGATACTTTGGACCTCATACAACGGTCAGACACAGGGTACTGCCCTCGGTAAGGTTCTCACAGGCGAGGTCAACCCGTCAGGACGACTTTCCACAACGTGGTATAAGAGCGCCGATGTGAGCAGGATGGAGCTTTCAAACAACACAACACAGACAGTCGGCAAGATAAGCGGTAAATATACAAATTATGATATTCAGGCAGACGGTACAAACCCGGGTCACACATACCAGTATTACAGCAATACTCCGGTATATCCGTTCGGATATGGTCTGAGCTACACAAGCTTTGAATATTCAAACATGACAATCGACAATACCTCGGTTGACGCAAACGGCAGGGTAACAATGACCGTTGATGTAACAAATACAGGCAGCGCGGCGGGCAAGGAGGTTGTTCAGCTTTATGTCGCTCATCCGCAGGACAACGTGAGCACAACACCTAAAAAGCAGCTCAAGGGCTTCGAAAAGACCGAGCTTGCACCGGGCGAAACAAAGACTGTTACATTTGAGCTTGATGTGGACGACATGGCGCTTTACAGCGAAGCTGCCGTCAAGAATGTTGTTCCGACAGGCACATATACCGCATATATAGGAAAGAATGCGGAGGATACTGCGCTTTCAAAGACCTTTGATGTAACCGGAACGCTTGACGCATCCCTTGAAACCGTAAAGGCAATGCCGGACGGCGTGTCGCTTAACGCATATATTTCAGAGGACAGAACAAAGCTTTCGCCAATAACACAGATCAAGTCAAACGTATCGGCGGTTATGTATGACGAGTCGGTATACGATCTTTCAAAGGCTGAGGTTAAATACGAAAGCTCAGACGAGGCTATTGCAGCTGTAGATGCAAACGGTATTGTTACATCGGGCTGCTATGACGGTGTTGCGACCATTACTGTAAGCGTTACAATAGACGGTGTGACGGAAACAGACAGTTTCCCTGTTGTAAATAAGCTTCAGATTGCAAATGATGACATTCCGTATGTTATAGAAAAGGCAACGAATAAGGACGGCTCACTTGTTGACGTAACGCTTTCATACCGCGGCAGCGTTGCGGCAACGGATGTTACGCTCAAAGCAGAGGTGCTCAATGCTGATGAAACCGTAAAGAGCACAGCTGCAGTAGCCGTAAAGGGCGCCGGAAAGTATGAGATAAACACAGGAGCTCTGGACGGAGAAACGGTAAGATATACGGTGGTTGACGGTGACGGCGTAAACCGTTCGGAGAGCTTCACGGCAGTATATAACACGCCTGTACCGAGCAAGATAGTCGCATACTATCTTGATAGTACGGACTATGATTATACAGTCCTCACAGGCGGAACGGATAGTGAAGCTTATACCGCAGCAGTGAACGGTCTTTCAGGCTTTGGTTCATGGACCAACTCGACAGCTTCAAAGGCTGACTATACATATGTAGATGTAAATGATAACGAGTACAATTACAGCTTCACGCATTCATGGGCGGCCGGTGCCGGCAGTACAACGAAACGTTGTCTGTACTTCACACCGATTGCTCCGTGTAAGGTAACGGCGGTATTCTACGGCAGTGAAGCCGCAAGAAGCATGACAATCAAGCAGGGCAGCAAGCAGGTTGTACAGGAGGGCGTAGGAGCGGCTGTGGATGTAAGCCTTGAGGTAACAGACACAACGACTCCTGTTTACGTTTACGGCGGCAGCAGCACAAAGTATCTCTATGCAATCATAGTTGAGTATTACGGCCTTGGCGGACAGGAGGACACAACTCCGGCGCCGACCGAGAAAGTAACTCCGGCACCGGGCTCAGAGATAACGGATACATACAGGATAGAAGCGGGCGAATATAAGGCCGGTGACACATTGTATGACGGTGAATTTAAGCTTCAGGTTACAAATGACATTACCGCTTCGGAAAACGCAACTGACGGCTTTACAGCGGGACTGACCTTCCGCACACAGCTTGGCAGCGATATAAAGGAGAATGTAGGCGATATTGTATCATATTTTGCCGATGCCGGCTTAAACGGAACAACAGCATGCACAAGCTTCATTTTCACACCAAAGCATGACGGAACTGCAAGCATTTACATTAACGGTATTTCGGGAGACAGAAGTCTGAATGTCTGGGATAATACAGACAACGCGGCGGTTACGGTGCCTGTTTCAAGCTCTGTATTCCCCGCAGAATTTACGGTTAAAGCGGAGCATGAATACATTGTTTACGGAAGAAAATGGACATCTACAGCGTTAGGCGCGGCGCTTACGTATGCATCGGAGAAAGAGGAGAATCCCACTGAGCAGCCAACGGAACAGGCAACCGAGCAGGCAACAGAGCAAGTGACTGAGCAGCCTACAGAGCAGCCGACCGAACAGGCAACGGAACAGCCGACCGAGCAGCCTCCGGCAACAACACAGCCGATAGCACCCGCTCCATCGGATATAAGGGTTACGGTAACATATAACGCGGACAGCAGGGTTCTCGGTCTTAAAGCAAACGCGCCGGAGCTTATAAAGGCGGCGGTTGTGAAGGCATCGTACGATAACGGCGTTCTCACAGGGGTTCGGATATACGCCCCTGAGTTCAGCCTTGGTTACGGTGAGGCGGGCATATCAGACTTTGAGCTTGCGCCGGGCGACAAGGTATTCGTATGGGATTCCGTTGAAACAATGAGACCTTATTCGGACGTATTTGAGCTTGCGGCCGACGAAGCCGGTGTTGCGGCTGAAGGTGAGGAATTGGAAATTCAGACTGTAAGCTGGGAGGGCGACAATAATATCGTCCTCACCGAAAATGATGCTACAGGTAAGACAAAAATATGGCGTATGCTTCCCGGTAATTTAAGAGTTGAAATTTACACGGAGAATTTCTACTCGGCGCCGGAGGGGTATCCGACAGACTACGAGAGCGGATATTTCACAATCAATTCGCTTGCGGTCTACAAGGATCGGCTGTATGCCGGATGTGACGGCGGCTTTGTGATTATGATAACAAGCTGCGGCAAGTGCTATCAGCTCAAAAAGCCGGTTGATTTCGATATAAAGAGGATTGAAATCAATGACGGCGTAATGACGGCATACGGCACAGATACCGCGCAGGAAATCAACATGGCAGACCTCGGCGGAGATTCGGTTGAGGCTGAAGAAGCGCGGCTTATGCTCCAAAGCGGCGCGGTTCTGATAGATGTGAGAACGGCGGAGGAGTATGCCGGAAAGTCATATGACGGCTCGGTTAATATACCGATTGATGAACTGTCTGCGGAAAGTCTTGCGGAATATGATAAAGCTACGGTTATTATATTCTGCTGCGCGTCGGGTATAAGATCCGCAGGCGCAGTAGAAAAAGTAAAGGAGCTGGGTTATACAAATGTGTATAACCTCGGCAGCGTAGATAAGCTCCTATAAAATATATACATATAGACAGGCTGTTCTGATTGGGCAGCCTGTTTTTTTGCGAATTAATAATAATTTTTTGTATGAAGCTGAAAAATTTATTGAAATTGTATAAAAATAGTGATAAAATAATTATATATTATTGTATGTCAGGGTGATGAATTTGAAATTAAAAAGATTTTTGACAGCAATGTTATCTGCGTCATTAGCGATAGGAACCTTTACCGTGCCGGCTGAAATAACCGCAGCGGATAATCTGCTTGCATTTCCGGGCGCGGAGGGCGGCGGAAAATACACGCTCGGCGCGCGCGGAAGCAGCTCTGTGAGCGTATACCATGTAACAAATCTCAACGACAGCGGCGCCGGCTCGCTGCGTGAAGCAATATCGGATTCGGGCAGGATTGTGGTTTTTGATGTCGGAGGAGTGATAAATCTGAACTCACAGCTGCAATTCACCAAGAATAATATAACCGTGCTCGGACAGACAGCTCCCGGTGACGGCATAACAATAACGGGAAACGATGTGCTGCTGGGCAACGGTGTGGAAAATATAATTATCCGCTATCTGCGTATTCGTCCTACGGATTCCTCAGGCGGTGAGCCGGACGGTATAGGCGGAAGATGGGCGCATAATATAATTCTCGACCACTGCTCGGTTTCATGGAGTGTTGACGAAACACTGACGCTTTACGCCGGCTCGCTGGAAACACGCCCCGATGTTTCGGAGAATATAACGGTGCAGTATTGCCTGACCTCGGAGAGCCTCAGAATGTCAAATCATTTCAAGGGCGCTCACGGCTACGGCGGAATAGTGGGCGGCACGAACGCGACCTATTCGCACAATCTGTTTGCGCATCACGACAGCCGCAGTCCGCGTTTTGACAGAAATCTGAAATCAACCGATTTTGTAAATAACGTGATTTATGACTGGGGCAACACGAACAGCCTGTACGGAGCGGAGCCGTATTCCTACAACAAAGCGCCGGAATACTCAACACCTGATTATGTATCGAATGTAAATATCAGAAACAACTACTATAAATACGGCCCGTCAACAAGACCGGCATATCGATCAAGACTATTTGAGGTGACAAATGACGCTTCTCAGACATATAACGGTGAGGTGCTCAAATCAAATCTGTACATAAAGGATAACTATGTTTACGGCAGCAGCGCGGCGACGAACAACAACACCGCCTCGTCAAGCTATGTAAGCAATAAAGAAAACGCAAACCTTCTCACCGCATCGATAAATATGGGTGATTATGAGATTGAAATTGAGAGCGCCGAGAACGCGTATAATACCGTGCTTGACAATGTCGGCGCGACGCTTCCCAGACGTGACGAGATAGACGCGCGCGTGGTTGCGGATGTAAGAAACGGTACCGGACGCATTATCAATACCGATGAGGAGGTAGGCGGTCTTGCGGGAATACAATCCGAAACAAGGAGCTTTGAAATACCGTCCGAATGGAAAGCAGAGCATGGCATGGGCAGCGCTTCGGAAACCGCGCTTGCGCCGTCGGGCTATACATGGCTTGAGGAGTATGTAAACGACTGGACGGCACAGCAGGAGGCTCCGTCAAATCCCGATATAACGGTAAGATTCCCGTCAGTCTCCGACGCGTCAATGACATATGACAGCGGAAAAAAGCTCTGGACTGTTACCGATAAGGAAGAGCCTATAACCTATGATGCCGTTGCCGTGGCAAAAGAGGGAACAGAGATAACAAAAATGGAGCTTTGGGACGGCACGGAGCTTATAGCCTCATATAATGAGGAAAACAGTATTTTTGACGAGATACCGCTTGAGCCGGGCGTGCATTATCTTATGTCAAAGGCGTATAACGACAGGGGAGAGAGAACCGAATCACCTGTTTCGATTGTGTATGTTACGGACAATAATCTCACAAACATAACGGAAATAGGCGCTCCGTTGTTCGGCGGAAAAGGCGCCGCATGGGAGAATGAGGGCAAAACCTATATTGCCGGAAGCGGTCTTATAAACGGCGCCTCTGATTCGTGCAGCTATATGTATTATCCTGTTGAGGGAGATTTTGAGTACACAGTAAAGATAGACGATATACCTAAGTATGAAAACAGTGTGCTTGCAGGCATAATGTTCAGAGAAATGCTTGACGCGGGTTCAAGAATGATAATGGTATCGGATACATGGTATAAATACGGTGAAAATATTGTGGTTCCGGTAAGGAGCAGCACCGGAGGCAGCGTGAGCTTCAAATGGTTCAAGGACAGCAGCGGAAGCAGCATTGCAAACACATCGAGCTATGAATCAACAAATTATCCTCTGCCTAAGTATATGAGAATCGCGAGAAGCGGCAGTACCGTAACGGTATCGGTATCAAATAACGGTATTTCATGGACAAATAACAGCCGCCAGCCTATGACTATAGATGTTTCCGGCTGGAGCAGCGGCGCGTACATAGGACTTGCCTGTGACAGCGCAAACGGTACGACAATGAGCTACGAGGGAAGCAACGGAGTAATTCCGCCGCTGCCGTGGTTCACCATAGCGTCATTCAGCGACATAAACGCGCAGAATGTTGAGGGTGTGCCGACACCCGCACCGGGACCAACGGCGCCGCCGTATGATGACCCGAATACGCTTCCCACAACAAAGCCTATGACAGAGGCTATGACGGTTAATGTCAGTGACTATAATCTCGGAGCTTCAAGCTCCAAGGAATTCGGAAGCACGACACTGCTTCTGGATGACTATATGCGGCTGTATTCAACAAGCGGCAAGACTTCATATATAGAATCAGGATTTTCAAAGACCTTTGACGGTGTTGAGTATCCGCTGCGTCTGCGGTTCGGCGGCGGCGGAAACTTCAGCAGTGAAATACCGAGCTACAGAATTGCGGAGGTTATGCCGGCATATGACGGCACGATGAAGGTTTGCCTTGTAAATAACGGAACAAGCGGCAGCAGAACGATGGCGCTCAGGCAGAACGGAGCCGAGATTTCGACAAAAACAGTCGGAGCAGGAGAGACGGGAACGCTTGAGGCGGCGGTAACGGGCGGTTCGCGGGTATATATGTATTCACAGAACAGCGGAATGGCAATTTATGCGGTAGTATATGAGCCGTCAGCGGTACCGACGTCAACAATTAATCCGACAGATACACCGACAGTTAAGCCAACGGATACGCCGACACCGACAGTTAATCCGACAGATACACCGACAGTCAAGCCAACGGATACACCGACGCCGACAGTCGATCCGACAGATACACCGACAGTTAAGCCAACGGATACACCAACGCCGATGGTAAAGCCGACGGACACGCCGACACCGACAGTTAATCCGACGGATGCACCGATACAAACAGTAGCCCCGACAGAAGTGACGACACCTACCGTAAAGCCAACAGATACTCCGTCCCCGACTAATATACCGACAGCAAAACCGGAGCCGTGTGTAAAGCTTACGGCGCACTACGATGAAAACTACGTGCTTACAGGGCTTGAGATAGAAGAAACAACAACGGATAAGGCTGTGCCGGAGTTTACTGACGACAGAACAAAAATTATGTTCTGGGACAGTCTGACAGGCATGAAGCCTATAAGGATAGATTGAGAGGAGAGAAAATATGAAATTTACTAAAGCAATAGCGGCGGCACTGTCCGCGGCAATGACAATCGGAGCAATGAGCATGCCGATACACGCAGAGGAGGAAGCGAAGCTTTTAGCCTTTCCGGGAGTTGAGGGCGGCGGCAAATATACCACCGGTGCGCGCGGGGCAGATACGATTGAGGTATACCATGTAACAAACCTCAATGATGACGGAGATGGCTCGCTCCGTGACGCGATTTCAAAGAGCGGAAGAATAGTGGTATTTGATGTGGGCGGCATAATTGAGCTTAAATCAAGGCTTGAGCTCAGGGCGTCTGATATAACCGTGCTCGGTCAGACATCGCCGGGCGACGGCATAACGATAACCGGCTATGACGCGCTTGTAGCGGCAGATAACATAATTATGCGCTACCTGCGTATACGTCCGACCGATTCACAGGGCGGAGAGCCGGACGGACTCGGAGGTAGATGGGTAAAAAATATCGTGCTTGACCATTGCTCCGTATCATGGGGAGTTGACGAAATGCTGACGCTCTATTCCGGTTCAATGGAGGGCGGAAAAATACCGTCGGCAAACGTGACGGTTCAGTATTGTCTCAGCTCGGAGAGCCTCAGAATGTCAAGTCATATCAAGGGCGCCCACGGCTACGGCGGTATTGTCGGAGGAACTGACGCGACATGGCATCACAATCTGTTCGCACATCATGACAGCCGAAACCCGCGTTTTGACAGAAACCTTAAAAATACAGATGTTGTAAACAATGTAA
Organism: Candidatus Ornithomonoglobus sp.; assembly: GCA_051877435.1. GTDB lineage: Bacteria > Bacillota > Clostridia > UBA1381 > UBA1381 > Ornithomonoglobus. The sequence goes on from JBJEIW010000108.1 coordinate 26,960, forward strand.
TCTATAATTTCGGCAGCAACATTATGTACGGCGCGGAGCCGTATTCCTACAGCAAGCAGGAGGAATTTTCAAAGCCGGAATATGTGTCGAATATCAACATAAGAAATAACTATATTAAATACGGACCATCAACAAAGCAGGAGATCCGCTCCAAGATATTTGAAGCGACAAATGACGGAAGTGTGTTCTATAACGGCGAGCTTCTGAAGTCGAACGCGTATATAAACGGAAACTATGTGTTTGGCGATACGGAGGCAACCGCAAACAACACCGGCAGTGAGAGCAATGTACTGAACAGGGATCTGCTTAAGCTTCTTGACGAACCTGTTGCTATGGGCGAGTATGAAATCAATATGCAGAGCGCGGAGGAAGCGTATGAGGATGTGATTGCAAATGTCGGCGCGACACTTCCGAAGCGTGACGCTACAGATGCAAGAGTTGTTTCCGATGTCAGAAACGGCACAGGCCGCATAATCAATCAGGAGGAAGAGGTTGGCGGACTTGTGAGCATTGAAGAATCGGAGCGCGTATTTGAAATTCCGGCTGACTGGAAAGAGGAAAACGGCATGGGAGCAGCAGATGATGTGGATATTGCGCCGTCGGGCTATACATGGGTTGAGGAGTATGTAAACGAGTGGACAGAGGAGCAGGCGGCTCCGTCAAATCCTGAAATAACGGTTATTTCACCGGCAACCGCCAACACTGACAAAACGGTTGATAAGACAGGCAGAAAGGGCTTCTGGCTCGTTACAGACAAGCCGGTAATATATAACGCATCCGCGAAGGGTTCAGATGTGATAAAAACAGAGCTTTATGACGGAACAGAGCTTATAGGAGCATTTGAGGGCGGTGAGATCAATAAGGAGCTCAGTCTTGTGCCGGGCACACATTATCTCACATCTCTTGCATATAATGAGCGCGGTGAAAAGACCACCTCAGACACAGCGATCGTATATGTGACGGGCGCGGACGCCGAGGATATAACCGAAATAGGAGATGTGCCGTTTGAAGGAAAGAGCCGCGTATGGCAGCAGGACGGCAAGACCTATATAGCCGGCAGCGGATATATTTCAGGCACTGAGGACGCGTGCGCGTTTGACAAGAAATATGTAAACGGCGATTTCGTGTTCCAATGCAGAATTGAGGATATACCTAAGTATGAGAATATGCCGCTCAACGGCATAATGCTGCGCGAGAGCGCGGATTCGGGCTCAAAGATGGTTATGATTTCCGATACATGGAGAAAGTACGGTGAAAATATCGTAACCGCAGTGCGTTCGGAAACAGGCGGTGCGCTGCAGCTTGGCTGGATGAAGAATGAAGAGGGCGAGGCTCTTTCAAATTCGGGCAGCTATGACACCGTAAAATATCCCATGCCGAAGTATATGAGGATGGAGCGCAGGGGCGATACGCTCATATTATCGGTATCGGACGACGGCGAGGACTGGACAAGCAACGCGAGAAAGCCGATAGAGCTTGATATTTCGGGCTTTTCAAAGAGCGCATTGGTAGGCTTTGCGGTTGACAGCATGAACGGACGAGCAAACGAGGCTGTGCCGATGCTGCCGTGGTTTACAATAGCCTCTTTCTCCGAGGTTAAAACCGAGGGCGTGTATGACAGTAAATTTACCGCTTCATTCAATAAAGAGAAAAAATGCGTTGAAATCAATGCGGCGGCGGACGGAAAAGCGACCGTTGTAATCGCGGAATACGGCGCGGACGGCTCGCTTGTCGGAACGATAACAAAGACTGCGGAGCTTAAAGCGGGAGAAAATACTATTGGAGCTGAAACGTCCGCGGATAATGTTAAGGTATCAATATTTGAATAATCTAATTGCAGCTTACAAGCGACTTTAAAACGGCAGCGCCTGCTTCAAAGCAGGCGCTGCCGTTTTTTGGCAAAGAGCCGATATATATCGGATTATTCATAATCCTGATATTCAAGAGTTATATTGTCAAAATAGTATTCCATCTTGTTTGTTGTGTTTGCCTTCTTATCCATATAAATATTGAAATAAAGATTGCTTAGATCAATATCTGTAGGATAATCAGCATTTGCGCCGTCCGCGTCCGGCGCGGCGATAGTAAACGCTTTTTTGTTCAATATCGCCATATTGCCGTCGCCATCAACCGTGTCGCGGTCATAAAGGGTTGTGGTTATGGTTTTGTTTACAAGATCAATGTCGGCGGTAATTCTGAACCACTTATTCGCCATTGTGCTGTTCTTGTCAAACTGTGTATTGTCACCGGCTAGCCGGACGTATCAGTGTAATCTTTGACTGATCTGCGCTTACCTGTGCAAATTCACTGTCGCTTTCCCAGTAAAATTCGAAGCCGTCGGGAGCGGGCGGAAGCGAAACTGTATTTGTATCGCCGTCGCTTGTGTCAATCGTGGTTGAATCAAGCACACTGTTCACGCCGTCATACTTCGAGCTTACGCCTGCGGGATCCCAGCCGTCACTGCCCTTTGTGAAGGTGTACGGATTATAGCGGAGCATTGTCCACTCGGATAATACCTTGCCCTTTATGCGTCCCGAAAGGTCGGCGGCGGCTCCGTTTGCATATACGCTGCCGTATTCGCCGAAGCGCGCGTCCTCCGCCTTATTCGCGCTCATATCCGTCCAGCCGGCGCTTGAAATCAAATATTGACTGCTGTATCCGCTGTTCTTGCCCGCGTTATTTATAGTCGTATTTATATAGTACGCCGCCGGACCGGGCGCCGCGCCCCACGGTCTGCCGAGATTTCCGGGTGTTGCGGTGTCACTGCCGGTGATTTTGCAGTTGTAGAACAAATATCCCTCAGTATTTGCGCCGTTGGCGGGAGCGGTTATGGTCGCCGATTCTGCCGCCTTCGGTCCCGCGTTGGTGTAAAGCTCACAATTATCGAATACCGATGTTGCGCTTCCGCAGATATAGTCGGTCGTGCCGCCTATTTTACAGTTTTTAAAATACATTCTGTTACTGTTTATACCCATTGTGTCCTGTGTGGACATAATTGTGCAGTTTATAAACTGAGCCTTATCCGCCGAGCAGTGAAGCGCGGCGCAGCGCTCTCTCGGACTTGATGTTACGCCGCCGTATGTTATATCCTTTCTCGACTGCAGATACGCGTTAATTTCATCATCGCTCACCCCGTTTGCTATCTGCTCCTTAATCCATTCAAGTCTTTTGAAGCTGCTGTTGTTTATATCGGGATCAACGCCTGTAATATCTGTTAATTCCTCCTGAGTGTAATAACAGTTATAGGAATTTTCAAAGGTTATATTTTCAGCCGTGAAGCCTGTCGCGCCCTTGTCAACCTTCAGCGACGGTCCCCAGTCCTTCGGGCCGTAGCTTTCGCCGTCGCCGATTACACTCGGATCATAATAACCGCTTGAGTTACAGCTGTCATAGAGCGTACCCAGTCCGTAATACCAGGTGAGCTTAACCTCGCCCGCGGTATCCGCTTTTTTGCGCAGCGTAATATACGGCTTTGTTACGCGAACCTGTTCGCGGTATGTACCCGGAAGGATATCAATATATACTCTTGTTTCCTCGCTTGTTGGATTTGCTTCCTCTGCCGCGGCAACCGCAAGCGTCACGGTGTCATATCTTGTTTCACCTATATATGCGCCCTGTTCTGCCGGCGCTGCTGTCGGTGCAGCCGTTGGCGCTGCTGTTGGTGCCGCTGTCGGCACAGCCGTTGGCGCTGTTGTTGGTGACGCTGTCGGCGCTTCTGTCGGTGCAGAATCGTCAGCAGTCTTAACCGCGCTCAATGGCTTCATTGTGTTAAGTCCATTCCAAATGAATACCTTTACACTGCCCTTTGACGGTTTTTCTATATCTATTGACAAAGTTTTGTCGCCCTTAACGTCCTCTGTTTTGATTCCGATTAAAACATTCTCATCTGTGTAAGACGCTATTATAAGCTTCGCATCAACGTCCTCGCCCTCAACTTTTACGTTGAGTTTGCCGTCCTCGCCGAAATACGCATATGTTATTGTATATACATAATCGGATGGTGCCTTAGTTGGCTCATGAGTCGGAGCTGTCGGCTCAGTTGGCGCAGATGTCGGATTAGTTGGCGCAGACGTCGGCACAGCGGTTCTTGAATAGGATGCGGTTAAATCCTGCGCGTTGCCTAAATATTTATGGCTTGCATCCCCGTCATACGGATTCTGAACATACAGCACATAAATATCGTGAGTTCCGGAAACTTTATCAAGGTTTTTAAGCTCCAGCTCGTTATCTCCTGTCGATATAATCTGATTTACAACCTCCGTGCCTGTCGGACTGTCAGCCGTTATTGAAACATAGGTATCGCCGTATCTGACGCTTTTCATATTCAGCTTCAGAGCCTTTAGACCGTCAAAATCAAAATCGTTTACAACATAGCCTATTTTTACATTTTCACGGTTGTAAATATATCCGATGCTTACGCCGTCGCTGTCAGCCTTCGGTTTCTGTCCGCCGTCGCTTGCGTAGAATGTCGTCACGTCCGTTGCTTTGTATGTTTTGTCGCCCTCGACAACATTCGATCCGAATTCGGTAATCGTGTAGGTTTTGCCCTCCTCTGCCGCGAAGGTGAGCATATTGCAGTCGCCGTTAAGCGCCGCGTTAACCCTATTTCCGTTCTCGTCATATACAACCGCCGAAGCCATATATTTGCTGCGGACGCTCATATCACCGTCAGCCTTAGCGTGAATTTTCGCCTCTGTCGGCTGTCCGTTCGCCCATTTAAGATCAATTGTCGCATTCTCACGAGTGTTTATGCCCTCAAACGAACCGCTCTCCCATCTTTCGGGGATTGCCGGCAGCAAGTCGATGGCTCCGTCGTGGCTCTGAACAAGCATTTCAATAATAGCCGCCGTTGTGCCGTAGTTTCCGTCGATCTGGAAATTCGGATGCTGTGTAAGAAGGTTTGGCGAGGTTCTTGCCGTAAGCAGCGTTTCAAGAGATGTGTTTGCCGCTTCGCCGTTTAAGCCTCTCGCGTTCAGCGCCATTCTCCACGCGTACGCCCAGCTTCTGTCTCCCGCGCCCTTTGCCGATGTGGTCTTTTGGAACGCCTTAAACAGCTGCTGCTCGTTTGCGTCGTCACTGTACGCGCTTAAATGCGTGCCCGGATAAAGCTCCCAGAGATGCGAGCAGTGTCTGTGACCACCGCTGTTGCTTGCTTCATGTTCATTTATACTTACCGTTGTATTCGTAAACGGATCTGTGATATTCTGATATTTATACGCTGTAGGATCCGAGCTTTCCGAGAAGTCAAACGTAACATCGCCTCTCGTCCACTCTCTGATATATCCGTTGCTGTCGATAATATCCGGAGCTATTTTGCCATCCTCCGCCGCGAAATAGGATGAAGGCATCTGCTCATCAATTTTTGCGAGAAGATCTGCATTTTCTTGTGTTTTGCCGAGTATTTCAGATGCCTTGCGAACAGTATCATAAAGGTTTCTCACAAGCTGCGTATCCATAGCCGGTCCCGGCTGAACGCTGCCCTGCTCCGGCGAGCAGGATGCCGCTGTTATAAGATAGCTTGTCTGGGGATCAACAATGAGGAACTGCGTGAAGAACTTCGCCGCGCCGATCATATACGGATAAACCTCGGCGAGATATTCCTCATCCCTGTTGAACAGGTAATACTGCCATGCGTGGTCTAACAGCCATACTCCGCCTGTAGGCCATAAACCGGCTGTAGCGTTGTCTATAGGCTGCGTGCCGCGCCACAGGTCAAAATTATGGTGCATTACCCATGGGTCGCCCGGCTGATAGGTGCTGTCGCCGCGGTCGTTATATATGCCGTACTGGTTAGCCGCCGTAATCGCGCCGCTTTCGGAAAGGTTGTCAAAAACGTCTATAAGCGTCCTTTCACTCTCTTTTATATTAAGCGGCTGCGCAGCCCAGTAATTCATTTCCGTGTTTATGTTTATCGTGTATTTGCCGTTCCAGCCTGCCGACATCGCCGCGTTCCATTTACCTGTGAGGTTAAGCGGCTGACTTTCGGGAATATCTATTTCGCCCTCGCCAGAGGCCTTGCGTCCGTCACGGGCACCCGATAAAATCAAATATTTTCCGTAGTTAAACATGAGCGTTGCAAGCTGGTTGTCGCCGTCGCTGTACGTTGATTTTACACCCACGCTGTTTGCTTTGCTGAGTGTGCTTTCCGCTCCGACGGTAAAGCCCGAAGCTCCGTTTATGTCCTTACGAACGCGCTTTTCGGTCGGTACATCACCATAGTTTGAAACACTGCCCGAATTGTCAAGACTAAGGCTCGTTTTTTCAAATTCAGGCGTGAAGTCGTCAAGATGTCTCTGTTTTATCTGCTCATATGTCTTGCTCTTTACGTTGTTCATATAGTATTCGCAGTCACTTGAGGGCTTGGTGTTGTCGAGCGTTTTGTAGTCAACGTAATTTGTCGCGCCTACAACATAAATATCAGCGCTCTGTCCGCCGTTTACGGTTACGGTGCTGTTATCCTCCGAAACGCTGAACGCGCCGTCGCCGTCAAGATACATACGCGCTTCAAAATTAATTGCGTTTATGCGCCCGATATTGCTGTCCTTGTTGCCGTCTGTAACGGCAGCCATAACCTTAACCTCGTTATCGCTTATTTTTTCAAAGCTCCAATAGCCGTCCTTTGTATTGTGGTTTGTATGAAGCTCAGCGGTAAAGTTAAGCTCCTCGTCCGACTCAACGTGCGTTACAACAACCTGATCGGGATAGCTCGCAAAGCTTTCACGCTTATAATGCTTGCCGCTGTAATCGTATTCCACGGTTACAATACCGGTTTTCATATCAAGGCTCTTAACATAGTTTGATGCGTTCTCATTTTCGTGATTAAAGTCGAGGTATACCTCAACAAACGATTTATATGCCCTCTGTCCCGTCGGGTTTCCGAGGAAATTTGATTCAACCATGCCCGCTAAGCTGTATCTCTCCTGAACCGCTTCCGCAGTTGACGAGTTGTCAACATTTAAGGATTGGTTGGAAATACTCTTGTTTGCAAAATCGGGATAATTTGTTCTGAAGTCCTCATCACCCACAACAGCGTCTGCCGCGCCGATTTCGGCAGGATTTCCGTCCGAGTCCGCGCCGCGGTAATATCTCCAGCCCTCCGGCTTGCTGCCGCTTGTCATATCAACGCCGTTAATCGCAGCCGCGGCATGTGTCTGCTCCATTTTTGTAACTGTCTCGCCGTTTTCATTCTGCAAGGTTCCGTAAGGACCGCCGTCCCAGCAGGTGTCCTCGTTAATTTGTATTATCTCGTTGTCAATACCGCCCGCGACCATGCCGGCCATACGTCCGTTGCCTATCGGGTAGTAATTCGTCCATACAAACTCGGAATACGCCCATTCAGTCAGATTGCTGCCAGACTTTGCGTAGGGGCTCTGCACGGCCGAATCGGTTTTGTTTGAAGCGTTCGGCTGAACGTCCTTAACGGTTTCATACTTGCCGGTCTGCGCGAGCACGTCCTCAATTTTCCGATCCGTCCACATAACTGTTTCGGCATCGAAGCCTGCGGACGAAGCTGCCGAAACCGGCATAACCGGAAGCGCCGCCGCGCTTATGCTTACCGCTGCGGCGGAGGCTATAATTTTTTTGATTTTTTTCTCCATGTTTTACATTCCTTTCATATATGCTTTTGACTAAGTTTTCTATAGTCAATGCAATGAAGAAAACTTAGTCAAAAGAGGTATTAACCGCTTGCATTAAGTACGATTAAAATACAGGGTACTTAATGCAAGCTATGTAGTATCATCTTATTTTAATAATACATCATATCATACAAAAAAAACAGTACCACAGATAATATATTTTTTAATACCAGAAAAATTTTTATTGTATCGGTAGGATTTCTGTGGTATTATAAAACAGAGGAGGCGGAAAAATGGATATAAATATTAGAAAGATAAAGGGAAAACCGCTGTATATTCAGCTTTATGACGCTATTGCGGAGGAAATTCTCAGCGGCAGACTGAGAAACGGAATGAAGCTCCCAACAAGGCGCGCTATGGCAGAGGACTTAAACATCGCCCAGACTACCGTTGACGGCGCGTATAAAATGCTGCAGGACACGGGCTATATTATTTCAATACCACGGAGAGGATATGTCGTGTCATTTAAGGCTTCTCTCTACGGTAACGATGTCCCGTGGGAAAATGCCGCGCCGGAGGAGATTGTTTTCAGTCCGAACGGAACAGACATCTCGCATTTACCGAGAACTTCATACGCGAAAATCCTGAAGGATATTCTCTATAACTACGGAACGGACATTTTTTCATATCCGGAAAAAGGCGGTGAGTTCCATTTCAGAAATGAGCTTTCAAAGTACCTTTATTCCTTCCGCGATATAAAATGCTCACCGTCGCAGATTATAGTCGGGGCGGGCGCAGAATATCTGCTTACTTCACTTTCGGCGATATTTCCGCCGGAAACGGGATATATTTTTGAGAATCCGTGCGACGCGCATTTTTATCACGCGCTGTCCTCCTACAGACGAAAAATCGTCACGCTTCCAATAAACGCCGACGAGTTTGACGCTGACGCGCTCTATAAATCCGGCGGAAAAGTTCTCTATGTTGAGACTGACACACGGTTCCCCAGAAGCGAAAGTATTTCTCCCCAAAAATGCGGCGCTGTTCTTCAATGGGCGTATTCCGCGCCCGACAGATACATAGTCGAAAACGGATATGACGCGGAGCTTCAGGTGGTTAAGAAAAAAACGATTTACAGTATGGATACTGAAAACAGAGTAATATATCTCAGCTCGTTTTCGCGCTCAATATCGCCCGCCTTTAAAACCGCGTATATGATTATTCCGGAAAAGCTGCTGGAGCTGTGGAAAAGAAAGCACGTTTACTATTACTCCCTCGTTTCAAAGCAGGAGCAGTACGCGCTTGCAGAATTTATGAGCAGAGGATATTTCGCGAAGCATTACAAGAATATGCGTAAAATATACAAGGAACGGCGCGGATTTCTGAAGGACTGCCTTTTAGACGCTTTCGGAAATGATATTAAATTTTACGGTGAAAGCGCGAGTACATATATATCTGCGGAGCTTGCGCCGTTCGGTGCGGATGAGGTGAAAGCGCGCGCGCGGAGGGCGGGAGTTAAGCTTCTTTCGCTCAATTCCTATAATGTGTATAAGGATATCGTGGATGTTGAAAACGACCGGCTTGTAATAGGCATAGGGGATCTGGATAATGAAAAAATCAGGCTCGGAATAAGGCGCCTCAAGGCTTGCCTGACTTGAAAACCGCATAAAACAGTAAAAGAGACAGGGAGCGGGTTTTTCCTGTCTCTTTTAAAAAATAAAATGATCCTTCCTGTATTTATTCGGCGAAACCCCGACTATCTTTTTAAACACGTCTCCGAAATAGTTACTGTCGTGATAGCCGCAGAAGGAGGCGATCTCTGTTATAGAATACTGCGTTTCTACAAGCATATTTGTCGCCATTTTAATTCTTATGTTATTGAGATATTCCTTGAAGCCGAAGCCGGTTACACGCTTAAATTTCTTGGAAAAATATGTAGGACTCATATATGCAATTTTCGCCATCTGATCAAGCGTTATCGGCTCGTTGTAGTAATTACATATATAATGGCATACGTCCTGAATTCTATCCTCGTATACCGAAAGGTTGTCTATAAGCGGATACGTTGACTTTGCTGCAAGCTTGTTGAGCGTTACAAGCAGCTCAAGCAGATAGATTTTTGCGGAATATTCCGAATATATGTCGTCATTGTTTATTTTGCTTTCGGCTCTGTTTATGAGCATATTAAAGGAGTTCTGCATGGATTCGGGTATGTGAAGCTTCTTGTTGTCAAAAACCTTGAGCAGAAAGCTTTTATCAAATTCAGGTCCGAGACCGTCAAGAAATTCATCAGAGAAGGTTATAAGACAGCGCGCATATCTGGCAGGCTCCGGACTTTGTGAAAGATGAACGTCACCTTTGTTTACGAGCAGAACATCACACGGAACAACATCATAAATGGTATGATTTATAAAATAGCGCCGTGTACCTTCAAGAAGATAATAAATTTCATAAAAATCATGAAAATGTGAATGCTTCATGCCGCTCGAATCATCTTCATACAATTTTTCGATGTAGAATTTTTTGCCGTCCGGCAGCATAATTATTTCCCCCTTCCATCAACTCAATCTAAAGCGATTATAGCATAGTTTCAAATAAAAGTCAATAATTTAGAAAAAATGAATGGCGCAGAAAAGATAAATGGCAAGAAAAAAGTAAAAAACTTTCAAAACTCGGACTTTCTTGTGGAAATTGTGCAATTTTATTAAAAGGGGCTTGCTTTTAACTGGTAAATATGTTAAACTGTATAAAAGATAAATATTTAAAAGGAGGGAATTTCTATGGCTTCTAAAAGGACATCACAGGTCGTAGAAAAAAAAGAGCACGGTATTTCAGCATGGTGGAAAGCTGAGATACATAAATTCAAGAAGAGTAAGTTTTTAATGCTGCTTATGATTCCTGGATTGATATACTATATTATTTTCCACTACATTCCGATAGGCGGCTTGATTATTTCATTTAAGAACTATAAGCCCGGTCTTGGTATTCTTGCCAGCCCGTGGGCGTCAAATTTCGGTATGAGACATTTCATCCGATTCCTGAGCACGCCGGATGTCTGGAATTATATCTGGAACACAATAGCGCTGTCAATCCTTCATATTGTATGGCTGTTCCCGCTGGCAATCATCCTTGCATTGTTTATCAACGAGATCAGCAACGTACATATTAAAAAGACTGTTCAGACAATTTCATACCTCCCGCACTTTGTTTCGGTTGCGGCTGTTGCAGGTATGCTTACATTGTTCCTTTCATCGCAGGGTACTGCGGCAGGTGCGGACAACTATATGAATGAAGGTATCATAAACCAGTTCCTCTTAAAGTGCGGAATCCTTAAAGAGGGCATTTCCTTCCTTGATAAGACACAGTGGTTCAGAACCATATATGTCGCTTCGGATGTATGGCAGGGTATAGGCTGGAGCGCTATCGTTTACATAGCGGCGCTTTCGGGTATCGACCAGGAGCTTTATGAGGCTGCCACAATCGACGGCGCGTCAAGAGTTCAGAAGATGTGGTATATTTCGGTTCAGCTTATTAAGCCGACAATCGTAATCCTTCTCGTTATGCAGGTAGGTAAGATCATGTCATTGGGTTCGGATAAGGCCCTCCTCCTCCAGAGAGAGGTTACATATCCCAAGTCACAGATATTAAGTACCTACGTTTATAACATGGGTATCGGCAAGGGTGAATTTGACTACGCTTCTGCTGTTGGTCTTTTCAACTCAATCATAAACGTAATCCTTGTTCTCGGAGCTAACTTCGTTTCAAGAAAGCTCACAGATACAAGCTTGTGGTAATCAGCGGAAGGAGGACATAACATAATGGTAAAAGATAATTCGTTATCATCAAAGGTGCTTAACGTTGTAATATTCCTGTTTATAGCAATTCTGATGATTATAACACTATATCCGATAATCTACATATTCTCGGTATCCGTTTCAAGCACAACGGCATACGAGAGCGGACGGGTTGTATTCCTTCCGGTTGAATTCAATCTGGAGGCTTATAAGGTAATATTTGAGGCGGGTACAATTCCGAGATCGTTCGTGAATTCGGTAATATACACTGTGATGTATGTAATAGTATCGCTGCTTTTCACAACAACGATGGCATATCCGCTCTCAAGAGCAAAGGAGAGAGTTGCGTTCAAGGGCTTCTTCTCAAAGATAGTAATCTTCACAATGTTCTTCACAGCCGGTACAATTCCTAACTACCTGGTAGTTAAGAACCTCGGTCTTATGAACAGCATGTGGGCGCTTATTCTTCCGTCGGCGATCTCGACCTATAACCTCGTTGTTATGAGATCGTTCTTCGAGAGTATTCCCGAGAGCCTTGAGGAGGCGGCGTTCATAGACGGCGCAAACGAGATTACGATTTTCTGGAAGATTATGCTCCCGCTTTCAAAGGCGGCGCTTGCGACCGTAGGTCTTTTCTACGGCGTATATATGTGGAACTCATGGTTCAACGCTATGCTTTATCTGCAGAGCGAAACAAAGTTCCCGCTCCAGCTCATAATCAGACAGATTATAATGCAGAACCAGATGGCTGCGGAGCTTGCAGCAATGGGTGATACATCAATGATGACCGAAAACGCTACGAACACAGAGAGTTTAAAGTACGCTACACTGTTCCTTTCAATTCTTCCGATGCTTATCGTATATCCGTTCATTCAGAAGTATTTTGTTAAGGGCGTAATGGTTGGTTCGGTTAAGGGTTAATCCTAAGACGAATAAGGAGACGACGAAAATGAAATTGAAAAGAGTATTTGCTCTGCTGCTCACCGCCGCGCTTGCGGTTCCGATGGCGGCAGGCTGTAACAAGCAGGTTACAGAGGAAATAGACGAAAACGGAAATAAAACATATGTGTACACCTTCAATATGTATACTCAGGATGATAATGAGTATCCGACAGAGGAGGACACGGTATTTAATCAGTTTATTAAAGAAAAATTCGGCATAAAGTTCATTTATGACAGAATCCCCAGAGCTGACTGGGAGACAAAGACAAATACATACTTTGCCACGGGCAGCGAGCCTGACATCACGATCGGCGGAAAAGAGGTAAACTACAGATCATGGGGTAAGGATATGTATCTTGCGCCGATAGATGTGGATAAGCTGCCGAACTGGAAGGCGCTCTGGGGCGACAAGGTTGACGACGTTGTGGCTCTTGCGTCAAACTCCGACGGCAACCTCTACTATCTCCCGACGGTACGTCAGGAAAAGGTTCAGATGTGCTGGCTGTACAGAGAGGATGTATTTAATGAGCTGGGCATAGAGTTCCCGAAGACCGCGGATGAGTTTTATGAGGCTTGCAAGAAGATCAAGGAAAAATATCCTGACAGAATTATTATCTCGTCAAACGGTCAGAAGAAGAGCTCTCTTACAGGTTTCTTCCAGATGTTCTGGATTCCGGAGCTTGTTTTCCAGACACATTCCTGCATAGATCCGGTGACGGGTGAATTTATCCCGTACGCGCTGACCACAGACAATGCGAGAGAGATGTATAAGTTCATCAATAAGCTCTATAACGAGGGTATTATAGATAAGCAGATTCTTTCAATAGAAAAGGATACCTTCTACTCACGCTGCGCGCAGAACAACGCGTTCATTACATATAACTATGTATATAATGTAGACACCTTCGACAGCAAGACCAACGTAAACGGCAATACCGGCAAGTGGGCATGGTCGGGCGATATGGTCACCGCATATCCTGAAAAGGGTACCATATATAAGAAGGACCCGTCATATTCAAACTGGGGTCCGGCATTCAGCGCAAAGCTTCTTGACACTCCCGAGAGATATGACGCGATTCTCAAGTATTATGATTGGTGCGCTACCGAGGAGGGTCAGCTCTTTACTACCTACGGACTTACCGACGAAGAGGCGGCAAAGTACGGCGCAGAGGGCAGCTATGAGATGGTAAACGGTCAGCCTGAGGTCAAGGAGGGCTGGTACCATGATAAGTTCAATCCTAAGGGCGACAAGATAAACAAGGTATACGGCACGCTTTCCAACACCTTCATCAAGCACCCGAAGATGTTCCAGGAGTACCGCGGAGAGGAAATCGATAAGCTCTATGACGCGTTCACTGCTCATGATAATTATTACTATTTCGATGAGTTCCCGATGAGATACACCGACGATGAGCAGGATGATTTCACGGACCTCGAAACAGCTCTTAACGCTAAGCGTGATGAGTATATGGCACGATTCTTTATGGGCGAAAGCGATCCGAACAATGATGACGACTGGAATCAGTATCTCAGCGATATGAAGAAGGTAGGTCTTGAAAAGTTCGAGGAGCTTCAGACAACAGTCTACGAGAGAACAAAGGCAGCGGTTGAAGCTGAAAATTAAGGAAATTTAACATATATGCAAGCCGAGAAAGTTAAAAATTTACTCGGCTTTGCGTATGTAAAGTATAGTTTGCACACGGTGCAGAATTATATGAAAAAATCGGAGGTAAAATGAATGAATAATAAATTAATCCGTGCGCTTTCAGCACTGATTACGGCATCAATGCTTGCTTCAGCGGTTCCATGCGTGTCAGCGGCAGAGATGCCTGATGCGGCGTCTGATGAAGAGGCTGTCATCAGCGCTCTTGAGACAGCGGAGACAGACGAGGAAACGGCTGCTGACGATGCTGTTCTTTCAACAATGGCGGATGCTGTAGGCGGTCATCTGGTTAATATGGATTTTGAGGATTATGACGCGGGTGACACTACTGTAGTTTCTTCAAGCGATGCGGCTGTTGCATTTGAGGTAATCGATGGAGACGACATAGGCGCAGACACCGGAAAGGTTCTCAAAATGGGCAAAATTGCCTCATCTGACGCAGGCGCGAAAATAACAATAGCAGGTGTGAGCTGGGGAAGCGGAATAGGAGAGAGAGTTGTAGTGACTTCCTTCTCGATCGCATCCGAGCTGACAAGCTCAAGCGAGGCGGCAAACTATGTTCTCGGCGACGGAACATCGGCAAAGAACATCAGCGGCGGCTTCAGTATGTATCAGGGAAAGCTCAGAATTATGACCGGTGACGGTTCGGGTGATCCGAAGGGTACCAATTTATCTGCGTATTCATCAGGAAAGTGGTACAAGGTCAACATGGTCAGCTATGTTGATGAAAACGATAAGCTTACAAAAACCGAATATTACATAGACGGTGTAAAGCAGAGTGGAATCTGTATCCCGAACGGTATATCCGGAACGGGTGTAAAGCCGGACAGATTCAGAGTAGACTTTGACAAGACTGTGAATAATACCGCTTTCTACATGGATAATCTTACGGTTGTAGATTTCAGGCAGGAAATTGACTATCTTGATAATCTTGTTGAATATAATCTTGATGTTCCGACGACAATTTTTAACGGCGAGGATGAGGTACAGCTTCCCTCTGAGTTTAACGGAGCGTCAATAAAATGGACATCGCAGGATGAATCCATAATAAGTGTCGGCGCTGACGGCAAGGCAGAGGTTAATCACGGCGATTCAGAAAAGACCGTAAAGCTTACCGCAAGGCTCACATATAACGGCGAGCCGGGATATCAGGTAAGCGGTGTTTCACTTGCTTCAGATGTTGAACATGAGTTCACGGTAACAGTTGAGCCGGGCGGCGAGCTTTCGGATGAGATGAAGGCGCAGCGCGCGGCATCTGTACTCACGCTCGATACCGTAACCGCAACAGAGGACTTCAATCTTCCGTTGACTTCTGTTTATACAAATAAAGACGGTTCAAAGATAGAGGGAACCGTATCATGGAAATCAGACAGCAGCAATATTGTTATTGACGGCGCAAATGCAAGGGTTACGCAGCCGGGCTTCTCGCAGAGTGATACAATTGTAACTCTTACAGCCTTGGTAACGGTAGGAACGGCAACCGAAACAAAGACCTTTACAATAACAGTACCAAAGAGCGAAAAGCCGCAGACGGATGCGGAAAAGATTCTGTATACGGAAAACCAGCTCTTGTCACTCAATTTTGACGAAAAGGGCAAGAAGGTGACAAGCGCAAGCATTCACCTTCCGACGGAGATTGAAATTGACGGTGAGGTTATCGCAACGGTTGCATGGACTTCGGACAATACCGAGTATATGCTTGATGACGGTACACTTCTCCAGCAGCCTGCGACAGGAACATACGCTTTGAATCTTACAGCCGTAATTAAAGCGGGAAGCGAAACAGAAACAAATGTTTATCCTGTTGTTATAAGAGGCGCGGAGATTGTAAAAGCGTATCCGGGTGCGCAGGGCTACGGCACCCAGACCCGAGGCGGCGCGGGCGGCTATGTCTGTCATGTAACAACTCTTGCGGCGGACGGACCCGGTTCTCTTAAAGAGGCGCTCGAAACAAAGGTCGGCGCGAGAATTATTGTCTTTGATGTCGGTGGAACAATTGACCTGACATCTGTGGGCAGAGCGCTCAAGATTTCGGGTGATGACGATTGCAATCTTACAATTGCAGGTCAGACAGCGCCGGGTGAGGGAATTCAGCTCAAGGGCTATGGTCTCACACTCAGTAATGTAAAAGACGTAATTATAAGAAATATAAGCATACGTATCGGTAATGTAAGAAAATACGGCGACACATATCAGTCAGACCCGCTCAGTGTCAGCGGTGCAAACGAGAGAGTGGTTCTTGATCACCTGTCTCTGTGCTGGGGTGTTGACATGGGCTTCCGTGTATATGGTCAGCAGATTACAATGTCGAACTGTATGATTAATAAGGGACTTTACTGGAATACGCCGCATGAAAAGGGTAAGCATAACTATGCCGGAATGTTCGGCCCGAAATACGGAACCTTCTACGGCAATTATATTGCCGACTGCGGACAGCGCGCTCCGCGTATTATTGATAACGAGTATATTGATGTAAGAAACAATGTTATCGCTAACTCAAAGTATACATTCGATATATGCAACTATGAGTGGATGGGCGCAAATACAAAATTCAATATTGTAAACAACGTAGTACTTAAGGGTAATCCGGCTCCGGGCGGTTCAACCTCAAACGTAACCTCCGCAGGCTCGTACAAGTATTTCCAGGGACGTGCTTATTCAGGTGGTCTGTTTACCTATTCAATAAACAACTACGACAACACCAAGGGCGGAAGAGCTATTAACGAGAAAGACGAACTGATTGACGGCGCAATCTGGACAGGCGCTGCAGATTCAAATGATATGTCAAAGCTTGCAAAGGAGATGCAGGCATTCTCCCCGAGCGGATACTCAAATATTACATCGTCTTACTATGACATGATATTCCCGGATAATATCAGTCTTGAGGACTATGATAGCAGTCTTGTTTCTCAACAGGGAAACACTCTTATGAACTATCCGTTCCCGGCTCCGTCCGTAAAGACGTATTCGCCTAAGGAGGCGGCAAAGTATGTCCTTTCAAACGTCGGCTCAAGGGGTACGGTTGACGGCGATATACTTACAAGAAGATATGTGGCTGAGGGCAGAACAAGGCTTCATATTTATTCCGATTACTCAAAGGTATCGAAGAAGTATGGAATTCAGCTTCCTGAGGACCTTGAGGGCGATACCGCCTACGGACTTCCGGTGCAGACCCATACAATCTATGAGGATGAAAACGGTATGTCGGTTTATGATGTGGACGGCAGAAATGTTTCGGAATCAGAGGCGGCAAAGTACACCGTAAAGGAAAGATTTAAGTTTGTCAGCTGTGAAAACCATCTTGACGGCATGTATGCAATGGACGTAAAGGGAAACAAGTATCTTCTTGTGCTGAGAGATTATACAGAAGAGGATGATATCTACGACGCGTTCGATTTGTATGATATTAACAATAAGAAGCTCACAAAGCCAAGCCCGTACAGCTCAGATGCTGACAGCAGCTGGACAGACGGTATGCACTGGGGAGACGGTATTGTTCTCAACTGGGCAGACTGGGGAGACGGTCCGGGTAACTATAATCACGAGGATTCAACCATAACCGATGGAAACATAGGTACAGAACAGGCGGATACAGAGTGGAATGAATATGACTGGCCGCAGCTCCCGACAGTTTACCGTGACGGTAAGTGGGATTCAAACGGCGACGGTATTCCTGATTTCTTCATAAAGCTTATGGGCTGGGATAAGAATCCGGCATATTCGCCGAATAAGGATATAAGCCGCCTTGACTTTGAGGGCAGAGGCTATACAAACATTGAGTATTATATCAATGACTACTGCTGCGGAGATCAGGAGCTTGAGGACACGGACGAGGACGAACCCGCGGTTGCCGAAAATGTGCGTGACGGTTCTTCAAAGTACAATACTCATGTGAGCCACGAAATTCTGTTCAACACAGTAAAGCGCGCAAAGGCAAAGGTATTCTACAACGAGGGCGAAGTATTTGATATGGATTCAGCCAAGGAGATACCTCTTAACTCGGTATATGACTACGCTGGCAATACTGCCAAATACAGCAGCGCAACAGACTTTGATACATACTTCTCGGCAATACTCTCCGATTTAAAGCCTAATACAACATATGCATATAAGATAAAGACGTATTCGGATACCGGTGTTGAGCACATGGGCGCTGAAACCTACCATTTCACGACACTTGAGGCATCGACAGGAAAGCCGGGCACACCGAGAGTTGTAAAGTATGTACCGTTTGATGAGCAGATAACACTTACTTTTGAGCCGTATTCAAAGGATAAGAGTTATAATCAGAGCTCGCATGGCGATTATAAGCTTACACAGCTGGGCAATAATGAGTATGATACAAAGACTGATCATTATATCCTGAGATACAGTGAAAATGCTGATATGTCGGACGCAAAGTCGATTGAGCTTTCCGCGGTTACGACAGTTTATACTATTAAAGGACTGACAAACAACAAGGACTATTATATAGATCTCAGAGCGGTCAGCGCGGACGGCACAGAAAGTAATCCCGCTATCTATAATCAAAAAACTGCAAGTAAGACCGGCACACAGGATAAGGACGGAAATGATGTTTACGAGGTGAAAACAATCTCGGTAAACGGCGGCTCCGTATCGGAATACTATAAAGAGTACGATGTCGCGCTGAGTACGATTGCAATTCAGCCTACAAAGTTCGTTATAAATGTGGATTACGCAGAGGCGTTTAAGGAAGAAAATATAACCGAGGGAGAAACCACAAAGTTTACGACAATTTATGGTGATGTTCATGACTGGTATATCTATACTCTCGGTGGTATTCCTATCCCGACAACCCCGGAGGGCGGCGACAGTCCGATATTGATGCTCCGTGATGAAAGTCATGACCATGGCTTTACATATGCGAAGAAGTTCAGCACACCGCTTTCGGGCAGAGCGACCATCGAAACTCGTATAATGATAAAGGACGAGGTTCTCGACCCGATGAACCAGGCTCCAGAATTCAGATTCTATCTGCAGCAGGATGCGGCAGATTCCGACAATGCGGACGGGGATGACGGAGAGGGAGCCGCAGATACCGGCACGGCAGCAGAGGCAACAACCTTCGGTACAATCGTATCTCTGAGCTTCTCAAAGAACGATATAAATTATGACGGCAAAGCAATATCGAGATATGCTGACGGTGTATGGTATGATCTTAAGATTTTGCTTGACGGAGATAACGGAACATGCTCAGTATATATAAACAACAAGCTTGTGAGCAGCGATCTGGAATACTCCGATTCGGCTACGTCAAATACAATCGCAAGATGGCAGATAAGCTCCCGTCTTGCAGGTACAGAGGACGTATATGTCGCTTATATGAAGGCATACACAGGCTGGGAGGAGCCGGTAACAGATCCGGACGCGACTCCTAAGCCGGAAAATACAGTACAGGAAGGCACGTCAGGCTCACGTCCGTCAAGCGGCGGTGGCGGC
>JBJEIW010000109.1:0-12581 GCA_051877435.1 Candidatus Ornithomonoglobus sp.
TACAACCTTTTCCTCATCACCCTTGTTCTCGGGACGAACACCCATTGAAAGCGTAGGCGCAGGGAACTCAATACCTGTTAAAATTATATTCTTATTCTTGTCACAGAGAGTATCGCCCGTCTTTGTAAATTCAAGCTTTGTTACGCAGCCTATATCACCCGCCTTAACAGACTTGACCTCAGTCTGCTTCTTGCCGCAGAGCGTATAAACCTTTCCTATTCTCTCAGTTTCACCTCTGTTTGCGTTATAATATGCAGAATCCGCCTTAATCTCACCGGAATATACTCTGAATATTGACATTCTGCCCACAAACGGGTCTGCGATCGTCTTAAATACTACCGCCGCCGTTGTCTCTGTCTCACTCTGGACAAGCTCAATGGTTTCGGCAGTGTCAGCCTTTCTTCCTACTTCGCTGATCTCATTCGGCGCCGGAAGATACTTTCCGATACTGTCCATAAGGCTTCGGATACCTATGTTCTGCTCGCCGCTGCCGCAGTAAACAGGATAAATTGTACCCTCCTTAACGCCTGTTCTTATCGCCTGCTTTATTTCATCAAATGTAAACGGTTCATCATTGAAGTACTTTACCATAAGCTCTTCATCGGTTCCCGCAATCGCCTCCATAATCATTTCTCTGAGCGGCGCAACGGTCTCCTCCATGCCATCCGGCACAGGTATATCCACTCTTTCCGTTCCTTCATAGCGGCGCGCGGTCATATCTATAATATCTACAAAGCCCTTGAACTCTCCGTCCTCCTGAATAGGATATACGAAAGGCGTTACAGCCTTGCCGAATATCTCCTTCATTTCTTCAAGTGTCTTTTCATAGCCCGAATGCTTGTCGTCAAGCTTATTTACAAAGAACATTATCGGGATTCCCTTGTTCTTGGCATACTCAAAGGTCTGCTTTGTTCCTACTCTTACGCCTGTTCTTCCGCTAAGCACTATAAGCGCGCTGTCTGCGGCTCTTACGCCCGCCTTTACATCGCCGACATAATCAAAAAATCCCGGTGTGTCAATTATATTATATTTAAATTCCTTCCAGTTAATTGACTCTATGGTTGTATTGATTGAGCACTGACGCTTGATTTCCTCACTGTCATAGTCGGATGTTGTTGTTCCGTCCGCAGTTCTTCCGAGACGCTTTATTTCGCCCGCGTTAAAAAGCATAGCCTCAACAATTCCTGTTTTGCCGGATTTTCCGTGACCAAGTACGGCAATATTTCTTATGTTTTGCATAATATCTTTTCCTCCTGATTTTGATCTTTCCGAATATTTCATCATAATAGATATTTACCACAAAAAAATGACGGATAAACATTTTTATTTCCGTCATTTTATATAAATTTTTCATTATTGTATTGTTTAATATGCTATATCAATATAGCATGCGGCAATCTTTGCGCTCTCCGCTCTTGTCGCGTTGCCCTGCGGGTCAAGCGTGTTATTGTCCTTACCGTTTATTACTCCGGCATTGACCGCCCAGCCGACCGCATCATACGCCCATTCCGAAACGAACTCACTGTCGCCGAAACGGTCAAGAGGACTTCTGTAACCTGTTGTCTCACTGTTTTCAAGCTTTGCAAGACGGTACAGAATCGTTACAAGCTGCTCCCGCGTTATGGTATCCTCCCCGCCGAACTCGGCGTCGCTGTAGCCTGTCACTATGCCGTTAGCGCATGCCCATGCAATATACGGCGCGCTGTCGTCATCCTCAGCCACATCGCTGAAGGTGAGCGCAAAGCTATTGTCAATACCGCTGTAGGCATCATACATTCTGCCTATAAGCTTAATAAAATCAGACCTTGTTATATCGTAATCCGGTCTGAATATCTTATAGCCCACACCGTCAAAAATATCCGAAACCTTATAGAAATACGGCGCGTACCAGCCTGAATAGTCTATATCATAATAGTCGAGACCGCAGCTTTCTATAATGCTGTCTGCCGTTTGCTTTATCACGCTCTCGTCAAACACGCTTTTAAGACCGCATTTTCCGACCGCTTCCTTATACGGTACATAGGCGCCGAGCGCCGAAAGCTGCATGTATGTGTCAACGCCCCTCTCATAATCATCATATGAAATACCTAAAATTTCAAGAGCAGACGCCGCCGAAACGGCATATGAGATATAATACATCGGAGAAGTGAAATTATGCGGTACCGTTGTCCACGACTTCTGAGCCGACTCCGTACTGTATTCAAGATTATAATACTTCTTTATAAGCTCCATCGCCAGCGCATTACATTCATCTATTGTGATATTTTCAGCCTCATATACCCTTGTCTGCCATTCATTAAAAAAGCACCCGTCAAGTACAATGGAAATCTTTGACACAATCTGCTTATACCGCTCAGCTGCGGACTGTTTTCCGAACAGTCTGCCGTAATATCTGCCCGCAAGCAGCTCAAGCCCCTGCGACTGTATTTCGCAGGTGTCAACCGAGGTAGCCGACAGCTCATCCATCCAGTCATTTTCAAGAGCCGGATCGTTTAGTAATGCGCTGAAATGACCAAATTCATGTATAAAGCTCTTCACCGTCTCCGTGCAATCCTCCTCATACGGCGCATTCGGAGTTACATACAGATAAGGAGCCTTAAGCACCGGAAATGTGATCGTGTACGAGCCGCCCGCCGGAGATTTCTTATCAGAATATGCAATATCATAAAGCCCGCTGCCTGTCATATAATCATAGGACTGTCTTAGTTCTGTGTTTATCTGTGATAATACCTCACCCACCTCAGACTCCACCTCAGACTGCGACCTTGACACACTGCTCTCACCCAAAGCGGATACCGGAGCTATAAGCGCTCTTACAAGCGGCTGAAAATACTTAATCACGGCATCGGAAAACAACGCTATATCCTCGGACGAGTAATCGCGCCCGTAAACCGCTTCATTCGCAAAATCCGCATAGTTATCATAGCCCTGCTCCGCCGCAATCCGGTTTCTCAGCTGCACAAGCTGTATATAAATTTCAGCGCAGGCATCGCTGTCGCCATAGACATCGCTGTATTTGCTCTGAAGCTCCAGCTCCTGCTTCCTCAGGTTATAATAATGCTCCGACGGCAGTGATTCAACATATTCTTTAAGCTCATCAGCATCATCGAAGATATTTTCAAGAATATAGTCATAATCGCTTTTATAAACTTTTTCAATTATTTTCGCTGTCTTTTTGGAGGCTTCAAGCACCGTATCAGACGCTTCTATGTACTGCGCCGTATTTTCCTCAGAATAATATCTGTCAGATTGAAGCTGCGCTATCGCATATTTCTCCTGCGCAATGCAAAAGCCGTCATATGCCGATTGCAGCAGAGACATCACATCAGCATCATGACCGTCATAGTATACGATCTTTTCCAGTTCATCTAATATCCCGTCAAACTCTGCGGTATCATATTTTTCATACTTAATACTGTCGGCGGAAATTTCGCTGTACTGCCTTCCGCAGTAGTATTGTGTATCGAATGAAAAAGCCGTAAGCTGAACAGCCGCAATAATCGCGGCTGTTATAATTGCAGTAATTTTTTTCATATATAATTCACCCTTTAATCCTCAAATTGCCCTCTCGCTTCGCTGCGACCGAGAGGCTCACTGCCAGCTGTACAGACAGGCAGCCTTGACAAGCTCTATACACGCGTTTATATCCTTCTTTGACGCCATTTCCGAAGGAGAATGTATATAACGCGTTGGAATCGAAATTCCTCCCGCTCTTACTCCGCCGCCGGTAAGCGCGATCGCTCCGGCATCCGTGCCGCCGTCCGCCATGATTTCCGACTGATACGGAATTTTATTCGCCGCGGCAAGCTTTCTAAGAGCCGCCACAACATGAACATCGCACATGACCGAGTTGTCCATTATCTTTATTGCCGCGCCCTCTCCAAGCTTAACATCCATAACAGGACATGACGGAGTGTCGCCCGTATCGGTTACGTCTACCGCGATCGCATAGTCCGGCATGATTCCGAAAGCGGCCGTTCTCGCGCCGCGCAGACCTACCTCCTCCTGTGTGCTGAACACAAAATAAAGATCGTTTTCGCTTTCCTTTATTTCCTCCATCGCTTTGAGAAGAACATAGCAGCCCGCGCGATTATCCAGAGCCTTTGATATTATCGTGTCGCCTCTCTGGTAAAATTCTCCGTCAAATACCGCGGTATCGCCGGTATTAATCAGCTTTTCGGCTGCCGCCTTGTTCTTTGCGCCTATGTCTATATAGAGCTTTGAAAGCTCCGGCTTTTCGTTAAACGCCTTTTCCTCGGAGCCTATAACTCCGATCGTTCCGTTTTCAAAGCGTACCCTGCGGCGCTGCAGCTCCTTTACATAAAGACCGCCCACCGCTCCGAAGCGGATAAAGCCGTTATCGTCCGTATATGTCGCTATAACGCCGATTTCGTCCATATGCGCGTCAAGCATAAGCTTTTTGCCGCTGCCCGGTCTGTGCGCTATGATAGAGCCAAGCGTGTCCTCGCTTACCTCATATCCGAGACGCTCCGCCTCCTCCTTTATTATATCTCTTATCGTGCTCTCTCTGCCTGACGGCGCGTCGGCCTCAGTCAGCCTTTTGAGTAATTTCATCTATGATCACATCACTTTCTTTTACAAATGAACAGCACAAGGCTGTAACAGCGTTTATATCATTCTTATTCATCAAGGACACCGGCGTGTGCGAATAGCGGCACGGTATGCCCGCAACCGCTGTCACCGTTCCCGATGAAGCGTTCACAACAGCTCCGGCAATTGTTGTCATAATCGATGAGGTCTTGTTCTGTATTTTTATCCCGCTGCGGACAGCCATATCCGAAACCGCTGCGGTAAGCCTTGTGTCTGCAATGCTTGTCTTGTCCATGTATTCAATGACCGCGCCCTCGCCCAGCCTTGCTATCGGCCGCTCCGATTTATAGGTGTCTGCCGTTGAAACCGTATCAATAATAAGCGCGTAGTCCGGCTTTATTTTATATGCCGCGGTTTTCATACCTCTGCCCGGAATCCGGCACGGGATTTCGCGCTGAGTTGAAAAGACAAAGTATGTGTCATACGCCGGCGCCTCGTCCATCGCCTCAACAAGACATACCGCGCCGAAGCGGTCAAGAGCCTTGCCCTTGACGCAGTCGCCAAGCTCGCAGAATTTCGTGTCAAAGGTTATATAATCTCCGAGTGATACGCGCTTTAACGCCGCTTTTTTGTTCTTTGCGCCTATATCTATATAAAGCCCGTCTGTTTCGACCGCTGCCTCACGCTCGCTTTTTTTCTGCAGATGTATCGCCTTCATGCCTATAACGCCCCTCACGTCGTCGCCTATGCGCACACGCTTTGAAACAAGCGTCCTCGGATCTATTGAGCCGACAGGCTTGAATTTTATAAAGCCTGTGTCGGTGATCTCGCTTACTATAAAGCCCGCCTCGTCAATGTTTGTGCCGACGAGTATCTTATATTTATCCGACATTCCCCGCTTAAAGGCTGTTATGTTTCCCATTGAGTCCACGTCAACTTTGTCGCACTTGCTCTTTATCTCGGAAAGTATATATCTGCGCGCCTCGTCCTCGTTGCCGGATACGGCGTTAAGCTCACTTAGTCTTTTTAAAGTGAAAGCCATGATATATCACTCTCCAATCCTTTTATAAATTCGGCAAGAAGCGCCGCCGTTGCCTTTACATCCGAAACCGCAAGCGTTTCAACGGAGGTGTGCATATATTTGAGTGGGATCGAAAGCAGCGCGGTCGGTATTCCTCCGCCGGAAACCTGTATCTCCCACGCGTCCGTTCCTGTGCAGCCGCCGTCAACGTCTATGCTCAGCTTTATATCCTTGCTCTTTGCGGTTCTCTCGAGCCTGTCAGTAAGCCTCGGGTGAAGATTCGGTCCCTTTGAAAGAACGGTTCCCGAGCCGACCTCAAACGCGTTTTTGCCGTTATCGGGGGTTATGCCGTGGGTCACGTCAACCGCGATCGCAATATCGGGAGCAATCGCAAAGGATGTGGTTTTTCCTCCCCTGCAGCCTACCTCCTCCTGTACCGCCGCAACA
Source organism: Candidatus Ornithomonoglobus sp. (assembly GCA_051877435.1). GTDB lineage: Bacteria > Bacillota > Clostridia > UBA1381 > UBA1381 > Ornithomonoglobus. The sequence goes on from JBJEIW010000109.1 coordinate 6,020, forward strand.
GCGTAAACATCACATTCAAGCGCCTCGCCGCGAAGCTTCTTCATTGCGCCTATAAGAGCGGCAACGCTTGCGCGGTCGTCCATTGTCTTTGCGCTCATCTGTTTTTTGCCAAGCATTCCCACAGACTGCGGCAGCGATATGCTGTCGCCTGCGGTTATAAGCGACTTGACAGTTTCTGCGTCAAGTCCGGTGTCTATTGCCATATCCTCTGTCTTATAGCTTTTTGACGCGTCGGTAAGCTCCTTGGGCATAACGCCTATAACGCCGTAAACGTCTATTTTGCCGTGAACACACACCTCAAGGGACGGAAGGATTCTTTCGTCAACACCGCCCACATCGGTAAAGGTAATAAACCCCTCGTCGGTTACGGATGTGACCATAAGTCCTATTTCATCTATATGCGCCTCGATCATTACCTTAGGCGCGTTGGGTATGCCGCACTTCTTACAGGCAATCACTGAGCCTAACGCGTCCGTTTCCACCGTATCGCAGAACGGCTTGAATAATCTTGCAATCTCACGGTTTGTCCGCGACTCATGTCCCGAAATTCCCCGCAGATTACACAAATGCTGTATCAGATTTTCCATTGGCGCTCATCACTCCAGTTCATTTACTATTTTCTTAAAGAGGTTTCCCCTCTCCTCAAAGTTGCGGAACATATCAAAGCTTGTTGACGCGGGCGAAAGAAGAACCACATCTCCCTCCGCCGCCTTTGACCTTGCCGTATTTACCGCTTCCTCATAGCTTGACGCCCTTATCACCTCAACCTCGTCCGCTCTGCCTGCGGCTTTTAACGCGTCCTCTATCTTGTCGCTTGTCGCGCCTATTAAGATAAGCACCTTTACATGGTCCGCAAGCGGGGCGCCCAGCGCGTCATACGGAATACCCTTGTCCTTTCCGCCGCCGATCATAATTACTTTGTCGGGGAATACGTTAAGGGTGTTTATCGTTCTGTTCGGGCTTGAATCTATTGAGCTGTTGTAATACTTAACACCGTCAAGGGTCCTTACAAGCTCTATTCTGTGCGGCACGCCGCCGAATTCCTTCGCAACCCTTACAATTACGTCACGGCTCACAAGACCTTCAACCGCCGCAATCGCCGCCATGTAATTTTCCACATTGTGCATACCCGGAATTTTTATATCCTTTATATCAAGCACCGGCTCACCGCTCGCATATATCGCGCCGTTTTTAAGACATATCGGCGAATTAAGGCTCTTTGAGAACATACGCACATTGACGTGCGCAAGCGGAAGAAGCGCCGCGCTGTCGGGATTGTCGGCATTGAGCACAAGCTTATTGTCCCTTGACATATGCGTAAAAATATTTGTCTTCGCGTCTATATATTCGTCATAATCCGTGTGCCAGTCAAGGTGATTTGGACTGAGATTCGTTATAACACCGATTTCCGGCGAATACTTCATTGTGTGGAGCTGGAAGGATGAAAGCTCAAGAATCACATAATCGTCCTCTGTCATTTTATCCACCTCTGCAAGCAGCGGATGTCCGATATTTCCGCCGAGCCATGTCCTGTATCCCGCTCTTGTCATCATTTCATTTATAAGCGTTGTAGTTGTTGTCTTTCCGTCAGACCCTGTAACTGCAATTATATGTGAGGGACATAGTTCAAAGAAGGTTTCCATTTCGGAGGTAATATGCGCGCCGCGTTCCGCCGCCGCCTTAAGCTGAGGAACATCTATGCGCAGTCCGGGTGTCTTGAATATTATATCATCCGTTATATTGTCAAGGTAATCCTTGCCTAGGTTAAATTTCACGCCAAGCCTTTCGCATTCCGTATACTTGTCGCCGAGCCACTGTGCGTCATGGGCGTCGCACGCCGTAACCTCCGCTCCCGCTTCTACCAGATATTTTATAAGCGGAAGATTTGAAATACCTATACCTATAACCGTTACTTTCTTTCCCTTAATACTCTCTCTGAATATATCAGCTTTTGTCATTTTTAGACATCTCCTTGTTAGTTTGTTTTAAGGTTTTGATATTCATACCTTATAATTATACTAAATTTTTTCCTGATTGTAAAGGTATTTTGAAAATAATTATTGATATTCCCGAAGGTATATGATATAATTTTTATTAACATTAAATATTACGGATATACGACAAAAATGAGGAGGTAAGAAAATGAGTAAGCATTTATCACCGGAAATAAGAGTTCCTATTGACGCGGACAATGTGTCAATAAGACGAAATGAGGAGAAATGTATAAAGTGCGGGCAGTGCAGGAATATCTGCAGGGATTACATATCTGTTCTCGGAAATTATGATCTGACGCAGACTGACGACAGGGCAATCTGCATAAACTGCGGACAGTGCGCAAATGTCTGTCCTGTCGGTTCAATAACGGAGCAGTACGAGTACGGAAATGTCCTGCTTGATTCTATGGAGGATGACAAAATCGTGATCGTCAGCACTTCTCCGTCCGTGCGCGCGGCTCTCGGAGAGGAATTCGGCATGGCGGACGGCTCCTTTGTGCAGGGCAAGATGGTTTCTCTGCTGCGCAAACTGGGAGCGGATTATGTTCTGGATACAAATTTCAGCGCGGATTTAACAATTGTTGAGGAAGCAAGCGAGCTTATCGAACGCATAACCAAGGGAACCGGACCTCTGCCGCAGTATACAAGCTGCTGTCCTGCATGGGTAAAATTTGCCGAGCTGTATTATCCCGAAATACTGCCGAATATCTCAACCGCTAAAAGTCCTATCGGTATGCAGGGTCCGACAATCAAAACATATTTTGCGAAGAAAATGGGGATTGATCCCGAAAAGATAGTAAATGTGGCTCTCACACCGTGCACCGCAAAGAAATTCGAGATACGCAGGGACGAAATGAATGCCGCGTCGGAATATCTCGGTATTGAGAATATGCGGGATATGGACTATGTTATCACCACACGAGAGGTGGCGGCGTGGGCAAAGCAAAAAAACATTGATCTGAAGGCTCTGCCGGATTCCGACTATGATAAGCTTATGGGCGAAGCGAGCGGCGCGGGCGTTATATTCGGCAATACGGGCGGAGTTATGGAAGCGGCAGTAAGAACAGCGTATGAGTTTATCACAAAGGAGAGCGCTCCCGCAGAGCTGTTTGAGCTGAAGCCTGTCAGGGGCATGGAGGATATTAAGGAAGCAACAGTGCGCATAGGCGATATGGACGTAAACATTGCGGTTGTATACGGAACCGCAAGCGCAAGGAAGATGATCGATATGGTAAAAACCGGCGAAAAGCAGTATCATTTTATTGAGGTCATGACCTGCCCCGGAGGCTGTATAGGCGGAGGCGGACAGCCAAAGGATAAGGACTACAAGGGAAATGCTCTGCTGCAAAGCAGAATAGACAGCCTGTACAAGCGTGACGCGGAGCTTGGTCTTAGAAAGAGCCATGAAAATCCCGAAATTACAGAGCTGTATAATACGTTTTACGGTCATCCCCTGAGTGAATTGGCAGAAAAAATGCTGCATACCCATTATATTGACAGAAGCGATGAGCTGCAAGGTTAAGCATTTTTCATGCTTTTATTTGTTAAACCTATTGAATTGACAAAAAGTCCGGAGTGTGTTATAATTAAAAAGCATGATAATTTAAGAAGGTGATTTAATGAAGAAAACTGCGGCAGTTGTTCCGGCATTGCTCGTTATGCTGGTATCTGTAACTGCAAATGCGGCTTACTCACAATATGATATACAAACCGCCGTTGAAAAGGCATTCGAATGGCACGAGCAGAATGCGTCACCGCGTAATTCGGCAGGATCCATTGCCTCTGATTTTTATATTATGTCACTGGCAAGAATGGGAAAAAGCTATAATTTCGATTCTTACATACGGCTTACCGAAAAGCTTAACCCAACCACCCAGCAGGACGGACAGCGCCTTGTTATGACCTCCGCGGCGTGCGGTGAAAGACTGAGCAATTCCTTCGTCGGCTGGTATACATGGCAGCAGGATAATACATCCGCCTCAGAGCTTGCGGGTACGATTATAACCCTTGACAGCGGACAATATACAATCCCGGAAGGCGAGGGCGATATAAACAATCTTGTAGGCGCGCTTCTGACTATGCAGCAGTCAAACGGCAGCTTCGGCAATGACGTTGTTACAACCGCTAAATCAATTATCGCTCTGTCCACGAGAGCTAACACAGAATATCATCTTTCCGGCACACATGATAATGAGCTATATAAATATAATACCGGTTCTGCAATTGAAAATGCTTTGTCATATCTCTCGTCATGTCAGCAGTCGGACGGCGGCTTTACAACAGTTTCAAATACTGCCTATGTTATTGCAGCGCTCGACAGCATAGGAACGGATTCCGATGCCGATCCGGCATTTGTTAAGAACGGAGCAACACCTTTGAGCTTTCTTTTCTCACAGCAGAGCGACAACGGCAGCATAGCTTCCTCTCCCGACGATACTGCAATGATGGAGATGGCATATGTCAGCCGCCTGAGAGCTATGCAGGGCAAAGCTGCTTTCTTCAGCTTTATGAGCGGTGATTCTGTTGCCGCTGCTTCCTCCGATTCTACAGAAAACCACTCGGGAGAAAGCATAATTTCTTCTGACGGAGAGTCATCATCAGCCGCAGCCTCATCAGCTTCGTCAGATAATGATTCATCCGGCAGCACAGGAAGCACAAAGGAGATTATATCTTTAACCCCGCCTCCTACCAAGGAGCCTGAGCACTCCGCTGTAAGCGAAGAGGAATACGGGCCGTTCCAGTTTGTAGGTCCTATTCAGCAGACGGATAAGCCGGATAAGAATTATGACGTTCAAACGGAAAATAAAGAGGAAGAAGATCCTGTTTCGGGCAGCACGATTGCAATCATTGCGGCCGCAATCATCGCTGCACTTGCGCTTGCAGGTTTCATAATTCTCACTGTTATAAGCAGAAACCCCGAAATGAAGAAAAAGCTTGAGGACGCGCTCTCTGATGCTAAGAAAAAGGCATCTGAATTAAAGGATAGAGCTAAAAAAACAGAGCAACAGCCTGAAAGCAATAATATTATTGATGAAATAGACTCATCGCATGAGGTTGTCCCAACAGAGGAGCTTTACGACCCTGACTTCATAAAGAAGCTGATTCCGGTTGATGAAATCGATATGTCTATTGATTCGCTCATTCCTACCGAGGATAAACCGTTAGAGGAGAATGACGACTCCAATTCGTCAGAAGACAGCGTAAAGAATTAAAAACTATATAGCTTGCATTAAGTACTTCGTATTTTAATAATACCTGATACAAAAAAAGTCCTCCTTTTACATAATGGTAATGTATATTATGTGAAAGGAGGAGTTTTTGTTTTAAATATATTTATTAATAATTTCCGTGAGCTTTTCCGGGGAGGTCTTAACAAATTCCTCATAGCTCATTTCTGCGTCTGTTACCGCCTTGCCAATATCAACTATGAGCTTCGGAATGTCCTCTGTGAGGATAATGCCAAGCTCTTCACCGAACCTTTCATGTCCCTGAAGGTCGCAGCCGCCTGTGTGTATGCTGAAGGCGGAATGAAGCTTTTTGTCTATTACCTTGCCCTTGCCGTGAAAGCCGAGACTTCCGATCTGGTGAGTGCCGCAGGAGGATACGCAGCCGCTTATATGGAGCTTCGGCAGAGCGTCTGCGGGGAAACCGTACGGCTTTACGGTTCTGATGATTTCGGCAAGAAGTCCCTGTGAGTCTCTGAGGCCCTGCTGGCAGATTGTCGCGCCGATACATGAAACAGATTCCTCAATATCACTTTCAGCGCCGCCTTCGGTGGCTTTGAGCGCCTTGACCGCTTCGTCACCATCGCAGTTTATGATATAGATAGTCTCGTCAGGTGAGATTCTCAGACTTACCTGCGGCATATCACATATCGCGTTATAAACTCCTTCAAGCGCGGCAATATCCATAATTCCGCCGATAGGGTGGAACTTAACAGCGTAAAGCCCCTCCTGCTTCTGCTCAATCAGACGGCGGGAGGAGATTTCAGCGGCTTTTCCGGGCTTTATATTTTCGGGAATCGTAACCTCAATATCAAGTCCGCCCTCCGCTATGGCGGCATCAAGCTGTACGTTGAACTCCGCTGTGAAGCTTTCTCCGAGAACCTCCTGCATATAGCGTGTGCGCGCCTTTGCTCTGTTCTCATAATTGCCGTATTTGCAGAAAAGGCTGATCATCGCCTTGATATAATAGAGAACCTTGCTGCCGCATACTGCGTCAGCCACTTTAATGCCCATTTTAGGATTGTTTCCCATGCCTCCGGCGGCGTACACGTCAAAGCGGTCGTCAGGGCGGGATACAAAACCGAGGTCGCGGAAGGTGGCATGTACCGCGTTTGCCGGCGAATTTGAGAAGCAGACCTTGAGCTTTCTGGGCATTTTTATTTTGTCAAGCAGCGTGAGAAGATATTCTGCCGCCTTATCCGCATAGGGAGAAACATCAAAATTCTCGCCCTTTTCAACTCCGGAAAGCGGTGAAACCATAACATTTCTCGGAAAATCGCCGCCGCCTCCGATGGTATAGAAGCCGCTTTCGATAGCGTCTGTCATAACATCGGCGATACTGTC
>JBJEIW010000110.1:0-12468 GCA_051877435.1 Candidatus Ornithomonoglobus sp.
GAGAAAATCGCAAAGCGATTTTCGGAAGGGGGGTTGGCAGCTAAACAATAATTTACATACATAGCCTAACGGAGGGATATAAAGATGTTATCGGTAACATTTCATGAAACTATAGATGATGAAAAACTGAAATACGCGGTAATTGCGGCGCGTCACAACGGTAAATGGGTATTTTGCAAGCATAAGCGGCGGGATACCTACGAAATTCCGGGCGGACACCGCGAGCTGGGCGAAGCGATACTTGACGCTGCAAGACGCGAGCTGTATGAAGAAACCGGCGCGGCGGAATATAATATAACTCCGGTTTGCGTTTACAAGGTTGATGATTACGGTATGTTGTACTACTCAGAAATACAAAGCTTCGATGAACTGCCGGATTTTGAGATTGAACGGATTTATCTGTCCGATGAGCTGCCGGATAATCTGACATATCCCGATATACAGCCCGCGCTGTTTAAAAAGGCGGAACAATTTTTACAAGGACGGATAGAAACAGCATGAGATTTAAATATGTTTTTTTCGACCTTGACGGCACTCTGACCGACCCGCAGGAGGGAATAATAAACTGTGTAAAATACGCATTGGAAAGCTTTGGCATTTATGAAGATGATTATTCAAAGCTTATGCGGTTTATCGGTCCGCCGCTGGTAGACTCTTTTTGTGAGTATTACGGCTTTGATGAAGAAAAATCACTCAAAGCGGTGACAAAATACCGTGAGCGCTTTGCTGATGTCGGAATATTTGAAAACAAGGTCTATGATGGCATATATGATATGCTTCAAAGATTAACAGACAGCGGACGCGTTCTCGTTCTTGCCACCTCAAAGCCCAAGGTATACGCCGACAGGATAATGGCAAAATACAGGCTCCGCCCGTATTTTAAGCTGATAAGCGGCTCAGAGCTGGACGGCACGCGCAATAACAAAAATGAGGTTATCGAATATGCCATCGAGCGGTTGAAATGTCCGCGACAAAGCGTTATAATGGTCGGTGACAGAAAATACGATATAATCGGCGCAAAGCAATGCGGTATTGTTTCCTGCGGCGTTCGCTTCGGCTATGCCGAGCCGGGCGAGCTTGAGGCAGCAGGCACGGATTTTATTGCAGATAATATTGCAGAGCTGACAGATATAATTATGAAAAGAGTATAGTAAAGGGCTGCGATTTTCGCAGCCCTTTATATCACATATTAAGAAAATATTCAAATATCTTTGTATCATCGCACAGCTCCGGATGGAATGAAACCGCGAGCTGATTTTTATAGCGAACGCCGGTTATGTTGCCATCCGTAACGGACATGATCTCAACGCCGTCCTCAACGCTTTCGATATACGGCGCGCGTATGAACTCCATGGGGATCACTCCAAGCCCCTTGAACTCGCCCTCCGTATAGAAGCTGCCCAGCTGTCTGCCGTAGGCGTTGCGCTTTACGTTCGCCGGGATTGTGCGGAACGCGCAGCCGTCCTTGCCGCTGCTCTTGTCACACAGAAGTATAAGTCCGGCGCAGGTGGCAAATACGGGAATGCCGGAATCAATGCTTGCCTTTAGCTTATCAAACATTCCAAGCTCCTTGATAAGCTTTGACTGAACCGTGCTTTCACCGCCGGGGAATATAAGGCGGTCATAGTGACGTTCAAGATCGGATGCCTTTCTTATCTCAAACCATTCCTCACCAAGAGCCTCAAGCGCTTTTTCATGCTCAAGGAAATCACCCTGAACAGCAAGAACTCCCGTCATGATTATATACCTCTTTCAGCCATAAGCAGCTCAATTTCCTGCTCGTTGATTCCTACCATAGCCTCACCGAGGTCCTCTGAAAGCTCTGCCAAAAGCTTGTGATCGTTGAAGTTTGTAACAGCCTTAACGATAGCCTGCGCTCTCTTTTCTGGGTTGCCGGACTTAAAGATACCTGAACCAACAAATACGCCCTCAGCTCCGAGCTGCATCATAAGAGCCGCGTCTGCCGGAGTTGCAACGCCGCCTGCCGCGAAGTTCACAACCGGAAGCTTGCCGTTTTCGTGAACATATTTAACAAGCTCGTAAGGAACCTCAAGCTCCTTTGCCGCGTTGAAAAGCTCATCCTCGCGCAGTGATACAAGACGGCGGATCTCGCTGTTCATCATTCTCATGTGTCTAACAGCCTGAACAACATCGCCTGTGCCCGGCTCACCCTTTGTTCTTATCATTGAAGCTCCCTCTGCAATTCTTCTGAGCGCCTCGCCGAGGTTCTTTGCGCCGCATACAAACGGAACCTTGAAATCATGCTTGTTAATGTGGTAAACATCATCGGCGGGTGAGAGAACCTCACTCTCGTCTATATAGTCGATCTCAATCGCTTCAAGGATCTGAGCCTCTGCAAAATGTCCTATACGGCACTTAGCCATAACCGGGATTGAAACAGCCTCCTGAATACCCTTTATCATCTTCGGGTCGCTCATTCTTGAGACGCCGCCTGCCGCTCTTATGTCAGCCGGGATTCTTTCAAGAGCCATTACCGCGCATGCGCCTGCCGCCTCGGCAATCTTAGCCTGCTCCGGTGTTGTAACGTCCATGATAACGCCGCCCTTGAGCATCTGGGCAAGCTCCTTATTTAATTCATACTGCTTTTCTGCATTCATAATTAATTCCTCCGTTTATTTTCTTATTATTATGCTTTACAAATTAAATCAAAAGTAGTATAATACAAATGTGACCATATTTCAATCACCATTTTAAATATATTCAATATTGTCAGATAGGGGAGTGGACATACAAAATGCTGACATATTCATTTTCAGATTTAGGGTCAGAAAGCCTTTATGAGCATCTTTACGGATGTATAAAAAACGACATATTATCGGGAAAGCTGCGCCCCGGGACAAAGCTCCCGTCAAAGCGCACATTCGCAAAAAATCTGGGCATAAGCACTATCACGATCGAGAACGCATATGCGCTGCTTATTTCGGAGAGCTATGTTTATTCGATTCCGAAGAAGGGATATTTTGTATCTGATATAAATATAAGCGTCATCCCGGAGCCGAAAGAGACGGAGGATGAGGGTGAAAGAGGCGCGGACAGCTTTGTTGCCGACTTTGTTGGAAACAACACCTTGCATACCTTGTTTCCGTTTGCAACATGGGCAAAGCTTATGCGCGGCGTCCTTTCCGAAAGACAGCCGGAGCTTATGATCAAATCTCCGGGGGGAGGGATTACAGAGCTGCGCTCAGCGATAGCGGAGCATCTATACCAGTTCCGAGGTATGCGCGTTCACCCCTCACAGATTATAATAGGTTCGGGTACTGAGTACCTTTACGGGCTTATAATACAGCTTCTTGGAAAAGACAAGATATTTGCCGTTGAGGACCCGGGCTACAACAAGATAGCAAAGGTATACGGAGCGAACGGCGTTGACTACAGATATGTGCCGCTGGATGAGAATGGCGTTGACATAAATGCGCTCAAAGACAGCGGAGCAGATATACTGCATATTTCGCCGTCGCATCACTTTCCGACAGGCATTGTAACTCCAATAAGCCGCCGTTATGAGCTTTTGAGCTGGGCGGCAGAAAAACCAACGCATTTTATAATAGAGGATGACTACGATTCCGAATTTCGTCTGAGCGGGCATCCTATACCGCCGCTGAGAAGTATTGATGTTACGGATAAGGTAATATACATGAACACCTTTTCAAAGAGCCTCGCATCAACCATACGAATAAGCTATATGGTACTTCCGCGTACCCTTGCGGATAAGTTTTATAAGGAGTTGGGCTTTTATTCCTGCACCGTTTCAACCTTTGAGCAGTATACTCTCGCGGAGTTTATAAACGGAGGTTATTTCGGTAATCACATAAACCGAATCCGACGCTATTACCGTGAGGAGCGTGATGAGCTGCTCAAACTGATTGCCTCTAACAAAGCCTTTAGCGGCACAGAGATACTTGAAAAAGATTCGGGGCTGCACTTCCTGCTGCACCTTGATACGGAGCTGTCAGATGAGGAGCTTGTGAGGAGCGCCCGCAGACAGGGTATAAACATCTCCTGCCTGTCCCAGTATTACCACAATAAAAGCGAGGCGGCGGAGCATACCCTTGTGATCAATTATTCCGGTATAGCAAAGGAAAAAACAGATGAAGCCGTAACACTTCTGGGCAGGGCGCTTGGGAGCAGCGCGTAATGCGGTGATAACCCCATGATTGAAGAAAACTTAGTGCAAAAGGTCTTAACAGCATACATTAAGATATGTATTTAGCAAATGGAGTATGGACCTCCATACTGTGTTGCTACAATATTGGCAAGGCGGGGATTCTTGTGCTTAATGTTTATAGGGAATTCAAGAAATTTATTGTACTGGAACATTATTTATTCGCCTCCCTTTCCCACGGCCATGGTGAATCAAGCCATGTAAATGAATCCTGCGCGGCTGCGTTGTACGGGGTGAGAGGACCGAACTCTGCTTCGTATTCCTTTTTCAGATTTTTAAGCTTCATGACAAGCTCCTGAAAAATTCTGAATGCCTTTTTGTCGTCCGCGTGGGTGTCAAGATAGAGCAGCAGGTCATATGCCGCAAAGTTATATTTTTGTATGCCAAGAAGCTTTTCCTGTTTAGTCATTCATGACACCTCCCCGCATTTTGCATATTTTACCATATTCCTCTATGGTAATATCGAGCTCCGGGAACATACTCCCGCGCATGAGAGCGCTGTCCACGTCGTAAAGCTCATTGAGCTCCTGCACAGGGACGTATCCGTAGCCTATGCAGCCGCAGAAAGGCTCCATATTACTGCCACAGCACATATCGGGCTTTACCGGTTGAGTGTCTGTGCAGCAATTAGTTTCTGACATAAAAAATTCCTCCTTTTACATAATGATAATGTATAATATGCAAAAGGAGGAGTTTTTGTTTTAAATATATTTATAGGCTGTACCTTTAATAACTGAAAGGTATTGAAACACCTGATAAAATATGTTATTATAATTCAAGAAGGGAGACGTGTATAATATGGATATTAAGGATGAGCTTTTTGCAATGCAGGATTTGAAGTATAAGGAGTTCCAGCAGAAGCTTATGCCGACGGTGGAGCATGACAGGGTAATAGGAGTGAGAACACCGCAGCTGCGCAGATTCGCAAAGGAGGCGGCAAAGCGGGAGAATATAGGGGACTTCATCAATGACCTGCCGCATACTTATTATGAGGAAAATAATCTTCACGCTTTTATTGTTGCCAGGATAAAGGATTACGAAACGGCGCTTACCGAAACAAAGCGGTTCCTGCCGTATATAGATAACTGGGCGACCTGCGATATGTTTACGCCAAAGGTGTTCAGAAAAAATACCGCAAGACTGCTGCCGGAGATTTATAAATGGCTCAGAAGTACGCATACCTATACGGTGCGTTACGCTATAGGTCTTTTAATGCAGCTTTATCTTGACGATAATTTTGACGAGAGCTGTATGTCGCTTGCAGCGTCGGTGCGGTCGGAGGAATACTACGTTAATATGATGATCGCATGGTATTTTGCAACGGCGCTGGCAAAGCAGTATGACGCGGCAATTGTGTATTTAACTGAGAACCGCCTTGATACATGGACTCACAACAAGACGATTCAGAAGGCTGTTGAGAGTAACCGTATTGCTTCAGAAACGAAGGCATATCTGAAAACCTTAAAGCGATGATGTGTTTCCTCGGAAGTCATATAACAAAAACGGAGCCTTCGAAGGCTCCGCAGCAGGTTATACATTTACTTCATCTTTGCGCTCGTTCTCGCTCTCGCTTTCCTCGTCAACAAGCTCCATTCGGTTCACAGATACCTCATATGCGGTCTTTGTGATCGTTTCCTCATCGCTTATACGCTTTTGGTAGTTGCGGGACTGTATCCTGCCCCAGACCTTTACGTTGTCACCGACCTTGAGCGTTTTCGCATAGCGCGCGTTTCTGCCCCATGCAATGACGGGTATGTAGTCGGATTTATTGTAGCTTCTGTTTACGGCAATCAGAAGGTCCGTGATTTCGCGTCCGAAGGGCGTGGTTCTGTAGACGGGCGCCTTACAGATAAAGCCGTTTAAGTAGAGCATATTCGGGTTGTGGCTGCGCTCACCGTTGTTTTTCTGAATATCCTTTGCAAAAATTGTGAGAACAAGGCGGTTTTCGCCGCTCGGCTCGTAGCTGTTATAGGAACGGAACTGACCCTCAATTTCAACAACATCACCGATTTTGAAGCTTTCTCCGGCGAGAAGTCTTTCCGATACCATAACGCGCACGGAATCGTCCGTTCCGCTCAGCCGCGGTATATTCAGTGTGAATGTGTAGAATTTTTCGGCATATATTTCATGGTTGAACTTGAATTCATCCATAATAGTGCCTGTAACTTGCGCCTGATTGTTTGTAATATCCATAATGATAATCCTCCTTAGTTTACTGCGGCTCTGCCGCAATCGTTATTTTTGTTTGATTATAATTATTTATATGCTTGTCCTGACTAAAATATGACTATAAATTTCAGAATAAACCTTGACAAATGCCGCTGAAAATGAGATAATAAGGGACAGGTGATGTTTAATGGTATTAAAAATCGTATTGCTGGCAATATGCGCGCTGCTGCTCGTTATATGCTACAGAACGCGCAGCTTTGCCGAAAAGATACTAAGGAAAAAGGAAGATGATATTACAGATGAGCTTATTTTAAAGCTTAAAACGGTTTCATTGGTGATTTCCATAGTTATTTTTATCTGTACCATGATTTTTTTAAAATAATAAACCGGAAAGGATTATAGAAGATGGAAGACGCAAAAAACATTGCAAAAACTTATAATCCTCAGGAGTTTGAGGATAAATTATATAATAACTGGGTAACAAAGGGTTATTTCCATGCCGAGGTGGACGCGAAGAAAAAGCCGTTCACAATTGTTATCCCGCCCCCGAATGTAACGGGTCAGCTCCATATGGGACACGCTTTTGACGAAACGTTACAGGATATTCTTATCCGTTACAAGAGAATGCAGGGGTATGAAACACTGTGGGTACCGGGCACAGACCATGCCGGCATCGCGACACAGATCAAGGTTGAGGCGGAGCTGCGCGAAAAGGAAGGGCTTACACGCTATGACCTCGGACGCGACAAGTTCTTAGAGCGTGTATGGGACTGGAAGGAAAAGTTCGGCAGCCGCATTATCAATCAGTTAAAGAAAATAGGCTCCTCCTGCGACTGGGACAGAGAGCGCTTCACGATGGATGAGGGCTGCTCAAGGGCTGTGCGCGAGGTATTTGTAAACCTCTATAACAAGGGTCTTATATACCGCGGACCGAGAATTATAAACTGGTGTCCGAACTGTATTACAGCTCTTTCAAACGAGGAGGTCGAGCATACAGAGCAGGCGGGGCACTTCTGGCACATCAAGTACCCAATCAAGGGCACTGATGATTTTGTGATAATCGCTACGACCCGTCCGGAAACATTGTTCGGCGATACCGCCGTTGCGGTAAACCCAGAGGATGAAAGATATAAGGATATAATAGGCAAAACACTTCTTCTGCCGCTTACGGACAGAGAAATTCCTGTTATTGCCGATGAATATGTTGACAAGGAGTTCGGAACGGGCTGCGTAAAGATCACTCCGGCTCATGACCCGAACGACTTTGAGGTAGGAAAGCGTCACGACCTTGAAATCATAAAGGTTCTCAATGACGATGCGACAATGAACTCATACGCGGGCAAGTACGAGGGTATGGACCGCTATGAGTGCCGCAGGGCGATGATCAAGGACCTTGAGGAAATGGGGCTTCTCGTTAAGGTTGAGGATCACAGCCACAATGTAGGTCAGTGCTACCGCTGCGGAACGACAATTGAGCCGATCGTATCGGATCAGTGGTTTGTAAAGATGAAGCCGCTTGCGGAGGCTGCAATCAAGGCTGTTAACGAAAAGCATACGGAATTTGTTCCGGAGCGTTTCTCAAAGATATACATGAACTGGATGGAGAACGTATACGACTGGTGTATTTCACGTCAGCTCTGGTGGGGACACAGAATACCGGCATTCTACTGCGATGAATGCGGCGAAATGACCGTTTCAAAGGAGGACATCACGGTATGCCCCAAGTGCGGCGGCAAGGTACATCAGGAGGAGGACGTGCTTGACACATGGTTCTCGTCCGCGCTCTGGCCGTTCTCGACACTCGGCTGGCCGGACAAGACGCCGGAGCTTGATTATTTCTATCCGACAAGCGTGCTTGTAACAGGCTATGATATTATATTCTTCTGGGTATCGAGAATGATATTCTCCGCCTGTGAGCACACTGGACAGGCGCCGTTTAAGCATGTGTTCATTCACGGTCTTGTCCGCGACGGCAAGGGCGAGAAAATGTCAAAGTCAAAGGGCAACGGTGTTGACCCGCTTCAGATTATTGATATGTACGGCGCAGACGCGCTCCGCTTTACGCTTGTAACGGGTGTTGCGCCGGGCAACGACATGAGATTCCCGGTTACCTATGACCCGCCGGTACCGGCAGGGAAAAACCCGGATCCGAATGTCAACAGGATAGTGGGCGCGCCGGGCGTTGAGGCAAGCAGAAACTTTGCCAATAAGATATGGAACGCGTCGCGTTTCGCGCTTATGAACCTTGATATAACAGAAAACAAGCTTCCCGATGCTGCTGATTTACAGCTTGAGGACAAGTGGATATTATCGCTCTTTAACACGCTTGTTAAGGAGGTTACGACCAATCTTGACAAATTCGAGCTTGGTGTTGCCGCGGCTAAGATTTACAGCTTTATCTGGGAAAAGCTCTGCGACTGGTATATTGAGCTTATAAAGCCGAGACTGTTTGACAAGGAGAATCCGACAGGCAAAACAGCGCAGTATGTTCTCACATATGTGCTTTCAAGCACAATGCAGGTGCTGCACCCGTTCATGCCGTTTATCACGGAGGAAATCTGGCAGCATCTCCCGCATGAGGGCGAGAGTATCGTAATCAGTAAATATCCCGAATACGATGAAAAGCTCTGCTACCCTGAGGAGGAAAAGCAGATGGAGATGATTATGGGCGCTATATCAGCCGTAAGAAACAGACGCGCGGAGATGAACGTGCCGCCGTCAAAGAAGGCTAAGACAATCATCGTTACGGAGAATGCGGACGTGTTTGCGAAGGGCGCGGCATTCTTTGAAAAGCTTGCATCTGCAAGCGAGGTAGTAGTAACCGGCTCAAAGGACAGCATTGACGCAAACGCGGTCAACATCGTTGTTCACGGCGCGGAAATCTTCCTCCCGATGAGCGAGCTTGTTGACAAGGACAAGGAGCTTGCAAGGCTTAATGCCGAAAAGAAAAAGCTTGAGGGCGAAATCAAGCGCGCAGACGGCAAGCTCAATAACGCGGGCTTTGTAGCAAAGGCGCCGCAGAAGCTTGTAGACGAGGAAAAGGCAAAGCTTGAAAAGTATAAGGCTATGCTTGACAAGGTGCTTGAGAGCATTAAGGCAATGGAAGAAATGTAAAATGAGGCGCTTTCAACAGCGCGCAAAATAAAAGGATATACCGTATTGTTTCAGAGAATGCGGTATATCCTTTTTTGATTAATTATTTTTGTCTTTTTCGGGTAATGCCTTAAAGAAGTGTAATGCAAAATATACTGTCGGGATAACCGAGAGCGCCAATGCTGCCGGCTGCGCCTCCTGTATGCCGGAAAGTCCGCGCAGGGCTGCTAAGATAAGCAGGGCGGGGATGAATATAATTCCGCTTCTCGTTGCGGAAAGTATTGATGCGCCGAGCTTCTTTCCGGTGCTCTGCATAAGCATTTCAGTTGCCATGCAGAACGGCAGAAGGAGCTGCGCGATACATTGCAGTCTTAAGGCTCTTGTTCCGATGCTTATTACGTCCGGGTCGTCTCTGAAAATTCCGATCAGATGCTCCGAGCTTATAAATACGATAGCCGTCATAATGATCATAAGCCCCTCCGCAAGAAATATTGTAAATTTATATGCCTTGCGCACTCTGCCGTATTTTCCGGCCCCGTAGTTAAAGCCGCCGACCGGCTGAAAGCCCTGACCTATACCTAGAGCAACGGAGAACACGAAGAACGTAATTCTTGAAACGATGCTCATTGCCGCGACCGCCGCGTCACCATAGACCGCCGCCTCGGTATTAAGCAGTATTGTTGTAATGCTGTTTAAGCCCTGGCGCAGAAGGCTGGGCAGACCTGTTGCCGTAATATCAAGCAGGTGGTTCATTTTAAGCCTGATATGCTTTATTGAGATTACGCACTCTGTTTTTCCTCTTAAAAACATACTGAGCAGTATGCAGAAGCTTATAAGCTGTGAAATTGCGGTTGAGAGTCCCGCTCCTGCGATACCCATTTTAAAGCCGAACATAAGGACAGCGTCGCCGAAGATGTTAAGAATACCGCCCGTCATAAGACCTATCATTCCGAGCATTGCCTTTCCCTCATAGCGGAGGATATTGTTCATAGTAAAGCCTGTTACCATAAACGGCGCGGTAAGCAGTATGAAGGCGATATATGTTTTCGCGTACGGCGCAATCGTGTCAGTGCTGCCTAAGGCGATAACAAGACTATCAAGCGTCAGAAAGCATATGACGGATATAATAACCGCGAGAAAAAATGAAAGGAAAAACGCGGTTGACGCGGTCTCGTTTGCCGCCTTGTTGTTGCGCTGCCCCAGACGCCTTGAAATAATGCTTCCGGCGCCCTGACCGAACAGGAACCCCACCGCCTGCAAAATCGACATAAATCCGAACACCACGCCCACGGCGCCGCTGGCGCTGTTGCCGAGTTTCCCGACAAACGCGGTATCGGCGAGGTTATATATATTTGTGATCATCATGCTTATAATCGTCGGCACGGACAGCTTTATAATCAGCTTATGAACCGGTGTGTTTATCATGCGGTTATATTGCTCCGAACCGTTTTGTGTATTTCTGCTCATAATTATGTAAGCTCTCCTTCTTTTGCATTTTTTCAAGATAATATTATATCAGAAATATTAGATAAAAGCAACATTATTTTTTAACGGCGGACGTTGATTTTTTGGATAAGTGTGGTATAATATATACAGAAACAGGAGGAGAGTAAGGAAGATGAATTATAATGAAGCGATAGAGTATATTCACGCGATACCAAAATTTATCCGTCCGCTTGGAAATATAAATTTAGGAAAGCTGCTTGAGACCATGGGCAATCCGCAGGACAGGCTTAAATTTGTGCACGTTGCCGGAACAAACGGAAAAGGCTCAGTGTGCGCGATGACGGCGGAGATATTAAAGCGCGCGGGATATAAAACAGGTCTTTTTACCTCGCCGTTTATTGTGGTGTTCAACGAGCGCATACAGATAAACAATGAGATGATTGCCGATGATACGCTTGCGGAGTATGTTACCGACGTATCCGAGATAATGGAGAGAACCTCGGCGCAGGTATCGGAATTTGCGTTTATTTTTGCTGTGGCGATGAAATATTTCGCGGATATGGAATGCGACATTGTTGTGCTTGAAACGGGTATGGGCGGAAGGCTTGACGCGACAAATATCATTTCCCCGCCGGAGGCGGCTGTGCTTACGGAAATAGGCATGGATCATATGCAGTATCTCGGAGATACTATGGAAAAAATCGCCGAGGAAAAGTGCGGCATAATAAAGCCGGGCTGTGAGGCGGTGTCCGCGCCGAATGAGCATGTACGTGAAATTATTGAAAAAGCCGCGGCAGATACAGGCGCAAACCTTACGATCTGCGAAAAGGCTGAGAGAAAGCCGGGCAGCTTCATATATAAGACATGGGGCTATCATCTGGCATTAAAGGGCGCGTATCAAAGCGAGAATGCGTCTGTGGCGCTGGAAACCATATACGCTCTGCGCCGCGGCGGCTGGGAAATTTCCGATAGCGCAATATGCGGGGGCTTTGAAAATGTGCGGTGGAAGGCGCGCTATGAGTTTGTTGCCGATAATATTGTAATAGACGGCGGACACAATATAGACGGAATAACAGCGCTCAAGGGAGCTTTATCCGAGGACGGGCGTCCGGTAACGCTTGTTCTTGCAATGATGAAGGATAAGAGCTATGAGGAATGTATAAGAACGATTGCCGGAGCGGCAGAGCTTATTATAGCGACAGAGGTGCCCATGCCGCGCTCACTGAAAGCCGGTGAAATAAAGCAGAAAGCCAACGCATCAGGCGTTTTGTGCATTGCCGAGCCGGATATTGAAAAGGCGGTTGACAAGGCGGTTAGTGCGGCAGGAAAGAAAGGTCTTGTATGTATCTGCGGCTCGCTCTATCTTGCGGGCGAGGCGGAAAAGATACTGAAGGAAAAAGGGATTTTTAATTTCTGAGAGTGCTGCAATATATTTCGGTGTAAGTTTGAGTTTCCCCAAAAAATAAAAAAGCCTACAATCTGCATAACTATGGGAAAAATTAAGGTTTAAAATTTGAAATTCACAAAAAAATAATGCAATATCACTCCAAATATGGTATAATGTAATTGACAAGAAA
>JBJEIW010000111.1:0-12454 GCA_051877435.1 Candidatus Ornithomonoglobus sp.
GCTGTCACGGCGCAGCCGTGACTGAGAGGTCGTGTATTTTTATCACATGAAAAAGAAAATTGATTATAATTCCGGATTGCTCAGAAATGCGCGGAGCCTGCGAAAGGAAATGACGCGCCATGAGAAAAAACTATGGTATGACTTCCTGAAGGAACATGAAATACATTGGTATAAGCAGCGCATTATTGATAATTATATTGTTGACTTTTATTGTCCCGCAGCTCGGCTGGCTGTGGAACTTGACGGTAGTCAGCACTTTGAGGATGAAGGAATTGCCAATGATGAAAAACGCGATAGGATAATATCGGCTTATGGTATTGAAATACTGAGATTTACCAATCTTGATATTGACAGAAATTTTGTTTCGGTTTGCAAAACGATTGAGGAAAAAGTAAAAGAACGCATAGGAGAGGGGAGCGCAGAACCTCTCAGTCACAGCAAAGCTGTGACAGCTCCCCTGAAAGGGGAGCCGGATGACAAGGAAAGGAAAGATAACATGGCGGGAAAGCTGTCGCCGATGATGGCGCATTATATTAAAGTGAAAGAAGAATATCCTGACTGTATAGTGTTTTATCGTCTCGGCGATTTTTACGAGATGTTTTTTGATGATGCAATAACGGTTTCCCGTGAGCTTGAGCTGACGCTTACCGGACGCGACTGCGGCATGGAGGAGCGCGCGCCGATGTGCGGCGTTCCGTTCCACAGCGCCGATATTTACATCTCAAGGCTTATTGCGGCCGGGTTCAAGGTCGCCATATGTGAGCAGATGGAGGACCCAAAAACCGCAAAGGGCATGGTTGCCCGCGATGTTATCCGCGTTGTGACTCCCGGTACCGCCACAGATGAAGCAATACTTGAGGAGGGCGCAAACAATTATCTGGTTGTTATGTATAAGTCCGGAGAGAATGTCGGCTTTACCGCCGCGGACGCGTCAACCGGAGAAATATTTGCAACGGAGCTTTCAAGCGGACACTATGTGCTTGACGAGCTTGCGGGATACGCGCCAAAGGAGATTATAATCAACGATTCCTTTGACCGTGAGCTTGAAAAGAGCATAATGTCGGGCTTGAAAATCAAGCCGGAGCGCCGCGAGGAAATATTTGCGGATAATCCGGGGCTGAATGTCGAAAATCATTTCGGAAAACATCTCGGCGCGCTGAAGCTTGACACAAAGCCCGCCGCGGTGCTTGCAGTGAGCGGCGCGATAAATTATCTTGAATATACCCAGAAGAACAGAATGGATTATATCAATAAGATTTCCGTATATGAGAGCGAAAGCTATATGGAGCTTGACTTTGCAACGCGGAGAAATCTTGAGATTACCGAAACGATGCGCGACAAGTCAAAGCGCGGCTCTCTGTTCTGGGTGCTTGACAGGACAAAAACCTCAATGGGACGCAGAAAGCTGCGTCAGTGGCTTGAAAGACCGCTTATAAATCCGATTGACATAAACAAAAGGCTTGCCTCCGTCAAGGAGCTGGTCGACAATGCGATGCTGCGCGATGAGTTGATAGAAATTCTGTCAAGGACCTATGATATTTCAAGAATTATAAGCAGAATCGCTCTTGGCACCGTAACGCCTAAGGATATGGTATCGCTGAAGCAGACCCTTTTGCAGCTTCCGTCTCTGGAATATATTCTGTCGGGCATGAAGTCGCCTATGTTTGCGGGAATGGCAAAGAAATTTGATATCCTTGACGACATAAGCTCTCTTATCGAAAGGGCGATCGATGAGGATAACGCGTCCTCAATAACCCGTGACGGCGGCATGATAAAGGAGGGCTACAACGAGGAGGCGGACAGGCTCCGCGACGCGAAGAACCACGGCGATGAATGGCTTAAGCAGGTTGAGGAAAAGGAACGTGAACGCACGGGAATCCCGAAGCTGAAAACAGGCTTTAACCGCGTGTTCGGATATTATATCGAAATAACCAATTCCTATAAGGACAAGGTGCCCGAGGATTACATAAGAAAGCAGACGCTCACAAATGCCGAGCGTTATATAACAACGGAGCTTAAGGAGATTGAAAGTACAATCCTCGGCTCGTCCGAGAGGCTTATCACGCTGGAGCTGAAGCTGTTTAACGAGCTGCGTGAAAAGCTGGCGGGAGAGCTTGAGAGAATAAAGCGCGCCGCGAGAGTTATCGCGGTTACGGACGTGCTGTGCTCCCTTGCAACTGTTGCGTATAAGAACAACTATTGTATGCCGGAGGTAAACGACAGCGGCATAATTGATATTAAGGACGGCAGACATCCGGTTGTTGAGGCGCTTTCAAAGGATATTATATTCGTTCCTAACGACAGCTTTCTCAATAACGACGAGGACAGGCTGCTGATTATAACAGGACCGAATATGGCGGGTAAGTCAACCTATATGCGCCAGACCGCGGTAATATCGCTTATGGCTCAGATAGGCAGCTTTGTTCCTGCGTCCTCGGCAAGACTTGGAGTAGTGGACAGGATATTTACGAGAGTCGGCGCGAGCGATGATATCGCATCCGGTCAGAGCACCTTTATGCTTGAGATGAACGAGGTAAGCAATATCCTGAGAAATGCGACGAGCAAATCCCTTATAATCCTGGACGAGATAGGCAGGGGCACAAGCACCTATGACGGACTTTCAATAGCATGGGCTGTTGCCGAATTTATCCACAACAAGCGCAGAATCGGCGCAAAGACGATGTTTGCGACGCATTATCACGAGATGACAGAGCTTGAGGATAAGCTGGAGGGCGTAAAGAATTACCGAATCGCGGTGAACAAGCGCGGTGATGAAATATCCTTCCTGCGCCGCATTGTGCGCGGCGGCGCCGACGAGAGCTACGGTATCGAGGTTGCGGCGCTTGCGGGACTGCCCGGTGAGGTCATAAAGCGCGCAAAGACGATTTTACAGGGCATCATAGAGGATAACCCTGATAAGCTCTATAAGAGCAGCAAAAAGCAGCCGGAGCCTGCAAGCTCTCAGCTAGGCTTTGAGGATATGGCGGGACGTGAGCTGCTTGACGAGCTGAAGATGATGGACGTTACCACTATGACGGCGATAGACGCGATGAATAAGCTGTATCAGCTGTCACTGAAAGCAAAGGAGTTATAACGGATGGGTCTTATTCATGTTCTTGATACGGAGGTATCAAATAAAATTGCCGCCGGCGAGGTGGTTGAAAAGCCCCTGAGTATTGTTAAGGAGCTTGTTGAAAACAGTATTGACGCCGGAGCGTCTTTGATTACCGTAGAAATAAGAAACGGCGGTATTTCATATATAAGAGTTACGGATAACGGCTCGGGTATGAGCGAGGAGGACGCAAAAATCTGCTTCCTCCGTCATGCGACAAGCAAGATTCAGACCGGAAGCGACCTTGAGGCGATATATACTCTCGGCTTCCGCGGAGAGGCGCTGTCGAGTATCGGAGCTGTTTCAAAGGTGAGGCTTTACACAAAGCGACGTCAGGACGAGGTCGGCATATGTGTAACCTGTGAGGGCGGCGAAATCCTTTCCTCCGCCGATGCGGGCGCGCCGAACGGAACCGTAATTGAGGTTTCGGACTTGTTCTATAACACTCCGGCAAGACTCAAATTCCTCAAAAAGCCTGCCACCGAGGGCGGATATATTTCCGACCTTATGGCAAGGTACGTTTTCGCGCATCCCGAAATATCCTTTAAGCTTATCCGCGAGGGCAAGGAGACCATTTTTTCCTCGGGCGACAATAAGCTCATAAACGCAATATATTCGGTATACGGCAGGGATTTTGCGAAAAATATGCTTGAGGTCGATTATCAGTATAACGATATTCATGTTGCGGGCATGATAGGCAAGGGAACGCTGTCGAGGGCGAACAGAAACAACGAAACGTTTTTTGTAAACAAGAGATATATAAAAAGCGCGATTCTGATACGCGCGCTGGAGGAAGCGTATAAAAATCAGATCATGATTTCAAAGTTCCCTACAGCGATTTTAAATGTTGAGGTTGCGGCGGGGGATGTTGACATAAACGTGCACCCGACAAAGCTTGAATGTAAATTTTCAAATGAATCGGAGATTTATCAGGCGGTGTATCATGCGGCAAAGTCCGCGCTGTACGCGCTGCCGAACGTGCCGGAGATAGAGAGAGCGGAGAAGAAGGAAGCCGGAAAAGTATCACAGCTCAAGGCGGAGGGCGGAGAGCAGAAAACCATTGAGGAGCTTTACAGTGAAAAGCTCAGGGAGAGCATGAAGCCGTCAAACGACTTTAAATTCAAAGCTGAACACAGGGAAACCCCGCGTCCGTCATGGGATGAGATAAAAAAGCCGGAGCCGCAAAGAGAGCTGGCGCGTGATACATCAAGTCCAAAGCCGGCAATTCCTGTAAAGGATGATGAGACTTCCGCGTTTGAAAAGCTCATGAACCGCGCAAGGGCGGCGGAGCATACTGCGAAAAAGGCAGAAAGCATACCCGCCGAAGCGCCGAAGCCGGAGGAGAACGCAGAAGTACCGCAAATACAGACGGAGACGGCAAAGCGACCCGTAGACACCTTTGCAATGCTTGACTACGCTCTGGAGCTTGGCAAAAAGAAAAGCCGCTTTGCCAAGGTAAAGGATTCAGAGGACGGAGGACAGCCGGCGGAAAATGACGCGCTTCCCGATTGGAGGGAATACCGCGACAGAGCGAATGAGGAATATGCGGGAAGGCAGGAGGAAAATATCTTTAATGACGGATATTTCCGTGTTATCGGACAGCTTTTTGAAACCTATATCCTTGTTGAAAAGGATGACAGGCTGCTTATGATAGATCAGCACGCGGCGCATGAAAGACTGAATTTTGAGGCGTTAAAGCAGGAAATGGAGAATACGGGCATTGTCTCGCAGATGATGCTGGAGCCTGTGGAGATAAAGCTTTCGGGTGAGGAATTTGCGGTGTATGCGGAGCACGAAAAGGATTTCTATGACCTCGGCTTTGAAATTACAAATGACGGCGAAAGCGCAGTTGCGATAAGCGCCGTACCGGGCGATATTTCGTGGAGCGAGGCAGAGCCGCTGTTTATTGAGCTGCTTACACAGGCTGAAAATATGAACAGGGAGCTTATGAGCTATGACAAGGAAAGGCTGCTGTATACAATATCCTGCAAGGCGGCAATAAAGGCTAATATGGAAATCAGTGAGCCTGAAATGAAGAGCCTTGTCGAGAGGGTGTTTAAGCTGAAAAACATCAACACCTGTCCGCACGGCAGACCGATCGTGATTTCCATGAGCAAAAAGGAAATCGAGAAGAATTTTAAGAGAATTGTATAATGAAAAAAATACCCTTAGTTGTTGTAGCGGGACCGACGGCGTCGGGAAAAACGCGGCTTGCGATCGATATTGCAAAGCGCTTTGACGGTGAAATTGTTTCCGCGGACAGTATGCAGATATATAAATATATGAATATAGGGACTGCGAAGCCTACAGCGGAGGAGAGAGCTGAGTGCCCGCATCACCTTATTGACTTTGTTGAGCCGGACGCTGAATTTTCAGTTGCGGACTATACGGCTTTGGCACATAAGGTGATTGCTGATATTACCGCGCGGGGTAAGCTTGCGGTTATGTGCGGCGGAACAGGACTTTATATAAACAGCGTTGTCAATGATGTGACCTTCTGTGAGCAGGATACCGACTATGAAATGCGGGAGAAGCTCAGGGCATTGGCAGAAAGAGAGGGCGGCGAAAGGCTGCTCGGGATACTTTCAGAGTTTGACCCCGTGAGCGCCGGAAGGCTTCACCCGAACAATCTGCGCCGCATAATCCGCGCCATAGAGTTTTACAGAACAACAGGAGTTCCGATTTCGGAGCATCAGGAAATGACGAAGCGCACAGAGAGCCGTTATGAGCCGGTTATGTTCTGCATAAATCATGACCGTTCTGTTTTATATGAGAGGATAAACAGGCGTGTTGATATGATGCTTGACGAGGGATTGCTTGATGAGGTTAAGCGGATTATGGATATGGGCTATACAAAGGATATGAATTCCATGAAGGGTATAGGCTATAAGGAAATAATGGATTACTTCAGCGGGGAATGCACCCTTGAGGAGGCGGTTGTGAATGTTAAGCAGGGCTCGCGCAGATATGCCAAGCGCCAGCTTACATGGTTCCGGCGCGATGAGCGCATAATTTTTCTTGCTCCTGAAGGTGCCGCTGAAACGGCGGCGGAGATAATATCGGACAGACTGAAAATATGAGTGAAAAAAGGCGCTCGTTTTACCCGAACGAGCGCCACCCTTTTATCCTATATCTATAATAGGATTATACCTTGTTGAAATAATTATACAACAAAAATTCCGATAAATCAACATTTTTTGTGCAAAGTCATTAAAATGTTAACTTTGTAAAATATTTCATATCATTGTAATATTTTTGCATTCATTTGAAATAATCAGAAAAAAATATGAAAGCAAGCGAAATAAGCAGGAGCTTGTCGTCACAATCGTTTAACAAAAGTAACACAATAACAATAAGAATTATCATATCATCGCTTTTAAGCCTGCCTATGATGGTTTCATTTTTTTCCGGATTGCCGTCGTCAGCCAATATCGGTATCGGCTCCGGCTGAGGCGCGGGCTTCGGCTTCGGCGGAGGCGGTACGGACGGCTCGGGCAGAGCTGCATTTTTGGAAGGCTCAGGTGCGGCGCTCCCGAATGTATTTATTGGCTGCGGCATATTGTTGTAGCTATAGGATTTATACATCACTCACCTCCGAATAGCTTTGTAATCTGCGCCAGGTTCATAAATTTTATTGCCTCGTCGATTGTGTCTCTGCGGCTTTCACGCATAAAGGGCTTGAGAGATTTCAGAAGCTTGGCGCGGTTGTCATCGCCTGTTGAAGAAATCCGGCTCATAAGCTGCTGCGCCTGTAAAAGCATCTCAGGACTGACAGGTAGCCCGGACGGGTCCGGAGCAGAAGTATTTTGCTCGGCTGTGTCATGGGGGGCAGATGATGCCTCGCTGCCTGCTGCCGGTTTGTCGGAATTAAGTATACCGAGGATACCGTTTAATTTTTCATCGGCATTGTCGCCGAGCAGTCCCTTTAAGGTGTCCATCATGTCTGCCACATTTCATACCTTCCTTCTATTTGAGTATTTTTATAATGTCCTCGCCGGAGAGCGAGCTGAGCTTACGGCGCACCGTGTCCGCGTCAAGCTTGCCAAGCTCCGAGAGCAGCCGCTCCTTGTCGGAATTATTGAGACCGCCCGACATTTTCTGACCCTGAACGGACCCGATAAAGTTATTTATCTGCTTCAGCTGATTTTCGTTAAAGCTGCCCAGCAGTTCATTTATATCCATAAAAATCATTCCTTTCTGTATCGGATATAATTTTCAGTTAATGTATTATATGCGTGGATTGTAAAAAAATGAACCTGACTATTGAATATTTACGGTATTTGTGATATTATACTTAAGAATACAACTTAAGGAGAATTAAACGCAATGTATATAGGAATAGATCTGGGCGGCACAAACATAGCCGCGGGAATAGTAAGTGAAAACGGCGAAATTCTGATTCAGGATTCGGTGCCCACATTGGCGGGCAGAGATGCCTGTGAGATTGTCCGTGATATGGCGGCGCTTTCGGGGAAGCTTATCAAGGCTTACGGCGCTGACATATCACAGATAAAGGGTGTCGGAATCGGCATTCCGGGAACGGTTGATAATAAAAAGGGCGAGGTGGTATACTGTCCGAATGTTAAAATGATTCATTTCCCGATAGCGGAGGAGTTCGGAAGGTATCTTGAGCTGCCTGTCACGCTCGATAATGACGCAAACTGCGCCGCTCTGGGAGAATATGCGGTAAACGGAGAAAATGCGGCTGTTTATCTTATGATTACGTTGGGAACCGGAGTGGGAAGCGGTCTTATCATTAACGGCAGAGTGTTTTCAGGCTCTAACGGTGTCGCGGTAGAGGCAGGACATATGACGCTTGTTCATGACGGTATAAAGTGCGGCTGCGGAAAGCGCGGCTGTTGGGAGGCATACGCGTCTGTAAGCGCTCTTAAAAGACAGACAAGGTATGCGATGGAAGAGCATCCGGACAGCCTTATGCACCGGTATCTTAACAGTGACGGTGAGATTTCGGGCAGAACGGCATTCGAGGCGGCAAAGGCGGGGGACGAGGCAGGAAAGGCCGTCGTTAAGCAGTATGCTGAGTATATAGCGGATGGAATTGTAAGCATGGAGAATATTTTTCAGCCCGACATAATTGCGGTCGGCGGCGGAATAAGCAGGGAGGGAGATTATCTTCTTGACCCCGTAAAGCAGTTTGTAAAAGAAAACCGGTTCAATAAATATATGAAGCAGACAAAGCTTGTAACGGCAAAGCTGTTTAACGATGCGGGAATCATTGGCGCCGGGCTTATCGCAAAGGATTAATATTTGATATAAAAAACAGCGGCTTGGTTAGGGCCGCTGCTTTTTGTTTTGTTATATAAGTAAGTAAGGAAACCACGCCGGTCTGGTTAGAACCAACGTGTGATGATTGATTATGGAATAAATTCTATATATTCCGACTATTATTATACATCAACTTTAATAAAAAATCAATAGTAAATTGTAAAAAAATTGTGAATTATGAAAACTGAACAATTTTTAAGTATTATAACTTGTTTTGAGAAAAAAGCATAGAAAAACAGACCGGCTCATGGGGTGATGCCCGTCTGTTTCCCTAACTACTTATATAACAAAAAGAAAAGAATTGGCATTTTCAATGTACTTTTTGTTGCTATCTTCGCGGCGAAAGCCGCTGCGATAGAGAACAAAAAGAAAAGAATTGGCATTTTAAATGTACTTTTTGTTGCTATCTTCGCGGCAAAAGCCGCTGCGATAGAAAACAAAAAGAAAAGAATTAGCATTTTCTTTATATATGGGAGGGCAGAGACGCCCTCCCGCCTGCAATCTATTATACGAGGTAAAGAAGCTCTGTATATGTCGGGAACGGCCAGAAGTCCTTTGCAACGATCGCTTCAAGAGTGTCCGCTGTTTCTCTCAATTTATCCATTGCCGGAATTACTGTGTTCTTGTAGTACATACCTGTGTCAAAGACATCTTCATCAGGAACTGCTGTCGCAGCGTCAAGTGAGTCAATATCAGCCATAAGCTCCTCTGTAAGCGATGTGAGCTGCTTTGCCTTCTCAAGCTCTTTCGGAGCGTCAAGACCGAGAGCCTTCTTTGATGCAAGATCGTCTGTAACGAACTTTGTATACTTAAGGCATGCCGGAAGAATTTCCTGCTTAGCCATTTCAAGCATTGTGAGCATCTCGAAGTGAAGTGTGTTGTCATACTCCTCCATCATGATCTCGGCTCTTGTTTCAACCTCAACCTGAGTGAATACGCCCTGCTTTGTAAAGAGGTCGATTGACTTCTTGCTCTTGAAGTACGGCATAGCGTCCGGTGTTGTCTTGAGGTTAAGGAGACCTCTCTTTTCAGCCTCTTCAACCCATTCGTCACTGTAGCCGTTGCCGTTAAAGATAATTCTCTCATGATCCTTAAAGGTCTGGATCGCAAGATCAAGCGCAGCCTTCGGGAAGTCATTGCAGCCCTCAAGCTTATCTGCAAACTCTGTCAGCGTTTCGGCTACGATTGTGTTAAGCACAATGTTGATACCGCCGATTGACTGTCTTGAACCCGGCGCGCGGAACTCGAAACGGTTGCCTGTGAATGCGAACGGTGATGTTCTGTTTCTGTCTGTTGAATCCTTCTGAATATCCGGGAGCGACTCAACACCCGTTTCGATAAGCTTGCCCTCTTCGTACTTTACGCCGTGACCGCTCTTGAGCTGATCAACCACTGCCGCGAGCTGGTCTCCGAGATACATTGAGATGATAGCCGGCGGAGCCTCGTTCGCGCCGAGTCTGTGGTCGTTGCCCGCTGTAGCGACAGAAACTCTTAATATATCCTGATAATCGTCAACAGCCTTGATAACCGCAGCAAGGAAAAGCAGGAACTGTACGTTCTCCTCCGGCTTCTTGCCCGGCTTTAAGAGAAGCTCGCCGTCCGATGTGCCGATCGACCAGTTGTTGTGCTTACCGGAGCCGTTAATACCCTCATACGGCTTCTCGTGGAGGAGACAGTAGAGACCGTGACGGTCAGCAACCTTTTTGAGTACCTCCATAGTGAGCTGGTTGTGGTCGTTTGAGATGTTTGTCGTTGAGAAAACCGGAGCGATTTCGTGCTGCGCCGGAGCAACCTCGTTATGCTTTGTCTTAGCGAGTACGCCCAGCTTCCACAGCTCCTCGTCAACCTCCTTCATGAAGGACGCTACTCTTTCCTTGATCTGACCGAAGTAATGGTCATCCATTTCCTGACCCTTAGCCGGCTTGCAGCCGAACAATGTTCTGCCTGTAAGGAGAAGATCCTTTCTCTGATTTCTGAGCTTCTTGTCTACGAGGAAATATTCCTGCTCAGGTCCTACATATGCGACAACCCTCTTAGGAGTTTTGCCGAAGAGCGCAAGCACTCTCTTTGCCGCCTTGTCAATTGCAGCCTCTGAGCGAAGAAGCGGTGTCTTCTTATCAAGAACCTCGCCTGTATATGATACGAATGATGTCGGTATGTATAATGAATGATCCTTAATAAACGCGAAGGATGTCGGATCCCATGCGGTATAGCCGCGGGCCTCGAAGGTCGCTCTCAGACCGCCTGACGGGAAGGATGAAGCGTCCGGCTCACCCATAACAAGCTCTTTGCCTGAAAATTCCATGATAACTGTCTTGTCATCTGTCGGCTGAATGAATGAGTCATGCTTTTCAGCTGTAAGACCTGTCATCGGCTGGAACCAGTGTGTATAATGTGTGCAGCCCTTTTCTATTGCCCAGTCCTTCATTGCGTTAGCTACAACTTCTGCAACCTCAATGTCAAGCTTTGTGCCTTCGCTTATAGTCTTAACGAGTGACTTATAGATATCCTTTGGTAAACGCGCCTTCATTGTGGGAAGGTTAAACACGTTTTCGCCGAAGATCTTTGATACGTCTCCGTTTTCCATCATGATAAAAATACCTCCTGAAAAATCTTAGTTTATGCTAACATTTGCGAATTTACTAAAAAAGGGAGTTTTATATTAATTCTATCAATATAAAACTCCCTTGTTTCAATTCGCTAATATTTTATTTATGGTTTAATTATACCACTTTTTTTCTAAATGTCAATATGCAAAATATTTAAATAGTGAAAATTAATTTCTTTTTCTTTGTGCAGTTTAACAACAATCTTGAAAAAAAAACACTTGAAATAAAGCGAAAAATGTGTTATAATATAATGGTAGTTATTCATATGCCCCCGTAGTAAAGAGGATATTACAAGCCCCTCCTAAGGGGAAACAGTTCCGCCACCAAACTTGGCAAAAAGCACTTAAAATTTAATATGTCTCCGTACCTCAGCTGGATAGAGGGTCCGCCTCCTAAGCGGAACGCCGGCAGTTCGAACCTGCCCGGGGACGCCATTTGCACCGCTTTTGCGGTGCTTTTTGTTTTTTGTCATATAATTTTTATGACGTTGTTGACTTTGCATTTTTGCTAATTGGAAACGAACTGATTTTTGCGGTTTGCTAAGAATTTTGCATTTTTGCTAATTGCCGAATTAGCATGTGTTCGGAACAGTACTTCGTTTCTCACGCCTTAGCAGTAATTAACTGCGATAAGGTTTGCAGCAGCTCGGGGGATTTTTGCAGCTGTTCAATCAATGCAGATACATCTAAAACAGGCTGTTCCTCTTTGGGAGCCTGTACATTCCTTAAATCTGCCTTGATATTATAGAACGAACTTTCAAATTTCATTGCATTTACTTTTCTGTCCTCGTCTAATATATGAGCATAAATATCAGTTATCATATCAATTTGTGCGTGTCCGGTATCACCTTGTGTCGCTTTCAAGTCACCGTGATTAAGCTTTAACTTATATGTTGTGCTTGAATGCCTGAGAGAATGAAATACAACATTCGGAAGTTCTGCCTTTTCTCTTAATGCTTCAAAAGCCTTCAGCAAGACTCTGCTTTCACACGGTCTGCCGTTATTCAACGCAACAACCAAATTATAATCTGTATATTCTTCTCCGAGAAGCTCTTTCAGTTCATCCTGATGTTTTTTCCATTCTCGCAATATATATGCCAGAGTTTTTGGAAGCCATATTTTTCTTATACTGCTATCGGTTTTGGGCTTTTTTAATACGACTCTTGTGCTTGTATTCGGCATAAGCGGAGGAAAGATATAATACACATCTTTCTTAACGGTACTTAATAAGGCTGAACAAACAGCGGTTCAAGATATGAATATAACTGTATCCGAAAAAACCGTTACAACGGACAATCCGGAAGAAACTGCTGATGTAAAATCCTTAACCGGCATTACAAACAAAGACGGCAAAGCCGTATTCCCGCCGCTTTCAGAGGATATTACCGATGAAAACGGCAGCTCGGACATTACCGAGGAAAAGCCGGGCAAGGGCGAGGATACGGACG
>JBJEIW010000112.1:0-12400 GCA_051877435.1 Candidatus Ornithomonoglobus sp.
CGAAATTGCAAGCTCTGTACCGTCAAGTCCCTCATACTTCTTGGGAACCTTGTCAAGGTCGATCTGTAAACCGTCGGCAAGCTCGCCTATGGCAACCGAAACACCGCCCGCGCCGAAGTCGTTGCAGCGGCGGATAAGTGTTGTCACCTTGTTGTCACGGAACAGTCTCTGAAGCTTTCTCTCAACAGGAGGATTACCCTT
The DNA here is from genome assembly GCA_051877435.1 of Candidatus Ornithomonoglobus sp. GTDB lineage: Bacteria > Bacillota > Clostridia > UBA1381 > UBA1381 > Ornithomonoglobus. The sequence continues at coordinate 202 of JBJEIW010000112.1, forward strand.
CTGAACCTCTGAGCCGCAGGTAACGACTGACTTTTCGTCATGCGCCTTTGATGAGCCTGTTGCTCCGCCTATACCGTCACGGCCTGTGCGTCCGCCGAGAAGTATAATAACATCGCCCTTTTCGGGAACCTCGCGGATTACGTTTGCCTTAGGAGCGGCTCCTATAACCGCGCCTATCTCCATTCTCTTTGCAACATAGCCCTCATCGTAAATTTCCTGTACCTGACCTGTTGCAAGTCCTATCTGGTTACCATATGAGCTGTAGCCCGATGATGCCTTCTTTGTGATCTTTCTCTGCATGAGCTTGCCGGGAATTGTTTCCTTAAGTGACTTTCTCGGATCGCCCGCGCCTGTGACGCGCATAGCCTGGTATACATATGAACGGCCTGAGAGCGGGTCACGGATAGCGCCGCCAAGACAGGTTGCCGCGCCGCCGAACGGCTCAATTTCCGTCGGGTGGTTGTGGGTCTCGTTCTTGAACATGATGAGCCAGTCCTCTTCCTTGCCGTTTACCTCAACAGGCATAACGATCGAGCAGGCATTGATTTCCTCTGACTCGTCTATTTCCTTAAGATACCCCTTCTTCTTGAGCTGCTTGACGATGATCGTAGCCATGTTCATAAGGCATTCGTTTCTGTCCGGCGCGTAAAGCTCAGCCTTTGCGTCCTTGTACTCTGCGTATGCGTCCGCGATAACATCGGCATACTTGCCGTCCGGGATATTAACGTTATTTATCTTTGTTGAGAAGGTTGTGTGGCGGCAGTGGTCTGACCAGTATGTGTCTATCATACGCAGCTCTGTGACTGTCGGCTCTCTCTTCTCATCGTTTGCAAAATAATTCTGACAGAACTTAAGGTCGTCAAGGTCCATTGCAAAGCCCATACTGTCAAGGAATGACTGCATATCAGCCTCACCCATAGTGATAAAGCCGTCAACTGTCTTAACGTCCTCGGGATAATCCACCTTCATATCAAGAGATTCCGGCTTTTCGAGGGATGCCTCTCTTGATTCAACAGGGTTAATAACATACTTCTTTGCTTCTTCAACGTCCTCATCTGTAATATCGCCTATAAGAACGTACACCTTTGCATAGCGTACTGTCGGGCGGTCCTTTGCGGTGAGGATCGAAATACATTCCTCCGCGCTTGCGGCTCTCTGGTCAAACTGTCCCGGAAGCGCCTCAACGCCGAACTTCTTACCCTTGGTAATTTCTATCTTCTCGTCATAGGCGTTGTCAACCGGCGGCTCTGAGAATATGAGACTGCGCGCTTTTGCGTATTCCTCGTCTGTGATTCCTTCAACATCATAACGATTTATGATGCGGACATCGGTGAGTCCCTTCATGTTCAGGTTTTCACGAAGATCGGCAAGTACATCCTTTGCCTCAACGTCAAAGCCCGGCTTCTTTTCAACGTAAATTCTTCTTACTTCTGCCATTGCTTTCTCCTTCTACTTTATCTACTTATATGTTTAAGTATTTTAATACGCCGCATCCGGCGTTATTATCGTAATCTATCACGGAGCAGGACGCGTTGTTCATCGTAAAGCGCCAGCTTTCCTCCAGCGAAAGACATAATAAACGGGAAATTATCTGTCTTGCCGTTCCGAGGTGTGTTACTAAAAACACAGTTTTTCCGTCGTTTTCCGAGGTAATACGGTCAAGCGCTTCATTAACGCGCTCCTGCACATCCTCCGAGCTTTCCCCTCCGGGAATTCTGTAGCCTGTGAAATTCTCTTGCCACAGCGCGTACCGCGCCGGGTCCGATGCCTCAATTTCGGCAAAGGACATATTGTCCCATTCACCGTAATCCCGCTCTGTTATTCCGTTTTCCGTAATAACCGGGATTTTTGGATGAAGCTCACAGTACGGTTTTATGGTCTCATAAGCCCGGGAAAGAGGAGAGATGTATATTTTATCCGCGTAAACATTCTTGATTCGCTCTGTAAGTGCTGACGTCTGTTCCAGTCCGTTTTCATTGAGCGGAACATCAAGCCTGCCCAGACATGCAAAGCGGGTATTAGGCTCCGTTTCTCCATGGCGGATTATGTATATTCTTACCATGCTGTTATAACTCCTGAATTTGATACAATATATTAATATAATAACATATTTTCCTCGGTTTTGCAATAGTGATACCGACAAATTTACAGTAATACGCAGACATATTTTAAATTTGAGTTGAACCGCCTTATGCCGAACGTCATGTATGGTGGTGTGATAGGAGATCTGAAAAAAATTCTCTGCTCGATTTCGGTTTACATAAACCATCGAAAAAAGTACATTTTATGATGAATAATAAGTTAAAATATAAAATAGGTAAGAAGCCGGATAATTCTACAGGAAAGTAATTTTTTTCGACGCAGTGGTTGACATAAAGTATCGAATTTTTTATTGAAAAGATTTCTCCGATATGGTAATCTTATAGCGCAATCGATTGAAAAACAAAGAAAAATAAGATTTTTAAGAATAAAACCATACGAAACGGAGGAAATTAACATGGAAAATGTAAGTGTACTTATAGTCGATGATGATGAAAAATATGCAAAGGAGCTTGAGGACTACTTCAAATCGACAAATGACATTGACTGCGCGGGCATAGCAGCAGACGGAGTTGAGGCAATGGGCATGATAGAGGAAACAAAGCCGGACGTGGTGCTGCTTGACGCGATCCTGCCGAAGCTTGACGGAATAGGTGTCCTCAGACGCATAGCCGCATCGGACATGAAGAAAAAGCCGATATTCATAATGAACACGGCATCGACTCTCGGAAGTCTTTTCGAGGTGGCGGCGAGATACGGCGCGTCATATTTCATGATAAAGCCGCAGAGCGAGGAGAGCATGTGCGGAGTGATCCGTGACCTGTGCGGCGTTAAAAAGACCCATGAGGCGGTGGTGCCGGAGTCTGTCGGCGACACAAAATATGACCTTGAAAGCCTTGTGACAGAATACATACATGAGCTTGGAGTTCCGGCGCATATAAAGGGCTATCACTATCTCAGAACGGCGATAATGATGGTGGTAAAGGATATGGACCTTTTAAACTACATAACAAAGGAGCTTTATCCTGAAATCGCAAAGGCATATCAGACCACTTCAAGCCGAGTTGAGCGCGCGATACGCCACTCGATTGAGGTCGCATGGACCCGCGGTAAGCCGCAGACTATGGAGGAGGTGTTCGGCTACACGATCAACACCGGCAAGGGCAAGCCGACCAATTCCGAATTTATAGCGATGGTTGCGGACAGAATAAGACTGAAGGTAAAGGCATAAAAGAATGGGCAGCCCTGAGGCTGTCCATTCTAAAATTATATAAAAAGAAGGTTTTTCCGTCTGAGGTCAAAGTCGATCAGCTCCGCAGCGCATTCAATAAATCTGCTCATAGTTTTCTCATCAAGATACGGATATTCTCTGTCGAGTACGCGCCCCTTCGGATCACTGTAATAATCTCCGATAAATCTGATTTGCGTTGTGAGCTGTCCCGGCTCGTAATATGGCAGGTAGTCCTTGACCTCTCCGGCATTCTTTATGATCTCATAGGGTCTGAAATCCGGGTGGTCGCGCAGGAACATGAAATCAAGATCATACCAGTCTTTCTTTATTATCCTGAGGAAATCAGGATTTTTTTCATATTCATCGGCATATGTTATTTTGGTGGGAAGATACATCATTGTTGACCACATAATATCCGTGATAAGATGCACATAATAACCCAGATAAAACCAGTAGTCTGCGGTTTCCTTTTTATCCTTAAGATATTCGTCCATAAACTTCCAGTACTCACAGTAAAGCTTGACACCGCCCGGCGCCCAGTGGGTTATTTCCGGCGGCGGCATGAAATCACCGTAGCTGTCCTTAATACCGTAGCCGCAGTCCGGCGCTACAGAACCGAGAACAAAATCTCTTTCGCGGGGAATAATACCGCGTCTGAGATATTCGTCGGCAATTCTGAGATGTACTATCCACGTTGCCATAAAAAGACACTATCCTTTCCTACATAGCATGCATTAAGTACTCAGCATAAATATGCAGCTTTTTTCGAGAAGTAATTATACTACAAAAGAAGGTGTTTTTCAAGTTAAATTTTGCTGATTTTAAGAGAGAATAGTGGTGCCGGGCTTGTATGTTTTGCCAAACACTTTCAGATGTACGCCGCGGAAAAGTCTTGCCGAAAAGAGCATTATTAACAATAATCTCTTTAATGTACCATAAATGGCATTGACTACAGCACAAATGTGTGGTATAATTTGCTTGCAGCGATAAAAAAAGGATACAAATTTGAAGGGTGCGGCTCTGAGACAGATGTTAGTTCCGAGCCGCGCGCAAAGAGAAAGGAGATGCGGACTGCATGATTTATTCATTGAGCGATCCTGAAATAGGACACGCTATAGACAGATACGTTACGGGAAATTACGGTGAGGACTTTTACGGAGCCGATAATTCGGGTACATTTTGCAGCGTATGCGGCGCCGAGATAAGACCCTGTGAGGAATTTTATGATGTGAACGGAACATTTTTCTGTATGCACTGTGAAAAGGACGCTGAGGAGAAAATAATTGACAGTGTAAGAGAAGACTTTATATTTGAAGCATGAGGGGAGTGTGGTCTGTTGAAAAAAGAAATACACGACTTTAATCTGGACATACGGGGGAGAAACACAGACTGCTGTTTCTTTGTCGGCAACGGAACCATGTATTCATGCCTTGTTCTGAAGCAGTTTTATAATTTCCCGAGCAGGAAGGGGCTGTGTCAGGGCTGTCCGTTTTTCAGAACAGAAGAGGAATATATGACCGGACTGGGTACGGCGCCGTATAAAATAGAGCCGCTTACATATATGAAATATAAGGCGTGATCTGCAAGTAAAATCCACGGTCGGAAACGGATGACCGTGGGTATTTTTTGTATAAAATTGATAAAAAAGTTTGGTGTAACTAATGGTGTGAATAGTGACACTGTATTGATTTTATCAAGAAAACATGGTAAAATATATACATACATTTTATGTTTTACAGAAAAGGAGCACAGGAGGTTATTATGAAAAACAAGAAAATAACAGCGGCAGTATGCGGTCTTGCGGCTGCGGCGGTCACGGCAGTTAGCGCGTCGGCAGAATGTAATTTCGGGTATTGGTACTCAGTGGTCAACAAGGATATGATCATTGCCTGCGACGGGTTGTATGAAAATGATTCCGGGAATGCAGCAAAGCTGTATTATGCGGTATATTACAATAACGGCAAGCTGCTGACTGTTCAAGAGCGGGATATAGAGGAAGGAGTAACGCGGTATAATCCGGGAATAGAATATATTCTTAAAGGTGTCAAGGGATTAACAGATATAAGCGTAAAGATTTTCGTGTGGTCCGCAGATGGGAAACTTGTGCCGTACAGTGATGTATATGAGGCAACAGAGTCTTATCGTGATTGGTTTGATTGCAGCGACTTAGCGACAGATACTATTTGCGGAACAAAGTATGTATCTTACGGAACGCTGCCTGTTGAAGGCGGGCTCAGCTATGATATAGACAGCAGCACAAAGCTTTATGTAAACGGTATGTTGGCGGGAAATGCTACGGATGACAATATTGAGAGGTATATTCTCGGCAGCACAGGAGGAAGTGTAACGATTGCTGATTATAACATGGACGGAATATATGACTGCATATACACGGACTATTATGTTGACGCTGTTGTGGAGAGCGTCAATGTAGGCTCCGCGTATGCTACTATATATTTAAAGGACTATAATCAATGTGAGTTTGGAGCTAATTATATAAGATTGAAGCTGTCTGATATTGATAAAAACGTGACAATATTGCGTAATAACAAGGCAGCTTCATATACTGACTTATGCGAAGGTGATGTGATTTCAATAGCGTATGATGTGCTGAATAATCCTACGCCGGAGAATCCCGGTTATTGTGAAATACTTGCTTGCAGTGACAGTGTATACGGAACTGTGACAGGAAGGGATACTGTTAAAAACACTGTAAACGTGGATGGAAATACCTATAATGTAACGAAGAATTATGATGTGGGTATGGATTTTTACCTAAATGCAGAATTTGGCTGTTATTTAAATTCTTTCGGTAAAATTGCATATGCAAAGGCTATTGCGTCTAACGGCGGTCTTATAGTGGCAATGTATAAAAGCGCAGGCAATACTTATCAGACGGTAAGACTTGTCACAGATGCTGCAGAGATGGTGGCATACGAGTGCGCAAGCAATGAAGAGGCAAAGAAATTCTGGGAGCTTGCAGTGCCGGGCACGGCATGGACGGCTGACGGTAGTTTTACAAAAAGCGATGTAAAGGATAATATTCAGAATTGCTATTGCACATATAGTCTCGGCAATGGCAAAATCAGCTTTGGCAGCAGCTGCAGCGGATTCGGTGGTGAGAAACTGATATATGATGCAGCCAGCAACAAGCTGGGTGACTATTATTTGAGCTATGGAGCGGTTATATTAGATTTTAGTGACTACTATAGCTCGTCAGGTTCGGCAATAAACACGATTCCTGTCTACGACCTTGAGGACGGAGCTGAATATACAGCATATATGTATAATGCCAATACACTGGGAGAGTACAGAACTGTTGCATTATTTGAATTTGACAGGGTAAAAAGTTACGATTCAATGGCGGTTGCGGAAAAAATCTTGGGTATAACAGATGTTGACGGCATAGAGTGCACAGTGGTTCAAATTGCAAAAGACGGTGAAGATGGAATATCACTTATTGTTGAGGGCACAAATCCTCCCCTTATTGAAGGAACGGTATTTGCTTATGCTATCGGAGCGGAGGGGTATGTACATTCAGAGAATTTGTACGCTATATACTCGCCCGAAAGCAGCTATGCGGCTACATATACAGATGCGCTTGAGAATATGTCAGGCGCTCTTGAGAATATGACCGATACCGGCAAAGGCTATGTAACGCCCGCGTACGGTATGACAACAATAAAGGAAGTTGAGCTTTACTACGGAGTAGTGTACAGCAAATCAGGCAGCAATCTCAAGCTTATTACAAATACAAGCGGAACAGGGGATTTGCGGACCTCAAATGTAAATAATGATATTGTGTCCTTCTCCTTAAGCGGCGCAAATGCATATATACATGACTATGGTCAGAAGTCCGGTTATAGGGTATCGGTTGGCTCACTTACACAAAATAGTACGATATTTAACCAGTCATATACAGACAGCGCAAAAAGTATTATAAGCTGGAAGCTGGCATCGGAGAACCAGTGCAATCCGGAGCTTGCGATTGTTAAGGTTGTTGACGGTGATGTTATTGACGTATTCTACTACATAGCTCCGTGACAGCAATGAGGCAGAGGCGCATAATCGACCTCACATTCAGTTATGCGCCCTGCCAAAGAAACGATTTTAATTTATATAAAATAAAAATAAACAGTGGTGTGTCAATTTGGCACTGCCCATTATAATGAGGAGGAAATGATAATGAAAAAAAGAATAATTTCAGGGGTTTTAGCGGGAGCTATTGCTTTAAGCGGCTTTGGAGCATTTGCCGTACAAGCTGCGGCAGCGGACAACATATCATATGATAAAGCCTATAAGCTTAATCTTAACAGCAGTATAAGCGATTCACTGTTCCCGAAAACCAATGAAACTGACTGGTACAGAATTGTGATTCCGGAGGATGGAACTCTGTCTGTAGGCATGGTATCAGATAATGAAAAAGCATATGCTTACTTGAATCTGTATGACAGAAATGCAAGCCAAAGAATAACCTATGACAGTGGCAGAGACAAAAGGCTTAATATAACATGTAATTTACAGGCAGGTGAATACTATGTAACGGTAAACTGCAGTGACAGCATGGGGTATGTATTAGATAATGAATTTGAAGCCCAGGCGATAGAAAATGATTCGGAGTCTATGGGTACATATCAATCCGCAAACAAAATATCGTTCGGACAAACTAAAACAGGCCACTTGGGCTATATCTCCGACACAAAGGTGAAGGATGAAACAGACTGGTATGTATTCAAATTAAATAGTCAGGATGAAGTAAATATAGGTCTTGTAGGAAATACGAAAGCATACATATATCTGAATTTATATGATGAAAATGGGGATAAACGCATTAAATATGATTCGGGCAGAGATAAAAAGCTGAATGTGACAAAGGAATTAGAAGCCGGGACGTATTACATCAAGGCAGAGTCATCTGAAGCGGTGGGATATACATTAACGCTGAATAATGCATCCGGTGACGTTGCTACTGACAGTGAAAGAGTAACAGCAGCGCCTGCGGCAACAAAGAAACCGATTGTTTCAGATGAAACAGATACAAATGCAGAGGGGGATAATACATCATATGACAGGGCATATAAGTTTGGGTTGAACAAAAGTATAAGCGGTTCCTTGTTTCCAAAAACCAATGAAACTGACTGGTACAGAATTGTGATTCCGGAGGATGGAACTTTGTCTGTAGGTGTGGTATCAGATAATGAAAAAGCATATGCTTACCTGAATCTGTATGACAGAAATGCAAGCCAAAGAATAACCTATGACAGCGGCAGAGATAAAAAGCTGAATATATCTTGTAATTTGCAGGCAGGTGAATACTATGTAACGGTAAACTGCAGTGACAGCATGGGATATGTATTAGATAATGAATTTGAAGCCCAGGCGATAGAAAATGATTCGGAGTCTATGGGTACATATCAATCCGCAAACAAAATATCGTTCGGACAAACTAAAACAGGCCACTTGGGCTATATCTCCGACACAAAGGTGAAGGATGAAACAGACTGGTATGTATTCAAATTAAATAGTCAGGATGAAGTAAATATAGGTCTTGTAGGAAATACGAAAGCATACATATATCTGAATTTATATGATGAAAATGGGGATAAACGCATTAAATATGATTCGGGCAGAGATAAAAAGCTGAATGTGACAAAGGAATTAGAAGCCGGGACGTATTACATCAAGGTAGAGTCATCTGAAGCGGTGGGATATACTTTAACGCTGAATAATGCATTAGGTGACGTTGATACCGACAGTGAAAGAGTAACAGCAGTGCCAGAAGCAACAGAAAAACCCGCGAAAGTAACGGAGGCGCCTAGAGCAACAGTGAAGCCCGAGAAAGCGACACAGGCGCCGGCGCCTAAGGTAACAAAAGAGCCGATAAAGCCTGCATCATCTGTCACAGTTAGGGATTCGCTGAATGTAAAGCAAAATTCAAATAATAAACTTGCTCTTGATATAAACGGAAGGTCGATTAATTTCAGCGATGCATTGCCTTTTATAGATGGCAACGGCAGAACGCAGATTCCGATAAGAGCAGTCGCGGAAGCTATGGGCTGCACGGTTGATTGGAATGATTCAACAAAAACAGTAACGATAACAAAGGACAGTACGGTTATACGGCTTTCAATAAACAGTCTTTATATTCAAGTGGGAAATGTAACGGTGACAATGGACACTACCGCTCAAATTGTAAATGACAGAACATATATACCTATTCGCTTTGTAGCTGAAGCTTTGGGGATGGATGTAAACTGGATATCGTCTTTTGATACAGGACTGTAATCCAATTAATTCATATTCTGAATTCTTGTGAGGGTGACTAACATGAAAAAAATTATAAGTATGATGTGCGCATTTGCATTTTTAATTGGAGGAATTACACCTATGAACAGTGTGTCCGCTGAATCTGATTATGATATATGCAATGCGGAAAAAGCTTTTGAGAATAAAATCAAGTCTGAAAAGAAGAATCAAAGCTTCCGAGACGCGTATATGGTAGACGTATTGAACAATAATCAGCCGGTGCTCGCGATAGTGAACAATGAAATGAGAGGGTATACGTCATCGGATTATATATATGAAAACGGTTCGCTTAAATCGGTAACGGATGAGTTTGTTTTTAATGACGATCTTGACATGGGATACGGATTGCTTTCATATTCAGGCGGAACAGGCGGTATGGGAGAGCATTATTTGGCATATGACAGTAATATGAATATTTATTATGTCAGAGACTTCACCTTCCGTAATGGTATGCATGGCTCTGATTATGCTAAGAGCAACATGGAATCAGATGTAGTAAGCACCTTTGAGATCGGGATTTACAACGGCAGTCCGGATGCGTACAGAAGAATTTACAGAAATGAAAGATACTATTATAACGGGCAGGACAGCTCATATACGATATCTTCCTACGGATATGATGAGGGCGGAAACGCTTATGAGCTTGATTTGGGCGATGGCAGTAGCGGCAGTGCAGATGGGATACTTTCACATTTTGGATTGACAAGACTGATAGAGAACGATGCAAACGATGGGTTCCCGGAATTAAAAGGAAGCAAATATGATAAATTCTATTGCACGCCTGCTGATTGGGCAGATTTTGCATATTACTGTATGAAAAATCTTGAATTGCTGCCCGATGATTTGCAGCATATGTGCCGGAGGAATATCACAAGAGGAGAATTCTGCAGGCTTATATGCAATATACTTTCCAAGCATGATCACCCGGAAATCTCAAGAAATATTTCAGAGGCGGATGCTGTAAAAAAATGTTCGGAGCTCGACATTATAAGTGGATACAGTGATACTGACTTGGGCGAAAAGGATCTTCTGACCCGTGAGCAGACTGCAGCATTTCTTAAACGCACTCTCAAGGCTTTATACAAGGACACATCGCATTATACAGACAAGGTCTACGCGGATGAGGACGAATTCAGCGAATGGAGTGAAGCATGCATAAAATATGTTTCTGACTGTGTGATTGACAATGACGGAACAGCAGTTATGAGTGGAGTAGAGGATAACAGATTTGACCCTAAGGGAAATCTGACTCGTGAACAGGCAGTGGTTATCGCTTACAGACTTCATATGTATACCTTGTGCGGCATTGAAGCCTATGTTAAAGAAACAAGAAAAAATCCATTTAATGAGTTTGATGATGACACAGCTTTCCTTAAGGAGAGAAATAATTTTATTGACGGCTTTGCAATCGGCTACAATAATTGGTGGACGGCAATAGAGATGCTTTGTAATGATAAAACACATGCGGAGCTGGCTGTAAAGGAAAGCCTGATAGATTTGCTTGACGGGGTTTCCGAATATAAAAGCATGGATGCCGGTGTGGATGTGCTTGCTTTTGGAACGGGCGCTGCGGGGGCTATAGATTTTCTGAGCAATGAAGCAATAGCGGAGGCTGCGAAAAAAGCTCTTGCAACAACGGATGACGTTAATGCGCTGAATGAGATTGAGGCTATGTCAAAGCAACTGAATAAGATGTGTGACATAGCAGATATTGGGATGCTCACTGCTGAAGAAATAGAAGGACTTATGCGTGATTATTCAAAGCATATATCATATATCATAGCGTTAAAGAATGCGTTTAAGGATAACAACACGGAAGACGATATGATATATACGATTCTTTGTGAAATGGAGGATGAGTATTCAGATAAATGGCTCATGACATTAAAGAACACTATATCTGACGGCGGCGAACTGGCGATAAAAAAATTAATAACCGGCGTAACACCGTTGCTTTCATTTGTGGATTTTGCGCATGAATGGATTAACAAGATTACAACTCTTAATAAAAGAGCGGTAAGTCTTTCGGATTTTTATGCTTCATACTGTTATGCAAGCTATATTAAGAGTGCTTACGGTTTATACACTGCAAAAATCTTATCAGGCGATTATTCGCAATATGACATTAACCAGTGTGAAACGATGTTTATACTTTCAAAGCATATACTTAAAAAGGAATATGAAGACATGATAAAGATTACCACTAAAAAGGATGATAAGAGCTATTTGCAAAAAAGACTGGATGAAATTAATAAGCTAAGCTATACTTTACAATAACAACCTCACCAGAACTTGACAGTATTGATATCCACGGTCGGAAACGAATGACCGTGGATATTTTTATATATTAACATAAAAAATTCATATGGACAGCAATTATGAAACGGTCAGCGAGGGAGACGGACAATCAGCCTTGGATGCGGATTTGCGCGCCACCACAACCCCGAGCATATCGCCGAGAGCCATGAGATTGGCGGAAAGAACTGCCAATTCGTCTTCATTCAGACATTCCGAAAGCTTGCAGGCGATCGCTGACAGGGTAAACAGATCAGTACAGCTATTCATGTTAAACCTCCTATCTCTTTGTATGAACGATATTCGTCCATTTTCTTTAATTTTCTT
>JBJEIW010000113.1:0-12381 GCA_051877435.1 Candidatus Ornithomonoglobus sp.
GTCAAAATCAAAATAGGTAGCCTCCCAGTTGTTGATGAGGACAGGTCTTTGCGCCTTTTTGTATCTGCCGCGGCACACGTTATTTCTTATAACCCTGTGGAGATTATGCGAAAGCTGCTCAAGGCCGCTGCCGCTGTAGGTGAGTATAACCTCGGGCGTATAAAAATCCTCGCCGCCCTTCAGCCCCCAGCTGAACAAATCGGGATTGATTCCCATAACAAGCCTTGTTTCGTTAAGCTGTCCGTATTCTGTCTGAGTTTTAAAGCTGCCGCTGTACATAAGCGCCGCACCGTAGGCTTCGCCGTTTGTTTCCGCGCAGTCCCTGCTGCATAAAATCACCGACGGATTCTGCTGATGGCTTGAGGTTCCTCTCGCACTGGAGCTTTCCTGAACTCCGTGAAACAGCGGCGCGCGCTCAGGCTTTCTTTCCATCGCATGGCGTCCGGTAAAATAAATCCGATCCCATTCGCCGTATGTGAAATCAAGACACATGCTCAACGCTCTTTCAAGCCGTATTTTCTCCGTTCCCTTGTTTGATATAACCGCGCTTCGTGTTATTATATCGTATTTCGCTATTACTCCGTATTTGAGCGTCACAAATAAATCGGACGCGGTATCCTTGAGATATATTTCAAGGGTTTCAGCTTCTCTTTCGTCGGCGTATACCGCAGGAAGTCCGGGTATGGAATATTTCCCTTTTCTGACGTTAAACCCCGCATATCTCAGATCGGCCGCGCGCGAGCCGTCAGGCTGAACGACCGTCAATGCCGGCACACGAAAGTCGCCGGTGCCGCTTGCCGGATATTCAAGCGGCATGGTATCTGTCGAATAGCTTCTGTCATCTGCCTCCTCGTATATATTGCCCGAAAAGCCTGTGTCATGAAAATCAAGCATATATTCCATATCCGTTTCCACACGCTTTCCGTACCATATATGCTTTAAAATACCGTTCTTATCGGCTTTTATCTGATATTCCGTGTTGTCTGTCAGAATACAGAAGCTTTGTGTTTTATCATTGATTTTTATTGGCATAATACCTTCCACCTTTCATTTATTTAATATGTATTATAACATATCTTTATGCGCACTGTAAATATCATACATTTGTTAGTTTTATACCAATATTCTATATTTATCTCCATTTATATCAACTCATGTTGCATTTTGGTATGTTTTATAGTATAATAGAAAAATGAAATATCGAAACGGGGGTATCGGCTGTGAATGATTTTGTGTTTTCTGTTTTTCCGAGTGAAAACTTTATTGATCTGGGACTGTATCAGTTTGGCTGGGAACGCTGCAAGCCTGCGCACTCCTTCGGTCCCGCCGCGAGAAATCACTATTTGTTCCACTATGTCATTTCCGGAACGGGTACGCTTATGGCGCAGGATTCAAGCGGCATTACGCAGACCTATCATATAAAAAGCCGGCAGGGCTTTATGATTTTTCCGGGACAGATCACAACCTACATTGCTGATACAGAGCTTCCGTGGGAGTACATCTGGGTTGAATTTGACGGACTGAGGGTCAAGGGTATAATCGAGTCGGCAGGATTTACAAAGGACAGTCCCGTATACCGCGCTCATTCAGAGGACCTGCGCGAGGAAATGGCGAGAGAAATGCTTTATATTAAGGATAACAAGGACGCGTCATCTTTTCATCTGATAGGGCATTTATATCTGTTCCTTGACTATCTTCTGCGCTCAGCCTTCGCTCCCGCAGTGCCAAACGGCAGCAAGCTGCGTGATTTTTATGTGCATGAGGCGGTCGAATATATAGAGAAAAACTTCCAGAATGACATTTCCGTGGAAAGCATAGCCGCCGTGTGCGGACTGAACCGCAGCTATTTCGGCAAGATTTTCAAGGAAACGATGGGGAAATCACCGCAGGAATTTCTGATGGATTACAGAATGATAAAAGCCGCGGAGCTTTTAAAGCTTACAAAGCTCTCTGTCGGTGATATAGGAAACGCGGTGGGCTACAAAAATCCGCTCCACTTTTCAAGAGCATTCAAAAATGTCTACGGCATTTCGCCGAGAGAGTGGAGAAACCGCAACAGGATATACATATAATCTGTGACGTTTCTATTCAGCTATATAACGATGGGGCAGTTCTATTACCCATATTCACTTGCTTCCGTTCGTGTGTAATACACGAACGGACCAACGGCAGCGTTGCTGCCGCTTGGAGCGACTAAACGCAGTCAAGCTGCTATCTCGTTCATATGGGTAATAGAATTGCCTGTCCGCTTGATGCTACACAGGTATCGGTTGTTATCAGAGGCGCATGGCGGTGAGAAGGGTGCGGAGAGCCGGAGATAACGACCGATACCTATATAGCTCAATAGTAACTCTGTGACAGTAAAAAACACTGTTTTTCAAGGGATTGACTATTGACAACAGTATACGAATGTGCTACAATAAACGTATAAATTAATTCTTCGGGGTAATGTGAAATTCATGACCGGCGGTGATTGGGCGCGCCCATAAGTCCGCGAGCCTACGGGCTGATACCGGTGAGAGTCCGGAACCGACGGTAATCAGATACATGTCTGTAAGTCCGGATGAGAGAAGATGTACGGTATAAGTATAGAATTTTCCGCACCCCGATATGCCGGGGTGTATTTTTATGGAAGAAAAGTTTATGAAACGCGCCATTGAGCTTGCAAGACAGGGTGTGGGCTTTGTGAACCCCAATCCGCTTGTCGGCGCGGTTATCGTAAAGGACGGCAGAATAATAGGCGAGGGGTATCATGAGCGTTACGGAGGACTTCATGCCGAAAGAAACGCGATAAAGAACCTTACCGAAAGCGCGGAGGGCGCGGATATATACGTTACGCTTGAGCCGTGCTGCCACCATGGAAAGCAGCCGCCCTGTACTGAGGCGGTCGCGGCGGCGGGGATAAAAAATGTCTATGTCGGCTCCTATGACCCTAATCCGCTTGTTTCGGGCAAGGGCTTTAAATATCTCAGGGAGCGCGGAATAAACGTTGTTGAAAATGTGCTGCGTGAGGAGTGTGACGCGCTCAATGACATATTCTTTCATTATATCACAACGAAAAGACCCTATGTTATAATGAAGGCGGCTATGTCGATTGACGGAAGAACTGCGTCATATACCGGCGATTCAAAATGGATATCAAACGAGCTGTCACGGGAGAATGTGCACAGGACGCGCAGGCGCTGCGCGGCGATAATGTGCGGAATAAACACCGTGCTTGCCGACGACCCCATGCTTAATTGCAGAACGGAAAATCCGTCCGATCCCGTGAGAGTAATATGCGACAGTCATTTAAGAATACCGCTTACCTCAAGGATAATGAGAACCGCGCGTGAGATACCTATAATAATAGCCACGATATCGAGGGACGAGGAAAGGATAAAGGCGCTTACCGCTGCCGGCGCGCGCGTTATCATAACAGACGGTGAGCGGGTTGATCTTACTCAGCTTATGGCGGAGCTTGGAAAGCTTAACATTGACAGCGTACTCGCAGAGGGCGGCGCGGAGCTTCACGCGTCACTGCTTGAAGCCGGACTGGTCGATGAGCTGAATATCTATATCGCGCCTAAAATCATAGGCGGACGTGACGCTAAGCCGGTTGTTGGCGGCAGAGGTGTTGAGCTTGTGCGTGACGCGTATATGTTTGGCAGGCCGGAGGTAAAAGCCTTCGGGAATGATATTTTACTAAAATACAAGAAGGCGGTGCAATAATGTTTACCGGAATAGTTGAAGAAATAGGAACGATAGAGCGTGTTCTGGCGGGAACAAAGTCATGTTCGGTTACCGTAAAGGCGGATAAGGTTTTTAATGATATAAAATTGGGCGACAGTATCGCTGTAAACGGCGTGTGCCTTACCGTGACGGATTTTAAAAAGCCGTATTTCACGTCTGACGTAATGCCGGAAACAATGCGCCGCACAAGCCTGGGCGGACTTGTCAGGGGCAGCCGGGTAAATCTTGAACGCGCCATGCAGCTTAACGGCCGCTTCGGCGGTCATATAGTTTCGGGGCATATAGACGGCACGGGAACGATTTTAAGCATGGTACGCGAGGATAACGCCGTATGGGTGAGAGTAGGCGCACCGCGTGATATTACAAAATACATTGTTGAAAAAGGCTCCGTTGCGCTTGACGGCATAAGCCTTACGGTTGCGGACGTTTCGCCGGAGGAGTTTTCTGTTTCGATCATACCGCACACAGCGGCGGAGACCACGTTGTCAGAGCGTAAAAACGGTGATAAAATCAACATAGAATGTGATATAATAGGAAAGTATGCAGAAAAGCTCACAAAGAATGAGAGTGAAGGCATAACCGAGGATTTTCTGAAAAAATACGGATTTTAAGGAGCGTGATATAAAGTGAAATTTGATACAATAGAAAAGGCGATTGAGGATCTGAAAAACGGTAAGGTCATTCTCTGCACAGATGACGAGAGCCGCGAGAACGAGGGTGATCTTATCTGCGCGGCTCAGTTTGCTACAACGGAGAACGTGAATTTTATGGCAAGCGCGGCTAAGGGACTTATCTGTATGCCGATGAGCGGCGCGTACGTCAGAAAGCTCGGCTTAAGACCGATGGTGGCGAACAATACCGACAACCATGAAACAGCGTTTACCGAGTCTATTGACCATATCGACACGACAACCGGCATAAGCGCGGAGGAGCGCGGACTTACCGCGAGAATGTGCGCGGCGCCCAACGCAAAGCCGTCCGATTTCAGACGTCCGGGACATATGTTTCCTCTGGAGGCAAAGCCGGGCGGTGTGCTTGAGCGAAACGGACACACGGAGGCTACTGTTGATTTGTGCCGCTTGGCAGGACTGGAACAGGTCGGACTGTGCTGTGAGATTATGGCGGACGACGGAAAAATGATGCGCCGGGACGGACTTGTCGAATTTGCAAAGGAGCATAAGCTGACATTTATCTGTATTCAGGATTTGCAGGCATACCGCAGACAGCGCGACAAAATAATGGAGCGCGTTGCGCAGGCGAAGCTCCCGACAAAATACGGCGACTTTGATATTTACGGCTACAGAAATATAATTAACGGAAAGCAGCATGTTGCTCTTGTTAAGGGCGATGTGTCAGACGGTGAGCCGGTGCTCTGCCGCGTGCATTCTGAATGTCTTACGGGTGATGTGTTCGGCTCATGCCGCTGTGACTGTGGCGAGCAGCTTGCGGAAGCGATGAAGAAGATAAATGAAAATGGCAGAGGCATTATAGTCTATCTCCGTCAGGAGGGCAGAGGCATAGGACTTCTCAACAAGATAAAGGCGTACACCTTACAGGAGCACGGCTATGACACGGTTGAGGCAAACGTAAAGCTCGGCTTTGCGCCGGATCTTCGCGACTACAGCGAGGGCGCTCAGATACTCCGTGACTTGGGCGCGTCAAGGCTCAGGATAATGACAAATAACCCGGAAAAAATATCCGATCTTTCGGAATACGGAATAGAGATTTTAGAACGTGTTCCGATACAGATTCCGGCTAAAAAGGAAAACGAGTTTTATCTCAGAACCAAGATGAACAAAATGGGACATTTATTTAAATATTAATTATAGAGGAGGAAATCAAAATGAATGTTTATGAAGGAAAATTAACAGGCGAGGGACTTAAAATAGGTATTGTTGCGTCAAGATTCAACGAGTTTATAACCTCAAAGCTCATTTCGGGCGCGCGGGACTGCCTTGTGCGCCACGGCGTAAAGGACGAGGACATCACATTGGCATGGGTTCCGGGAGCGTTTGAGCTGCCGCTCATGGCTAAGAAAATGGTTATGAATATGTCCTTTGACGCGGTTATATGCGTGGGCGCGGTTATCCGCGGCGCGACCTCACATTATGAAATGGTATGCAATGAAACCGCTAAGGGTATCGCGCAGGTATCGCTTAATTCGGGAATCCCGGTACTGTTCGGGGTGCTTACGACAGACACGATCGAGCAGGCGATCGAGCGCGCCGGCACCAAGGCGGGAAACAAGGGCTATGACACCGCGTTGTCGGCAATTGAAATGGCAAATGCCTTTAAAGAGCTTGCAAGACTTGACTGATTGGGGAACGGATTTTGAATAAGAAAATTTTAAATATACTTAATACCACCGCGGGACAGCTGATATTCTCGCTGCTTGCGGGATGCGGATATTTCATGGTAATTATGAAATTTGTCATAGATGCCTCAAACGGCAGCTCATTTCTCGCATACAGCTTTTCACCGCTCATAATATGCGGCGCCGCCCTTGTCATTGTGAAGCTTATGAAGCAGGCAAGGGAAAATGAAAATACCGCGGCGATAATTAAATTGTTCTGGGTACACATTGCTGTAATTGCGATAGGTCTTGTGTTTTTAATTTCAGCGCTGGCATAAAAAATATCGGCCTTGGATTCGATTTCCAAAGCCGATATTTTTTTATCTTTTTCTGATACGAAATTTTCCTCTTTTTCTGGTGCCGGAATAGAACAGCTTGCCAAAGCTTACCTGGCTGTGCCTTGTGCCGCTGTAGAATAACCTTCCGAGCGAAAAGCCGCTCTTACGCTTTCCGGCTGCCTGCGCAAGGTTTCCGAGTGACTGAATGCCTCCGCCTGTTTTCGCCTTGCCCTTGCCGCTGTTAAGAACCTTTGCAACGTCGATGCTGGTCTTTCTTTTGCCCAATGCCTCAACATGCGCGACCGGATTAAATTTATGTACCTTGCGCAGAGCCTCATTTGTGATTTTTACAATGAGGATTGCAATTATGTAGAAAAGTGACGAGAGCATTGTCGGCAGCAGTCTTATACATATAATCAGCTGTGAGAAGAACAGCGAAATTGAAACGAAGATAGGCCATGCGAGCGCGAAAACTCCGAGTAGTATAAGCAGGTTAATGTGCGACATTGTTTTGCGTACCAATATGGTGATTGAACCGGATGCAAATACAAGAATACCGCTTATGAATACAAGATATGAGAGCTGTACGCCGACAGACTCAATTGTTGTGTTTGCATTTGTGTACAGTATTCCCGTAAATTCAAGCAGACCGCAGATGATAAGGAACGCGCCTAGCCCCGCATTGATTATTGCGGCAATAGTTAATAGTTTGATATGTTTTAGATTCATGTCAATCCCTCCGAATATTTAATTTGTTTCTATTGATTTAAGAGTTACCTCGCCGCCTTCAATCTTCAGTGATTCACCTGAGGTGATTTCAAACTTAAAGGAATGAGTATCAAGCGTTGAAAGGTCCTCTTTCTTTGACAATGTATTTGCAATTGAGTATAGATATATTTTTGCATCGCCCTCAATTATATATCTTCCGGCAGCTATATCGGCAGGGCATTTATATTCGCCCTTCTCCAACACCTTTGCCTCACCCTCTGTTTCTTCTTTAATATCAGAAAGTGTATTGAGTATATTATTTTTTTCTTCTATTTGTTTGTCAATCTCAGCTATTTTTGCTTTAGTTTCTTCAAGCTCTGATTTGTAGTCTTCAAGCGTGCTTTGTCTTTCTTGTATTTCAGCCAATAGGTTTTCCTTGTTGGCAATATCATTATTGTAAGTCGCAATATCGTTTTCCATAGCTTCCTTTTGCTTTTGAAGAGCAGCCATTTCAGTATTGAGTCTGGATTTTTCCGCACCGGCAACCGCGCGGGCTTTAGGAGGAATAATAAAGCTGTTGCTGAAAATAATTATTATGGCGCCTATTAACATACTGATAACAACGGGCATAACAATTGTTAATATGAATTTTTTTCGGTTCATTGTAGCCTCCTTAATCAACAGGTGTAAATTTTGTGGATGATCCTATGCTCACCTTGTCGCCCTGTTCAAGAGTGATTGTATATGGTGAGGTGCCGAGAATTTCGTTTACCTTTGATACCCCGTCAGATGATGCCACCTGGAATTTGCCGCTGCCGGTTACCGAGTATTTGCCGACCTGAAGATTTGTGCCTACGGTGTAAACTCCCGGTGTGAGCGTTATTTGAGTACCGTTTTTACCGGATATGGCGGCATTAAGTCCGTCAAGCTGAGCCTGCTTTTCATTCATCTCAGATTTAAGAATATTGATTTCTTCACGATTTTCTTTTATTTTCATATCCAGCTCTGCCATTGTATTATCGTAATCATTGAGATTGTCGACCTGTGTTTTCTTTTCATCACTTTCCGCCTGAAGCGTGTTCACCTCATATTCAAGGCTCTCTTTATTTGCAAGGAGAGAAGAATATTCTTCATCACTCTTAAGAAGATCACCGGCGCGGCTGTTTATCAGGTCGCTGTCTCCGGGAAGATAGATTGCAAGGGTGAATGAGCCTGCGATAATGGCTGCCGCAATGAATGCTGTGATTATATAAGCCAGAACATTTCGTTCGCGTAATGTAATACCGAATGCATCCTCATGCACTTCTTCATCACCGGTTTTATTGCCTATAATGACGATAGGTTCCTCACCGTTAACCAATGTGTCTATTTTTTCTTTTATGTTAAAAAGTCCGCCATGAGAATTAACAGATGACGTATCCTCATCTGCTGCATCGTTTAATTCGATAATGTCAGCAGCTTCATCACCGTGATACAAATCGCTGCCGGACGTTTTCGTTTTCTTTTTAGCCATATTAAGCCTCCAGTATATTTATTTTGTTTTTACAATAAATACCTCTTTAAATTGGTATGAAAAGCTGTCATGAGCTGTCTTGGCAGTTTTAAAATCAGGAAAAATACCAAAGACAGTAGGCCCCGAGCCGCTCATAACCGCACCCAAAGCACCGTTCATAATCATTTTCTTCTTTATTCCGCGGATTATGGGATGAATACCTTCAGTTACGGTACCCATAACATTTGAAAGCTTTGATGCGACAGCGTTGATGTCGCCGCGATGTATAGCGTTAATCATTCCCTGAGTGTCAGGACGCTCTGTGATCTCCGCGGAATCAATGGCCTCGTAAATTGTTCCTGTTGAAACATTTACAGCAGGCTTAACCATAAGAATAGTGCATGGCGCAAGAGAGGGGAGGGGAGTGAGCCTTTCACCTATGCCTTCGGCAAGCGCTGTTCCGCCGAGAATACAGTACGGAACATCAGCGCCCAGCTTAAGTCCAAGCATACAGAGTGTATCTGTATCCAGATGTGTGTTATACAGCATATCAAGCGCGCAAAGAACTGCCGCGGCATTGCCGCTGCCGCCCGCAAGCCCCGCAGCAACGGGGATATTTTTGTGTATCATAATCTTACAGCCGCCGATAATACCCGTGTATCTGAAAAATTCCCTTGCCGCCATATATGCGATATTCTTTTCGTTATTCGGAAGAAATTTCAGATTTGTGGAAATGGTTATATCCCTATGTGTCTTATCAATGATAAGCAGATCGAATAAAGATACGGTCTGCATAATCATCTCAACGTTGTGATATCCGTCAGGGCGTCTGCCGAGCACGTCAAGCGTCAGATTAATCTTTGCATAAGAGCGTGCAATGGCGCGACCCCCGGTTATAATAATATCATCTGCCAGCATACCGGGTATCCTCCTTTGTAAATTCATTTATCAAGCTGTTTATGTGATGCGGCGACAACCGCAAGAATCTCATCATCCGTAATCCTGTGTTTTTCCATGGACTTTTTCAGATATGCAAGATATTCGATATTTCCCTCCGGACCCTTTACGGGTGAGAAAGAAAGTCCGGCAATGTCAAAGCCGGAATCATTGGCAAAATCAAGAACTGTTCTGATCACATCAAAGTGAACCTTTTTGTCACGAACAACACCTTTTTTACCAACCTGACCTCTGCCCGCTTCAAACTGCGGCTTAATAAGAGCTACAATCTCACCTGATTCGCTAAGCAGCCTATAAGCAACCGGAAGTACAAGTCTCAGAGAAATGAAGGAAACATCAATAGATGCAAAGTCTATCGGTTCTCCTATGTCCTCCGGTGTAACATAACGGATGTTTGTGCGCTCCATATTGACAACTCTTTCGTCCTGACGAAGCTTCCATGCGAACTGACCGTATCCAACATCGACCGCAAAAACTTTTTTCGCGCCGTTCTGAAGCATACAATCGGTAAAGCCGCCGGTTGAGGCGCCTATGTCCATAGCCGTTTTACCGTCAAGAGTGATGGGAAATTTCTGCATTGCCTTTTCAAGCTTAAGCCCGCCGCGGCTTACATATCTGAGCTGCTCTCCGCGTATCTCAATATCCGTCTCGTTTTCGTCAATCATCGTTCCTGCCTTATCGCATTTCTGATTTTTGACATAAACCTGTCCCGCCATTATAAGAGCCTTGGCTCTTTCGCGGCTTGTTGTCATACCCTTATCTACTATATATACGTCCAATCTTACTTTTGCCATGATTTCAATCCTTTTATTATGAAGGCTGCGATCGACTGCGCGTCCATACCATATTTTCTATCAAGCTCATCAACTGTTCCGTGTACAATAGGTTCATTCGGGAACGCAAATGCCTTGAAGCGGCATTGCACATTTCTGTGCAGCAGCGATTCCGCAATATGCTCACCCATTCCGCCGGATTTTATGTTGTCCTCTATTGTCACCACGTTACCGGTTTTCATAGCAGAGGCGAGTATTGCCGATTCACACAGCGGATATACCGTAGGAAGCTCAATAACCTCTGCGTCGATATTGCTTTCATTTAACAGCCTGACAACATTTTCTGCGGTATATACCATTCGTCCTGTGGTGATGATTGAAACGTCACGTCCCTGTTTTCTGGTTATCGCGGCGCCGATTTTGAAATATTCAAAAGGATAGGTTGTCTGAGTGTTTCCGCGCGGGTAGCGTATTGCAATAGGTCCCTTATGCGAATTTACCGCATAATCAAGCATAGAATTGAGCTGTTCAAATGATGACGGTGAAAGAACCGTCATATTAGGCATACCGGCAAGGAATGAAAGGTCATATACTCCCTGATGCGTTTCTCCGTCAGCGCCTACAAGCCCTGCCCTGTCAACAGGGAAGACAACGTGGAGATTTTGCAGACATACATCATGGAGAGTCTGGTCAAAGGCGCGCTGGAGAAAGGTGGAATACAGCGGTATTACCGGTATATATCCCGAAGCCGCCATTCCTGCCGCAAACGTAACGCCGTGCTGCTCTGCAATTCCGACATCGAAGAAACGGCTTTTGAACCGCTTAGAAAATTCAACAAGCCCCGTACCGTCCGGCATTGCGCAGGTTATTGCGACAACCTTATCATTATATTCCGCAATACGCGCAAGGCTTTTTCCGAACTGATTGCTGTAGCTGTCGCTGCCCGGCTTTAAGTCCCCTGTTTTCGGGTCAAAGCCGCTTACTCCGTGGAATGCTGAAGGATTTTTTTCTGCAGGCGCGTAGCCCTTGCCCTTTATGGTTCTTACATGTAGAAACACCGGTTTCTTTTCCGTCTTTGCATAGTCAAGGCAGGTGATAAGCGATGGCAGATCATGTCCGTCAATCGGCCCTATATAGCGGAACCCAAGATCATCAAACAGGGTAGTAGGAAGTATTTTCCTTCTGACGTTTGTCTTAATCCTTTGAATTGTATGCTTAAGCCATGTTCCGAGCAGCGGAATATGGTTAAGTATTTTTTCAATGCGCTTCTTGGATTTAACGTAGTATCTGTTTATTCTTATATTTCTCAGATGCTTTGAAACCGCTCCGACATTCTTTGATATTGACATGGTATTGTCATTAAGAATAAGTATTAGCGGCGTTTTGAAATGTCCGGCATCATTGATTGCCTCATAAATTTCACCGCCAGTAAGAGCGCCGTCGCCGAACAGTGTAATAATGTTGTATTTATCGCCGCTGAGATCTCTTGCTCGTGCCATTCCGAGGGCGGCGGAAACAGAAGTGGAGGAATGTCCTGTATCAAAAGAGTCAAATTCACTTTCGTTCCGTTTTGGGAAGCCGGATAATCCGCCGAACCTTCTGAGAGTGGAAAATTCATCCTTTCTGCCTGTGAGTATTTTATGAACATAGGACTGATGACCTACGTCGAATACGAGCTTATCCTCAGGAAGATTAAATACCTTGTGTATTGCTACAGTTAACTCGACAACCCCGAGATTTGAAGCAAGGTGACCTCCTGTTCTGCTGACATTATCTATCAGAAATTCCCGTATGTCACAGCATAGCTGTCTGAGTTCGTCAATATTAAGTTTTTTCAGATCCTCATAAGCTTGCAGCTGTTCAAGCATATTTTTCATTTTGTAAATAACACTCTCTCTCAAGCCCTGTATTTGCAGGGTATTATCTTATCAATACAAACAAAAATCATCAGATTTTCTTACATAATTATATTTATTATATCACAGGATTGTGGAAAAGTCAATGAATGAGCTATGAATAGTTACAAAAAAAGAGCTGTAGTTGTTACTATTCAGCTATCAGCACCAAAACAAGACCTGTTACGCTGTA
>JBJEIW010000114.1:0-12269 GCA_051877435.1 Candidatus Ornithomonoglobus sp.
TTATGGTTGTGTCCAAATCCATTGTAGCTCGTGTATCAAGACCAACAATAGCCGATATTAAAAAGCCGCCCTTTAGAATAAAATTCGGCTTATACTCTGATAGAGATGTTCGTTCAAGAAACCTCTCAAGCATATAATTCTGCATAACAAGCTGTGCCGAAATATTTTTTTCCGCAGCTTTCTTTTTAATGTATGCTTTCAACTGCATTGCATTTTTGGTAATCATAAAAGCACCTCCATATAATTTGATATTTTGTTTTTCACACGCAGAATATCAGCGTACTCATAGAGCAACTTAATATTCCTGCTTTTTGACTTTGCATATTAATGCTGTTATCTCTTTAAACAAGACAAACAAAGGCAACTTTAAATATCCCGAGTCTTTATCTGTTAATGGAAACGGTATTCCTATTTGTCAGTGCAATAAACCGATGGTTAATTGGAGCTTTAACAAGGACAGGTGCCGCATCAAATACCGCTGCCCTCTTGCCTGCGGCAAGATTGATTCATGTCCTCATAAATCCGAATGCTCTCCGTCCGGTTACGGCAGAACCGTATATGTCAAACCGGAATGGGATTTACGGTTATTTACACGTATTCCGCGCGGCACGACTGAATGGAAGGATAAATTCAAACAGCGTACCTGCGCAGAACGTGTGAATCACCGAATATTGAATCATTACGGTGTTGAAAAGAATCATAAAACGAAAAAACGTATTTCATTTTTCACTATGATTGCCGCTTTCGATATTCACCTCGATGCACAGATAAAATATTTAATCCGACATAACAAGCTTGACTTCGAATCACTGTTTAAGTGTTGCTAAGATATTAAATACATCTCAGACCTTCCCCAAAATTGATTTTTGAGAAGGCTTGTTTGCCATGTAATCTTTTAGCACTTTGAAAGTTCTTTGCTTCATTTTCCTCAATTTTTATGACCATGCGACTATTAACACACTTTACACCATTGAGTTTTCGTGGTTACTCCCGTCCGTATTATCCCGATACTCTGCCGACGGATCACCGCCGCCGGCACGGCAGAACATTTTCAGCTCCTGTACTGCATTCAGAACACACCGATCCTTCGAATCATAATAAATTTGCTCTATTCTCGAATGCTCAAAATCAACCGTCCCATAATCAAGCCATAAATCTGAATACTCCATAAAAAACGCCTC
Source organism: Candidatus Ornithomonoglobus sp. (assembly GCA_051877435.1). Lineage (GTDB taxonomy): Bacteria > Bacillota > Clostridia > UBA1381 > UBA1381 > Ornithomonoglobus. The sequence goes on from JBJEIW010000114.1 coordinate 1,182, forward strand.
CCCTTTTTCTTAAAGTATACCATAATCCCCTTTACGGTAAATGATTGAACTTAATATGTTATCATGAAAAAACCTCCTATGGCGTTAATGCCATAGGAGACTTTGATCACTTACTTTTAATTGATCTTAAATATGGATTTTGCAAAGTTATAGAAATGAGGACGAATGCTTCTGCCGTCATGATCCGCATCTGTAATTGTGTGCCATACATGCTCCTCGCCGTTTCGGATGAGGATATTATGGTAGTTCTCAGGTGAATTGCCAACTACACTGTCGTTGACTGCCGCGCTTATCATCAGCAGATACGGCTCACCCTTCGATTTATCAATTTTCAGCTCATCCTCCTGAAGCTGACCAGGATGCATACTCACATCACCGCCTGGCGTAAGTCCCGGCGCAGGGCATACTCCGCCTACAAACCCGAATAAATCCGAACGCGTAATACCGATAAAGAGTGCTTCACGTCCGCCCTGTGAAAAACCGGAAATCGCGGTATTTTCGCGTCCTGTTTTTACCGAGAAATTACTCTCAATATATGGCATCAGGCTCATGGTCAGATCATTTATGAAATTATCATAGCAGAGTGTATTTTCAAGGTCAAGTCCTGTGCATACCGGCTTATCCTTGCTGCAAAAGATATACGGGAATACCACAATCATCTTTTCCGCTTCACCCTGAGCTGTCAGATTTCCGAGAATTTGCTGCAATTTCAGTGTCGAATCCCCATCAAGCAGCGAATCCTCATTTCCCCAATATCCGTGAAGCATATAGAGCACCGGATATTTTTCATTCTCGGAATAACCGGGAGGAAGCAATACATTCACATTGGTATCACGCTCCGCCACCGCGGAATAATAGGTGTACTTTTTCAGCGTTCCGTAATCCGTTCCGCTTATCTCCTCCGTAATATCCGCCGGCTCTGTTTCCGTAAGCGCAAGGCGTACCGCCTCCATGTATTCCGCCGGTGTTACCGACGAAAGCGTAAATGGCTCAGCATACGGTTTCATATTATCATCCCACACATAAATCGTATCTCCTTCCTGCGCGTCAATCTCAATTTCATAAGCATAGGTCTGCGCTGCGACCTCGGCTCTCTCGTGCTTTGCCGACAAAAGCGCGCCGCTCTCCGTTCTTGATACGGCATAAACATTGACTGCCGCACCCTTCAGCGTCGGATTCTTAACGGCAACAACCGTTTTGCCGCTGCTCATATACGGCTTTGAAACCGTCACCTTATACTGCTCTGCGTCATAGCCGAAGCTGTAGCTGTCAACATCGAGAAGTTCTGTTCCCGCTACGCCGTTATAGACAAAATACACATCATGCAGTCCTGTTACAGGCGCGATATCCACGGTAATGTCCTGCCATACATCGGTTGCCGATGCCGGCACGTCAACTTCTGCGATCGGTTCGGAATCAATACTGTCAAGCTTTACCTTTATTGTTCCGCCGTTTCTGCCGACTGCTTTTGCTGTAAAGGTGTTATAAATGCCGTTACCAAAATCCACATTGGAAACAGACGTCCAGCTACCGTTCGTGATACCGGTTACTTTCGCATTGCCTTCATCTGAAATGCGCTCCACGCTTACCTCTGCCGCATAGGCGATTATTTCCGCCTCAATCGGCTTCGACGCGTCAACCGTAACGCCCGGAATTGAGCATCCGGCATAATCCGCTGTCACCTTCTGCATTGTTCCGTCCGCGTTATAGAAAACCTCGTTGATATGTGTGGAACGGCAGTCCTTATCATTATAGCCCATCGCCTTTTCGAGAGTTCTCGCATGATAGGTTATATAATGCTTTCCCTTGAAATCAAAGAACGCATGATGATTGTTTCCGCCCATCTGGAAAAATGCGTACATATTATCCAGTACCGATCCGCGGTAGGTGAACGGCCCCATTGGACTGTCGCTTGTCATATAGCAAATGGTTCCGGTCGGATAAACCATGCCGTCGGTGTCCTCGCCGCTCACAGTGAAATTTGTGCAGTAGGAATAATAATATGTATTGTTATACTTATGTATTCCGCTGTCCTCAAGGATTCCGGGCGCGTCGATCTCAGCCGCGCTGCCCTCAACACTTGTCATATCCCCGCCAAGCTTAATCACTCTTGCTGTTTTTGGGTGCATATAGTTCTCAGGTGGTGTTTTGTTCTCACCGTTTTCCCATGTTTCGTCAATACCTCCGCCGAAATAGAGATATGCCTCTCCGTTATCGTCAATAAATACTGCCGGATCAAACATCCAGATAACACCCTCTGCGCCCGGGGTGCTGCGTGTTACAAGCGGTCCGCCTATCGGGTCATAGAACGGGCCTGTAGGACTGTCCGCCTCCAGCACGCCGATGCCCGACGCGTTATCGGCAAAATACAGGAAGAATTTCTCCTTGCCGTCTATCGTTTTATGCGCTGCTGCCGGAGCCCATGAATTGTACGCCCATGACGCCGCGCCGTTTGCCAGAGCCTGACCTCCTACCGGAATTTCGCCGTGATTTGTCCAGTTGATTAAATCCTCCGATGAAATAACCTTAATCGTATGAATCTGACCGTATACATTCTGCGCCGGGTTTCCGTTCTCATCCGTAGTAAAGTCATCTGCTGTCATATACACATAAACTCTGCCGTCATACTCCATCGCAAACGGGTCTGCGCCGAATGCGTATCCCATAAGCGGATTCATATTGCCTTCCGTTCTGCCTATGGCATCCTTATATCCGTCGCCTACAGGGCCTGTCATCTTCTCTGTTACGGTGACGTCGTCCACATAGAAATCCACATATTCTGTATCACTGCTGTCGGTACAGATATACACATTACAATAAGTATTATTGAAGCCCTCCGGCAGTGTGTATTCACCGCCTATGACGCTCCATTCTCCCGGCTTGACCGTACCCTCGCCGAGTGTATAATCAACACCGTTTCCATTAGCCTTGATATAGAACTTCACTTCCGTTGAGCCGGTATGCTTAATCGCAGCGCTCGAAATATATCCCTGTCCTGCCTCAAGCGCCACATACTGCATAATTCCGGCATTCGCATCCGCTCTATCCGTAATCAGAGCCGAAGCGCCGCCGCCGTGAACCTCCGTTTTTTCGGCAGCTACCTTTGAGGTTACTACATTGGAGCTTGTTTCATTATCCCATCTCGTGGTAGCACCCCACCACCACGGAATATTATTGTCCGCGTCAATCCCTTCAAAATCGGGATTGTTAATAACCTGCGCCGCTGTATCGGCAAGGACCGGCGTCAGGCTGCCCGCTGCGATACACAAGGCGGTTATCGTTCCTATGATTTTTTTCATATCAATATCCTTTCTGAAAATTTTATACATCGGGTAACGCGCTGTTTTCAGCGCGCTGCCCTCATTCCTTTACCGTTCAGTCAAACAGCCCAAGATCAATACATTCGCCCATTGCCATGTAGCCTGCGGGGCCCGGATGCAGACCGTCGCCGCTGTCATATTCAGCCTTCAGCTTTGTCGGGTCATTTTCGTCGCACATAACCGCATCGAAATCAATTACAGCGTCAAAATGACCTTCCTCTCTGATCCACTCGTTCAGATCCTGACGCATTGTCTCGGAAACCTCGTTATAGTAATCATTCTTTCCGCACGGCAGAATAGTTCCGCCGATAACCTTGATTCCCTGACTGTGAGCCTTATCAATAATTTCCTGATATGCCTCCTTAACGCCGGTGGTAATAGTGCCGTCCGCCGGAGCCTTTGACGGATCGCCGGCAAATACATCCTCAGTCTTTCCGCCGATGTCATTAATACCCTCCAAAACAATCAGGTATTTCACGCCCTCGCGGTCTTTAATCTCTTTTTCGTAGCGGTCGCGTCCGCTCTCGCCGAGACCCCAGTTATTGATGCAGTTTCCGCCGATACCGTCATTAATCACGGACAGTCTCATACCGGCCGCATTCAGCCGTTCGGACAATATATCCGTCCAGCGGTTATCGGCATTTGTCGTTACGCCTCTGCCGTCCGTGATGGAATCGCCCAGACACGCTATAACGCCGTAATCCGCCGCTGACAAAACATCTATTTCAGAAGCGAAATACCAATGCTCATTCGTTTCGGCGCCTATCATGGCGGCATCCTGCACCGTACCGCCGCTCTTTATATATGTTGTGGTTCTCGCGCCGGAATGACCTGTTACCTTTTCTGGAACGCGGTCTGCCTGAATCGTCATCATCACGCGCTCCAAGTCATCTGTTCTGTAGCATATTACATCCGATTCAACAGACCCGCCTGCCGGAATTGTAACGCTTTCCGAACCGTTGAAGGTTACCGCGGTATCGGTTGAAGCATCTATCATTCCGTTTTCAAGCGGCTTTGCCAGATGCACCGCGCCGATTACAAGGTCGGAGGTTCCGTAACGGTTGCTGAAGGTAAGCTTCATATAATCACCGCCGACAGACATTCTGATTCTCTGACGGATTATACTGCCCGACAAAGCAGTTGACGGCAGATCCGATGCCAGATACTCCTGCTGCGCGCTGCCCCATCCCGCAATCCATATCATTTCTTCCAATACGGTTTTATCAATAATCGGGTTCATATCATCACCCCATACATATACGGTATCTCCCGCCGCTGCAGCAAAGTCTATCCTCAAATTCTTTGCTCCTGCTTCAACCTCTGCCGTTGTTACCGAGACGGATTCAAGTGTATTGTCATTGTTATAGGCTGCGGTATAAATATTTATGTTTACACTTTCATCAGTTGTATTTGATACAGTGATATACGCACCGCTGCCGTCCTCATTGAGAACCGGCGCCGCAGCGCTCAGCTTCTTTTCCGCCGGCTCAGACGCTGCATCCTTCCACAATATGATATTATCATACAAGTGAAGTCCGCTTACATGCCTCATGCACAGATAAATACTATCAGTATCTTCATACTCAATGTCGGCAGAGCCGGCAAACTGTACATATGTACCGTTCATATCCGCAAAATCGTCCGGCGCGGTATCGAGTTGGCAGCTCTGCTTTACGCTGCCGTCCTCACCGCGTACCTCTACGGTAAGCTCAGCCGGCTTATCCGCCCACCAATAGGTAAGCATATCCATAGACGCGTTTACTGTTGTAAGATTTTCGGCCTTTACAATATCTGTGATATCTGCCTTTAAGCCGTTATCCTCCGAATAGCCTTCAGAGAAGTTATACGCCAATCGTCCCCACAGCACACTGTTTTCAACCGGATTGCCGTCATCGTCCACTGTCTTTAAGCTGCCGTCCTTATACGGTGAATATCTGCCGTCCGGCTCACCGTCAGCCGCAAAATCCTCGCTGAATATTATAACCCTCGTATCCGGTGACGGCTTTTCACTCGGTGCAGGCTCACTCGGTGCAGGCTCACTCGGTGCAGGCTCCTCGCCGTCTGACGCCGTACCCTTTAATACAATATTCTTATATACATGATAACCCGTCGGATGTGTCAGACACAGATATACGGTTTCACCCGGGGTAAATTCAAATGTACCGCTACCGGAAATCAATGCTGTATTATCTGTGATCTCGCTCTGTGACTGCGGCGCCTTGAACAGCTCGGTACGCCTTCCGTCCGCAGTTTCGAAGAATACTGATGCCTGAACCGGAATTTCTCCGTCTCCCCAGTAATAGCTTGTGAGATTATATGATACCTCAAATTTTCCGCCGCTCCTGCATTTTTCAAGATACTCGGTTACATCAAGCTTTATACCGTTATCGGCGTGCCAGTCATACTCGCCGCCGCCGTAATTAATTCCGATACTGTCAGCGCCCTTGGTCACAACCGCAAGCTCATTATTCTCCTCATATAACTCATATGCGTCCCAGTCGCTGCCGCCGTTATGCTCAAACAGAGTGATGAGTCCGCCCGGATTATCCGGCTCCGGCGTTACAGAAGAGCCGCCCTCAGTCTTATAGCCCCAGAAGGTGACATCCTTAATTGAATGGTTATCTGAAATCTGTGTAATACAGAGATAAACCTTCTCGCCGGTATTATATGTAAAGCTGTTTTCACCCGTGATATAGACCGTATTATTATCAACGGAATCCATATCCGCAGGGCCCGCGCAAAGCTCTGTCTGCGCGCCGCTTTCCGTTTCAAGGAACGCCTTGACCTGAGCAATGCTGTCACCGCCCCAGTACCAGCACTGGAAGGTTACTGCCGCTCCGAACCTTCCGCCGTTATCGCACTGCTTTATGTAATCCGTAACATCGAGCTTAACACCGTTCTTCGGGCTCCAGCCGCTTGCCGTGTTATACGCCGCTCCTAAAGCATCGCCGCTCTTTGTAAGAACCGCCGCGGTATTTGTATCGTCATAAGCCTGATAATCAGCCCAGTCCGACCCCTCCGTATGCGTGAACAGCTCCTTCTTCTGCGGCGCCGGATAGGTCACTCTGATATTTTTCACATAGCTTGTCGGCATATTGGCAAAGAGATAGAAGTATACCTGATTGTCCTCCAAAAGCTTTGAGGTACAGGTCACTGTTGTGAAGCCCGATGCGCTCACTCCGTCAAGCGGTGTGCTTGCAATCACGCCTGACGCATTTCTGAAGCCTACAGACGCGCCGTCGCCGGTTTCCGATTTAATATCCATGCTGAGCGTGAATTCTGTATCCTCACCGTATTCCTCAAGCACCCGTTTTACGGCTGAGGTAATGTCATACTTAAGGCCTGAGCTATACCACAGACCTGTTGTTGTATAGTTCATTGCCGCGTCTGCCGCTGAGAACGAAACGCTGCGCTTATCATCATTGCCCTCCGCAAGATTTATATATCCTGCCGCTGCTGAAGCAAACTCCTCCTCTGTTGACATCGGATGATCGATTACCACACCCGGCACGAGATTCATCACTTCAAATTCGAGCGAGGACGCTCCCGTAAATTCAATTTCATGCTCACCGGAAGCGAGCGTTACCTCATAGGTACCGTCCGCATTTCTGATAACCTCTGCGTCGGTGCCGTCAAGCTTCAGTGTAAAGTCAGCGTCCGCCTTGACAGTATATGGTCCATCCTCCGATACAATAACTGTTCCGCTGCCGTCAACAACGCCCGGAATATTCATTGTATCCTCTGCTATATAATGTACAAGCGGCTGCTGACTGCTGTCAGCGCCTGCATACCAGCTTTCCTCCGGTCCGCAAAACGCGTCGCCTATATCTGCCGTTTCCGATACAACAAGCTTCTGCAGAACGATACCTGAGCTTAACGGATAGAAACGTATTGTATGCTCTCCTGCGCTGATTGTAAAGGTCTGTGAGGAAACGTGTCCGTTCTTCATTACGCCGTCTGCCCACATTGTGCCGTGGTCACCCGATATAAAGCCGGGCGCAAGGGCGCTTGCCACCTGCGGGGTGCCGCCGTCTACGCTTACCGCATAACGCAGATCTCCCTTTGTGGTTCTCGGGTTATTTGTACCTGTAATCGCCGTTACTGTATACTCACCCGCATTTTCTGTTTTAATTCTGTACTCCGCATACGGAGCGTTATCAATGGTATAATCCGCGGTATACGGCTTTGTCTTGATTGATGAAAGATTTTTACCGAGCCCGTCTATTGTGATCCAGCTTCCGCTTGCAGATGCATAATGCTCCGCTTCCATTGATATAATGCCGTTTTTGCCGATAAAGGTCTTATCCGCAAGACCGGCTGTGTCAACAACCTCCGCGCCTACCTTCACGCTAACCTCAGTGCCTGCGCCGCAAATCGTGATTGTTCCCTCCGCGCTTGATGTAAGCTTTGACCAGTCAACGGTTACGGCAAGCGTGTCGCCGGAATAAACCGAACCGCCGGCCTTTGAAAGCACGATCCAGTCCGCGCTTGCAGATGCGGTATAATCAAGCTTAGTGCTGCCGCCGTTTGAAACGGTAATAGCATATGCCTCCTTATTCGTGCTCGTGAATTTCGGAAGGCTTATTTCGCCGGACTTTGCCGCTTTCTTTGTCCCGTCCGCATTTACAATCAGAACAGCTGTATCAGCCGGCTTTACATATACCGCGCTTGGGTATGCCCACTCGGTGAGGTCCCAGCTTGTGCAGCCTATGTGAGCAAGCTCTGTACTCATCATATGCTTCCACTTTCCGCCGCTCATTATATTGTTATAGTAATCCTGCATATCCGTATCGCGTTTGATGCATTCCTTTACAAGCGCCGCATACTTATTTGCAAGCATACTTCCCGACGCACTGTACATACTGTTGAGCGCCGAATACGCGTTCATCAGATTAACATTCGCGCTCCCTGCCGCCTGATACAGAACCATCTGATAATAGGAAGCCTTTATTCTGTCGGGAAGCTTTTCATACAGCTCATATGCCTTGTTATAAATTTTCTCCGATCTGTCTATGATGTTATAAAGCTCATTGGAGTCGGTGATACTGTAGGTGCTTGCATAAACAGCCTCGGGACGTCTTATGCCGTTAAGTCTGAGATAGTCCAGCTGGAGCTGCGCGATCTCATTTATAGTTTCATCGCTTACTCCCTCATAACCGAACTGCTCCTTTGTCCATTGCCGCGCGTATTCCTCAACCTTGTTTTCGTCCTTCCACGCATCATAGTCATACGCGAGGTCCAGGAAATATGAGATTTCAAGCTCATGCGGCTTGAGGTCGCCTACGTTTACAATCCACAAATCGTCAATCTTGTACTCATACGCCGTTGTCATGTTCTCCCATATCTTTTCAAGCGGAGTGGAGCTTACCCAGCGGTAGTCCTGCGGCGCGCCGTGATAGTCGAAATGATAGTACATACCCCAGCCGCCTTCGCGGTCGCGTTCATCCTCCATCGGAACGGAACGCAGATTTCCGAAGTTATCATCGCAAAGCATGATGATCGCGTCATCCGCCAGTCCGCTCTCTCTCAGTCCCGGAACATATTCTCCGTTTTCCTCGCCGCCGTACCAGTACTCCTCAACCTCCTTATAGAGGGCAAGCATTGTCGGCTCGTCTTGTTTTCCGTATTTCGCTATGATCTCCTTCTGATCCTTTATTACATTTTTCAGATTTTCTATATTGGTTGCAAGACCGCCCTCAAGAGAGGAATCCGCCTCGCCTCTCATACCTATCGTTGTGACATTTTCAAAATCCTTGTTTCTGCTGTAGCCGTCATCCCAGAACTGTCTTATAGCGTTCGGGTATTTGAAATAGTTCCACACAGCTGACGAACCGCCCGAAGCATCCGCGTCAGGATAGAACTGCTTCATATAGCTCTGATAGGTTTTGCCCCATTCAAGACCTGCGCGGCAAAGCGGCTCATGATGGGAGGTTCCCATGATCACGCCGTATTTATCGGCGAGTCTTGCATTTTCAAGTGTGTCGAAGCCCTCTGCCTCATCTGCCGAAAGCCCGAGAATACCGTCCTCACTGAAGGAATTTGACCACATCGCCGGCCACATATAATTGCCCTTCAGTCTCAGCAGCAGCTCAAACACCGACTGATAGAAATTATGGTTATAGCCGTTAAAGGTATTCCCCGCCCACTTTGAAAGGTTCGGATACTCGTCGTTTAAGAAAATACCTCTGAAACGCACTGACGGCTCCTTTGAGGTCGTATCAAGCTCCGCAGCGCTGAAGCCGACTGTTGACCGTTCCTCCGGCAGCGCGTCGCCCCAGTACACCCACGGACTTACACCCATCAGCTCCGAGATATGAAACATGCCGTAGATTGCGCCGCGCTTGTCGCTGCCCGCAATTACGATTGCCCTTTCCACATTTTCCAAAGGATTTTCGACAAGCTCGATCTTGTAGACCTCATTCTTGCCGGTAATCTCGCTCACATCAATTTTGCCGTTCTGTGAAAGCTCTGTGATCGTCTTATCCTCAACGGTTCCCGCAATAACGGCTTCTTTGCCGAGGTCTGCCGTATCTGTCTTGATCTGCGGGAGCTGTCCGCTCACAAGAGAAACATCATTTGCAAACGCCTCCGCTGTCAAAGAAAGACCGTCATAGTCCTCTCCGTCCACATCAATATAAATATCCGCCGCGCCGCTGCTGTCCGCAACGGTAAAATCATATTGCTGTCCGTCCGGCTCAGCTGCCTGAACGGCTTCCGGTATCCCAAGAGCCGCCGTGTCAAGCATCAGAACAGACAATGCCATTGCAATCAATCTTTTAAACTTCATGTTGTCCTCCTTTATATAAAAATATATAAAAATAATTATTGATCGTCATTTCAGCAATACCGCGCGGAAATCCTCAAGGTCCGCAATTTGAGGATTTCCGCACATGTGCGCTGTTCATTTTTGATTTCCGATTCACCTCCCTGCTGCTTTATTCTCATTATAAATTATACTATAAATATGAACAAAACAAAATTAACAAACTAAAGTGATTACTATAGTAAATTTACCAAATTAAAAAAGGCGGGAACCGTTTCCGGCTCCCGCTGCTTTCGTGGTTATTCCCCAAAAATCATATTGTATACCATGCTGCCCATCAGCTCATAGCCCGCCGGGCTCGGATGTAAACCGTCACCGCAGTCATACTCGCTCTTGAGCAGTACCGGATTTGACGGATCCTGCAAAGCCGCATCGAAATCCACGATGCCGTCAAAGCCGCTTTCATCGCTTCTTATCCATGTATTGATCTCACTTCTGAGCTTTTCCTCCTTCGCGCTGTAATAACCGGAGAAATTACCGCACGGCAGGATAGTTCCGCAGTATATCTTTATCCCCTTCTCATGCGCTTTGTCGATAAAGTCCTTATAGGTATTTATAATATCCGTCGAATAGCTGTCGTCCGCAGCCGCTTTTCCTATATCGTTGATACCCTCAAGCAGAACGATATACTTAACACCGTCAATCATGAGCGCGTCCTTTTCAAAGCGGTCCTTTGCCATAGGGCCTACCGAGCCTGATATTACCGCGTTGCCGCCTATTCCCTTATTCAGCACCGATATATTCGCCGTTGCCGGGTTCTGCTTGCAAAGCCTTGCAAGATAGTCGGGATAGCGGTTGTTTGCGTTTGCAACCGAGCCTACTCCGTCGGTTATGGAGTCACCGAAGCAGACAATCGTCTCCTGCTCCTTGTCGGTCATAACGTTGATTCCGGAAAGGAATACCCAGCTGTTTACGGTAGTTCCCAGCGACATGGACAAAGCGTTT
>JBJEIW010000115.1:0-45257 GCA_051877435.1 Candidatus Ornithomonoglobus sp.
AGAAAATCGCAAAGCGATTTTCGGAAGGGGGGTTGGCAGCTAAACAATAATTTATCTTACCCCAACCACAATACCGCATATGACGACAACCGCGCAGAGCAGCTTGAACAAGGTATTCTTTTCCTTAAATATGACCTTGCCGCCGAGGATTGTGATTATTACCGCGCACTGCTTGAGAAGGGTAAGCGGTATCACTGAGCCGGTCTGATTTGCGATGAACAGACACTTATCGCCCACAACAAACAGAATTGCAAGAATTATGATCCAGTAGTTTTTGTATATATTTCTGAAATCAATATGTATTTTCTTTACCAATATATGTATGAGATAGAACACAACCATGAAGAACAGATACCAGAACTGGAGCTGTCCCGTGGTTATTCCTGTTTCCGGCCGCATGAACCATTTATCCAGTATTTCCGAGCATGAATTCATGCAGCAGGATATGAGAACAAGTATTATGTATCTTGCTTTTACGCCCTCTCCGCCGCCTGAGGGATTGTTCTTTGCAACGTTCAGCATTACAAGACCGTCAAGCACAAGCACCATTCCGACCGCCTTGTCAAGGCTCATTGCCTCACCGAGCAGCGTCACACTCATTACCGAGGTTATTATTACCCTTGACATATCCATAAGCCCGAAGAAGCCTATAGGTATCTTTTCAATGGCTCTGAAAGAGCATATCCACGCGATATATATTATAAGCGACTTTACCGCTATCAGCGCCAGATAATGCGCGCCGCCGTCAAACATCGCAAAAGCCTCTTTCGTCCACGGCAGTACGAAAACAAAGCTAAGAAGCGTGTAAAAGAACAATACCTCTATTATGCTGCTCTTTTGCAGAGCAGCCTTTTTCATTACGTCCCGTATGCCCTTAAGCAGTCCATACGCTGCCGCCAATGCTATCCACACTGTTATACCTCCCTTGCGTCAAACAGGCAGCGCATGATTTTCTTGCCTGTTTCCGTTCTGAATATCTTGCTGTAGACATCATTTATCGTGTCTCGCTTTACGTTGTCCTCATCGCAGTTTACTATAAAATCAGCCTCAATAAGTATCTGACAGTCCATGCCGTCGATATTATTATACTTATGATGGCGCGAAATAAGATACTTTACCCTTGCAATAAATTCGTTATCAAAGCCTATCGGTCTGAGAAGCTTTTCCGCCTCGTCCGGTCCCTCTATCTGCTGGTAATAACCGCTTGAGCTGCCGTACTTTTCCTCGCTCAGCTTAATTCCTATATCGTGAGTATATGCCGTCACCTCAAGGATTTCCTGCTCCCGCACGCCGAGTCCCTCTGCCTCACCGATTACCGCGGCATAGTCATGTACCTTTGTAAAATGGTTTATTCTCTTTATGTCGCCCTTCATATACTCATACATTGCCACCGCCGTCTGCGTTATTCTGTTCATTTTTCATCCCCCTCAAAGCTCTCAAACGGTCTTATTCTGTACGTTACGCCGAGCCTATCGCAAATATCCGCGCACTGCCGCTCCTCCTCCTCTGTTATGGTTGTAGCAACGGTTGAAAGCACAACCTTTTTGACGTATTTCTTTACCCCGCCCGCAAATTCCAGCATTGCGTCAAAGGAATCTATACCGAATTTACATTTTGTTATTTCATAATAGCGTTCTTTATTCGGCGTATTAAGGCTTATTGAAACAACGTCTATTCTACCCTCAAAGTCCGGCGCCGTATTTTTGCCCCATATGAGATTTGCCATTCCGTTTGTGTTTATTCTTATCGGCAGCTTTGTTATTGTTCTTAAGAAATCGCATACCTCAAAAATATCGTATAATCTCTCCGACGGCTCTCCGAAGCCACAGAATACTATCTCGTCATACCTTGAAAGGTCTCGCTTTTTAAGCTCCGCTGTCACCTCGTCAACGGACGGCTCCCTCTCAAGCCAGAGGTTTCCGTAAAGGCTCCCGCTGCCCTTATCCTGCCTTAGGCAGAACGAACAGGCGCAGGGGCATCTGTTTGTCATATTTACATATAAACCATTGTGAACCTCATATAAAATAGTCATTTTCTTACTCCTCCCGGTCCCGTCTATACTTTTTGCGGAATTTTGTTCTTTTTATGGTACAATTCTCAAAAAAGGACTTGCATTTTTCAAAAGCTTATGTTATAATACGAACAGATGTTCGGAACAAGTGTTCGTTGTGCGAACATATTTCATACAGAAAGGAACTTATAAACATGGAACCATATACTTACTTTATAATAGCTGTAATTTTATTATTAATATCCCTTGGAGCCTCGGCTCCTGTCGCGGCGTCCGCAACGCTCGCAGTTTCTGTAATTATGTTCGCGGGCGGACTGCTCACAAAGCTTGTACTGCGCCGGTAAAATTTTTTCTAAGCCTCCCATCGGCGCGGTACGGCTTTTTCAGAGCTTACGGATACCGTATCTCAAAACAAACTATATTATACTACCCCATTACACAAATTTCAAGCTTTTTTCACAAAATTATGACGCTCCGATTGTATTATTATTGCAATCGGAGCTTTTTTATGCTATAATTTATCAGGACTTGTTTCCCTAAATTTAAAGGTGATATTAATTATGATAGAAATAAATAATCTGCGCTGTTCCTTTAACGGCGCAAATGTTCTTAACGGAATAAATCTGAATATAGAGAAGGGCTCATTTACGGCAGTTCTCGGAAGAAACGGCTCCGGAAAATCCACTCTCGCAAAGCATCTAAACGCCATCCTGATACCTAAGGACGGTGATGTTTTTGTGGACGGAATCAATACAAAGGATGAGAAAAAAACTTTTGACGTGCGTGAGCGCGTCGGAATGGTATTTCAGAACCCTGAGTCGCAGGCTGTCGCGTCAATCGTTGAGGACGACACAGCCTTTGCGCCGGAAAACTTAGGTCTGCCGGAGGATGAAATTCTGCGCCGCGTTGAATTTGCGCTTGATGCCGCGGGGATTTCACACCTTCGCCAAAGTTCAATAAGCGCCTTATCCGGCGGTCAGAAGCAGCTTACCGCAATTGCCGGAATCCTTGCGATGCAGCCGGAATATATGGTGTTTGACGAGGGCTCCTCAATGCTTGACCCTCTCGCAAGAAAGCGGATACTTGACTGCGTTATGAATTTAAAAAAAGAGCTTGGAATAAGCATTGTCTGGATAACGCATTATATGGAGGAAGCCTCCGCCGCGGACCGCATTATTATACTGGATAACGGGCAGATTACAGCGGACGGTACACCTGAGGACATTTTCTCGGATTATGAGCTTATTTTCCGTTCGGGACTTGATATGCCGCAAAGCTCTCAGCTCTGCCTTATGCTGAAAGAGAGCGGTCTGCCCCTACCCGCTGTATCGACGGATACAGCGAGCTGCGCAAAGCAGCTTGCAGGATTAATCAGCGGAAAAATCACAGACACGAATACTCCGGCAAAGCAAAGCGGCAAAACAGAGCAGAGCTGCATTATAGAGCTGAAGGATATTTCCTATTCATATTCCTCACTCGCGGGAAAAACAAATGCTCTCTCCCATATTACAGAAGGAATCTGTCCCGGAATTACGGCGGTGATAGGCCGCACAGGAAGCGGAAAATCCACACTTACGGAAATTATCGCGGGCATAACCGAGCCGGACAGCGGCTCCGTTACGCTTGGCGGCAGACCTGTTAAGGAATGCGGCAGAGAAATCGGCACGGTGTTCCAGTACCCGGAATATCAGCTTTTTGCGGAAACGGTATACGATGACATAGCCTACGGCCCTAAAAATCTTGGTCTGTCCGGCAATGAGCTTGATATGCGCGTCAGAGAGGCGGCAAAGCTTACAGGACTTAAAGAAAAGCTGCTCAATATGACGCCATACGGGCTTTCCGGCGGTCAGAAGCGGCTTGCGGCGCTTGCGGGCATTCTCGCGATGAGACCGTCTGTTCTGATTCTTGACGAGCCGGCGGCAGGACTTGATCCGTCCGGCAGACGGCATATATTTTCCATTCTCAATAACCTGAAGGAAAACCGTCATGACATGACAATCGTTTTTGTCACTCACTCTATGGAGGACGCGGCGCAATACGCGGATGATATAATAGTTCTCAATAACGGCAGCGCCGCAGCGCACGGAACACCGCATGAAATCTTTACAAATGAACGGCTGCTCACAGACTGCGGACTTGACATTCCCGAAATGGCAAAGCTTTCAGCAGCGCTCAGAAGCGCGGGGACAGACATCGGCAGAGTGCTTACAGTGCAGGAGGCTCACGATGCGATCATAATCCTTGCTAACGGAGGTGTTCGGGATGCTTCGTGATATTACGATAGGACGTTATATAGATACGAAATCGCCGCTGCATCATGCCGATGCAAGAACAAAAATACTGGCTGCGGTTGCCTATTCCGTTGTTGTCTTTACAATAAACAGCTATGCGGGTATGGGGCTTGTATTCGTATTTACCGCGGCTGCCGTTCTCGTTTCAAAAATACCTGCCGGCTATATGCTTAAAGGGCTTAAGCCGCTGCGTCTCTTTATGATCTTCACGTTTGTTATGGCTCTTTTTACAGGCAGTGGTAATCCTCTGTGGCAATGGCATATATTTAAAATAACGGCAAGCGGCATACACAATTCAATTATCGTTACGCTGCGCTTTATATTCTTTGTCGCAGGCACATCGCTTCTGACGCTCACCACGCCGCCTGTGGCGCTTACAGACGGACTTGCGCGGCTTATGAAGCCGCTTAAAGCTCTGAAGGTCCCGGTTGATGATATTGCGATGATCATCTCCGTAACTCTCCGCTTTATCCCATTATTTGGGGATGAAGCTGAGCGCATTATGAAGGCGCAGAAAGCGCGCGGAGCGGACTTTTCCGGCGGAGGACTAATCTCAAAGGCAAGGGCAATTATCCCTGTCACAATCCCGCTTTTTATAAGCGTATTCAGGCATGCCGATGAGCTTGCTCTCGCAATGGACGCGCGCTGCTACGGAAAGGGCACAAGAAACCCGAGAAAAAAGACGCATTTTGGCAAAACGGACGCGTGTATTGCATTTATTACAATAATATTTTGTATTTTTTTCGGAATTATTGGATTTTTGCATTGAATTTTGCCGCCGGTTATGATACAATAATAAAATATAATGGTGTAGTGTGAGGTTTTAAGAAAGCTATGAATATAAAGCTGTTTTTACAATTTGACGGCACAAACTATCACGGCTGGCAGATACAGTCCAATGCGGTCACGGTTCAACAGACGCTCCGTGAGGCATTGCGGGCAGTTACGCGCGAGGATATTATTCCCTGCGGCTGCGGCAGAACCGATGCCGGAGTGCATGCGTCAGGCTATGTGTGCAGCTTTAAAACAGCCTCATCTATCCCCCCCGACAGATTTCCTTACGCGCTTAACGCAAATCTGCCGGAGGATATAATCTGCACAGGCGCGCAAGCGGTCCCCGAGGATTTCACCGCAAACCGCTCTGCAAAAGGGAAAACCTATCGCTACACGATTGATAACGGAGAATTTCCCGATGTTTTTTCAGCCCGCTATTCATGGCATTACAGGCATCCGCTTGATATTGACGCTATGAAGGAGGGGGCGCGGGCATTTATCGGCACTCACGATTTTATCGGCTTTGCCGCGAGCGGATTTACCGTGAAAACCACGGTCCGCACAATCCATGCGCTGGAGGTTGAAAAACACGGTAATATTATAACAATTGATATTACCGGAAACGGATTTCTTTATAATATGGTTAGAATAATAACGGGCACTCTCGTCTATGCGGGAGGAGGAAGAATAAAGCCTTCCGACATGCCCAAAATAATAGCTTCACACTGCCGGGACAGAGCCGGAATTACCGCTCCGGCAAAAGGCTTATGTCTCAAGGAGGTATTTTATTAATGGCCGAAGATCACGATAAAATATTAAACGAGCTCATCAAATATTACGACGGTGATACCAAGTCTGCCGGAGAAGATGATATGGGCAGCACCCGTATTATCGGCAAAAAGCCGGAACCGGTGGAGGAAACACCGGCCGCTTCAGGCGATACGGTTACCGTCAAGCTCAGGAATCAGACTTCACAGGAGGATACACACGGCGCCGAAATGAGCCGGACCCGCCGTATCCAGCCGCAGGAGATACAGAAAATAACGAATAAAGAACCTGAACCCGAAGCTTTTGCGCCTGTTGTTGAGGAGGTTTTAGGCAACCTCGGGCTTGACGGAAAGCCGATTACGGCAGCGCAGCAGCCGCAGCCGTCCGAACCGTATCAGGAGGAGCCGCAGCCGCAGCCGAAACAGGAACTGCAGCCGCGCGAGTATATCCGTAAGTCTGAGCCGGAGAAGCCGCAAAGCAATGAGCAGGAATATGACTACAGCCTATGGTATATGCTCAAGCCCCTCTGGATTACACTTATCGTATGCGCTGTGCTGTTTTGCAGCTTCAGATTCTACATGACCGATACCGGAATTATAGGAGCATACAAACGCAATTTTGAATATAACATGACAGTGCTTCTTGACCTGTTCGGCATCGATCTTGACAACATCGGAACAGAGGCGCCTGTCATCGGAGAGCAGACCGGCAGCTTTGTAACACTTGCCAATGACGAAGCCCTTATACAGAGCTTCGGAACAACCGTTGACGGAGGCTTTGCAGAAACCGCCAGTGTGGACGACGGATTACCGGAAAATACCCTTGTTGCTTCGAATAACGTTCATGAGAGCGCGTCATCAGAGTATCGGAAAATTAACGGAGGCACCGTAATACTCCCTTTTGAGGAAGCAGACAGTTCCGATTTTTCACTTTCTAAGGACGGGGTTGTCTGCGCAAAATCCAATTATATATGCTGTATAAACGAGGACGGTCAAACAATCTGGGAAGCGGATATGCCGGTTACAAATCCGGTAGTCAGCTCAGCCGGAAAATACACCGCCGCAGCTTCAAGCGGCAGTACACAGCTTTGTGTCTTTGAGGACGGAAAGCTGTGTTATAGTCTTGACACTGAAGACGACATCATTTCATGTGATATATCCGAACGCGGAGATGTTGTTCTCATAACAAGCAAAACCGCTTATAAGGGCGCTGTGGTTGTCTATAACAAGAACGGCGAGAAAATTTTTTCATGGGCGTCAGGTACAAATTACATTACAGCGGCATCTATGCTGAAAACTCGTCTTATTGCAGTGTCGCTTGTCAGCGCCGCAAGTAATGTTACCTCATATGTTATGCTGTTTGACGTAAAATCACCGGAACCGATTTCCGGCTATGAGCTTGAAAACACATTAATCTTTGATTTGCGCAACAACGGGAAGCTTATTTTTCCGACAGGCGATAACTGTATAGCCTCATTAACAGGCTATAACGGTATAAATTATGATATGCGTTTTGATGATGTTCGGCTTACCCGCTCCGCGCTTGATTCCGACGGAAACAGACTGATTACCTATACACAGAACAATACTCCTGTCATTAATCTCTACAATAAAAAAGGGGAGCTTGAATATGATGCGGTGATCAATTCAAAGCCGGATTGTATAGATGTTTACGGCTCGACAATTCTCTACAACAACAGCAGGGAAATAATCTGCGGAAAATATTCAGATGAAAAGCCTTCTCATTACACCGCCTCAATGGCAATACAGAGGCTTATGCTTCTTAACAAAAAGGCGTATGTAATTATTTACAACAACAGTCTTGAATTTGTGAAATTATAACTATGGGAGAATGACAAAATGGAACTAAAGATAATACTTGATACAGCGTTATGTGTCATATTGGCTGCATCCTTCCTCATAGGGCTTAAACGCGGACTTCTTAAAACCGTCTGGGGGCTCTCGGCATTGGTTATTGCAATCGTGCTTACATGTATTCTAAGGCCCTACGCAGTGGATTCTTTCAAAAAATCCATTCTTGCGCAAGGGCTGCACAGCTATGTATACAATGTGGTTTCGACCCGTTCCGAGGATATGCTTGCCTCTGCCGCGGGAAATGTCACTGACGCTCAGGCGGCTCTTGACACAACATACACTCTGCCGGAAAAATATACCCGGGCGGCAGCAGAACAGATTGCCGAATCAACCGAAAGCGCTGTTTCATCAATTACAGATACTGTAACCGACAGTGTGGTTGAAATCGCCTCCGGTATCTTTCTGTTTATCATTATCCGGCTTTTGCTCTGGATAATATATATGATACTGAAATTTGTGACAGCATTACCCGTAATCAAAGAAACAAACCGCGCTGCCGGAGGGGTTGCTCAGCTGCTTATTGCCGCCGTATTCCTCTATGCCGCATTCGCGATTGCAGCGATTATAGGAACCGATATATTTAACGATACGGTAATCTGTAATTTTATGTACAATCACAATCTTCTGCTTACCGTTATTGGACTTTAAGATATGCGCTCTGCCGATTCCGGCAGAGCGTTTTATACTGTGTATAGAACAAATTCCAAAAAACTCTTGTATTATCCGCCTTTATGTGATATACTATAATAGAATTTTTATATATATATTACTGAAAGAGGTACACTATGAACAGTGCATATGTATATCTGCAGCTGTATAAAATGTTTGACAGCCATACGCCGCTCCCCGTGGACTGCGGAAAGCTTTGCAGCAAGGCATGCTGTGAGGGAGATGATTCGGGGATGTTTCTTTTTCCCGGAGAAGCGGCTGTATATAAGCTTTTAAAGCCGGATGGCTTCAGAATTGAAATGTCGGATCTGATATACAAAGACGGCGGAAAGGAAAGACATACGCCGATAATCTTCTGCGAGAGCAAATGCGACCGTTATGTCCGCCCGCTTGCGTGCAGGATCTTCCCTCTTACTCCTATACTTAATGATGAGGGAAAAATTGAGATAATTACCGATCCCCGCGCAAAAAGCGTATGTCCGCTGGCAAAGACCTTATATATGGATGAATATGATAAGGCATTTGTAAGCTCGGTAAAAAAGGCTTTCATTCTGCTTGCAAAAAACAAGCATGTTTATGCATTTCTGAAGGAATATACTGAATATATAAATGAATTTAACAGATTTTTTTCTTAAAATTTATTGTCTGACCGGACTGAGAGGATGATGATTATGGGTTTTTTGCGAAGACGCAAAAAGGGCAAAAAAGCAGCAACCATTTCACCTGAGAAAAAAATAAAAAAAGCATCCGAAGAATTGACAGAAAAAAGCGCTGATGGAGATAACAGCACAACGAGTGAGCAGAAACGCGCCGTAAAACGCGATGAATTCCGCAAGGCGGCGCTGAATGAATTTCTGAACGCCGCGCAGAACAGCGAGAATACCCGGGAGGATATTCCCATGAAAAAGACTGATAACAAAACTAAGCCGGAAAAAAAATCTTCCGGACAAAAGATAAAAAAAACCACCGCAAAAAAAACGCGCAGAAAACACATACTGCCAAAGCTCATATTAATTATTTTTATAATAATTGTATTGTGCTGCGCGGGTCTTTATACATACGGCTGCCTCACGGTATCCTCCGACAGAATAGGAAACAATGTGTATATAGAGGATATTGATGTCGGCAATCTGACCTCAGATGAGGCGCTTGCAAGGCTCCGTCAGTCGGACCTTATGAGTAACAGGGCAATAACACTTACCTGCAATTCGTACTCCGTTTCCCTCAACTGCGCTGACGCAGGGCTTACACCAAAAATCGAGGATACGGTCGCAAAGGCCATGCGGTACGGCAAGAGCGGTGATATGTTCTATGACGGCTTTGAAAATACCCTTCTGCTCTTCAAAAGGCATACAATTATACCTGACGCTGACGTAAACGAGGCGCTCCTGAGAGAAAAGATAACGGAATTCGGCAACAGCATATACGGCGAGCTGACCCGGCACAGTCTGGAAATCGGAGATGGGGTTGTTGTCTGTACCCCCGGTCATTCCGGCTTTGACAATAATACCGATGCAGCATACAGCGAGATTTTAGGCGGGCTGAAAAACGACCAATATACCATACCCATCGTTCTTAAGGAAGGGCATCCGGATCCGATTACAGCTAATGACGTAAATAATTTTGTTTACTGTGATCCGGCGGATGCATATTACAAAAAGGAAAACGGCACAATTGTTATTGAGAACGAGGTATACGGCAGATACTTAGACCTTTCCGAAACAGAATCGCTTATTTCCGGGCTTGTCGAAAACGGCGATGTTATTTATATTCCGTACTACACGACCGCGCCGGAGATTACAGCAGAGCAGCTTGGTGCAAAGCTCTTTAATGCAGTGATCGGCAGCTATTCGACAAGCTATGGGACCTCATCGGCAAACCGATGCGCGAATATTGCCAATGCGGCATCCAAAATTAACGAAACCGTGCTTATGCCCGGAGATGTATTCTCATTTAACAATACTGTAGGACCGCGTTCGGCTGCAAACGGTTTCTATACCGCAAAGGAATATGTGAACGGCGACACCGTTGACGGAATAGGCGGCGGAACCTGTCAGGTTTCATCAACCTTGTATAACGCCGTGCTTTATTCGGATTTGTCCATTGTCTCAAGAACAAACCACATGTTCCCCGTTGATTATTGTCCTATCGGTCAGGATGCGACAGTCGCTGATACCGGCGTTGACTTCAAATTTGTAAACAGCATGAATTATCCGATAAAAATTTCAGCTGTTACAAGCGGCTACACCGTGACGGTAAGCATAATAGGAACGGAGCGCGATGACCCGAGAACCGTCAAAATTGAGAACACAACCACCAAATCCGGTTCTGATACGTCCGTTCACTCAGTGAGATATGTATATAACAGCGCGGGAGAGCTTATCCAGACAGACGATCTCGGAAACAGCTACTACATGGCTCATGACAATTAATAATGTATGTCATTTGTTAATTTAGGCTAATTTCTCTATAAAAAATATGTGTTTTTATGCAAGTTAGCTATTGCAATATTTGTGATTTTATGTTATTATAAGTGTATTGTACAGCAAGGGCGTTGTACGATCTTATCATCAGGATATTTTCCTGTGTGATTGATCGTGCATTGCCTTTTTTGTTTATTGCTAAGTTTTAGCTGCGGCTAAGTTAGTTTATGCAGACTAACTTAGCCGGAGCCGGAGCTTTTTGACGCTATATAGAAACGGAGAATTGTTATGTTTGATGAAAAACTTACAGCGCATCTTGCGGAGCTTTCAAAGCTGGAATTTACTCCTGAGGAGCTTTCAAGAATGACTAAGGACATGACGGATATTATTGCGCTTATGGATAAGGTGTGTGATTTTGATCCTGCCGCAAAGCCATATACGCTTGACAGCGTTGATTATGAGGATCTGCGTAAGGATAATTATAAGGATTCATATCCTAATGAAAAGATACTTGAAAATGCAAAGAACGTTAAGAATGACAGCTTTGTTGTTCCTAAGGTTGTATGATCGGAGGTACGGGATATGAACTTATCGGAATTAAGAAACAAATTAGACAGTAAGGAAATCGGCGCGGTTGAGCTGGCGCAGGATTATTTAGATAGAATAAAAGCGCGCGACAATGTGATAAACAGCTACATTACGGTTTGTGAGGAGCTGGCATTGGAGCAGGCAAGGGCGGCTCAGGCGGTTATAGATGCCGGCAATTCAAAGCCGCTCACGGGTATTCCTCTTTCAGTTAAGGATAATATCTGTACCAACGGCGTAAGAACTACCTGCGCGTCGCGTATGCTTGAGGACTTTGTTCCGGTTTATGACGCGACAGCTGTTGAAAAGCTCAGGGCTGAGAATTTCGTAATGCTCGGCAAAACAAACATGGACGAATTTGCAATGGGCGGCTCGTCACAGACCTCATACTTCGGCGGCCCAAAAAATCCGTATAACACAGACTGTGTAACCGGCGGCTCGTCCGGCGGCGCGGCAGCCTCGGTTGCGGCAGGACTCTGCGCCGCGGCTCTCGGCTCGGATACGGGCGGCTCGGTAAGACAGCCCTCCGCCTTCTGCGGTGTTACAGGCTTAAAGCCGACCTACGGCGCGGTATCGCGCTGGGGACTTATCGCGTTCGCTTCATCACTTGACCAGATAGGAGTCGTCGCAAACAGCGCGTTTGACACAGGCTATGTGCTTAATTCAATCTATGGCTATGACGAAAACGACGCTACATCATCGGCTAAGTCACAGGGCAGCTATACGGAGCTTGTCGGCTCGGATATATCAAAACTTAAAATCGGTGTTCCCAAGGAATTTCTTGACGGTTCATCGGAGGAGGTTAAGGCTGCGGTGTTAAAGGCGGCTGATTTCTATAAATCGCTCGGCTGTGAAATTGTCGAATGTTCACTGCCCTCACTTGAATATGCAGTATCTGCATACTATCTCATTTCCTCTGCGGAGGCTGCGGCAAACCTTTCACGCTTTGACGGAATAAAGTACGGCTACCGCTCGGGTCTGGGCGAGGACTACAACGACCTCATTAAAAATTCAAGACGCGAGGGCTTCGGCGACGAGGTCAAGAGAAGAATAATGCTGGGCAACTACGCGCTCTGCTCAGGCTACTATGACGCGTACTACAATAACGCGCGCCGCATAAGAACGCAGATAAGAAAGGAATATGCCGCAATATTTGACAAGTGCGACGTGATTCTCACACCGACAGCGCCTACAACGGCATATAAAATCGGACAGCAGGAGAATGACCCTGTTAAGATGTATCTTGCCGATATTTGCACCGTTACGGTAAATATCGCCGGACTTCCCGCAATATCAACCACCTGCGGCTATGCTGCTGACGGTATGCCGATAGGCATGAGCCTTACGGGTAAGGCATTTGACGAAAAGACAATTATAGCGGTCTGTGACCGTTTTGAAAAGGATTTTGAAAGAAAGGAGTGTGCGCAGTAATGAGATACCAGCCGGTCATGGGACTTGAAATTCACTGTGAGCTGCTCACAAATTCAAAGGTTTTCTGCACCTGTCAGAACGAATTCGGCGGCGGCGCAAACACGAGAGTATGCCCGCGCTGCTCGGGTATGCCGGGCACACTCCCGCTTCTTAATAAGGGCGCGGTAAGGCTTGCGGCAAAGGCAGGCTTTGCGACAAACTGCACTGTAAACAACTACAGCGCGTTTGACAGAAAGAACTACTTCTACCCCGACCTTCCTAAGGCATATCAGATCACACAGTTTGAATCACCGATATGCACGGACGGATATATTGACGTTGTCGGCGGAAAGAGAATAAGAATAAACAGAATACACATTGAGGAGGATGCCGGAAAGCTCGTGCATGACGATTACGAGGGCATCTCAATGGCGGACTACAACCGCTGCGGCGTTCCGCTTATCGAGATAGTTACGGAGCCGGATTTCAGAACCGTTGAGGAGGTTCAGGACTTTGTTGTTCAGATAGGTCAGCGTCTGAAGTATGCCGGTGTTTGCGACGCCAAGATGGAGCAGGGCTCGCTGAGAGTTGACGTCAATATCTCAATCATGCCCTACGGCTCGGAGGAATTCGGAACCCGCGCGGAGATCAAGAACCTTAACTCGGTTAAGTCAATAGGACGCGCGATTGAATATGAAATCCAGAGACAGTCCGAAATTCTCGACAAGGGCGGCAAGGTATTGCAGGAAACCCGTCGCTACAACGAGAACCATGACGACACAAAGGCAATGCGTTCAAAGGAGGAGGCGCACGACTATCGCTACTTCCCGGAGCCGGATATACCCCCCGTTCTCTTTACTGACGAGGAAATTGACGCGATACGGGATGAGATGCCGGAGCTTCCCAACCAGAGATTTGAGCGCTATACAGAGCAGTATAAGCTGCCCGAGGAGGACTCAAGGCTTATAATCGCGCAGAAGGAGTTTTCGGACTTCTATGATGAGGCGGTTAAGATCACACCGGAATACAAGCTCATTTCAAACCTTATGCTTGGTGAGATAAGCCACCAGATCAACGAAACCGGCGCGGACATAACAGAGGTTAAGTTTTCCCCCGCCGATGTGGCAAAGGTTGCCCGGATGGCGGCGTCAGGCACCGTTTCAAAGGGCTCGGCAAAGGATATAATCACAATTCTCTTTAACGAGGGCGGTAATCCTGAGCAGATTGCAAAGGATAAGGGCTTTATCATGGATAATGATGCATCGGGACTTGACGCGGTCATTGATGAGGTGCTCTCGGCAAACGCGGACGCGGTCGAAAAATATAAGGCAGGAAACGCAAAGCTTTTCGGCTTCATCATGGGTCAGGCAATAAAGGCATGCGGCAAGAGCGCGAACCCGGGTCTGATAAAGAAAACACTTACGGAAAAGCTAAAGTAATCATTCTCAGAAAGGAAACAAAATTATGCAGCAGATAGACGGACAGTCACTCGTAAGCGAGCTGACGCTTGAGGACTTAAAAAAAGCTGTAGGCAGCGATATTACATTCTGCGCCTGTGTTCACAAGCTGCGCAAAATGTCAGCGTTTGCATTTGTAATTGTAAGGACAGGCAGATATTTGCTCCAGACGATTTACGAGCCGGAGCTGTGCAAAGCTGAGCTCAAAGAGCTTTGCGAGGGCGCATATATTGAGCTTACAGGAAGCGTTAAGGAAGAAAAGCGCGCAAATTATGGATACGAAATAACATTAAAGGATTTTAAGGTATTGTCAAGACCGGCGGCGGAATATCCGCTCCACGTTTCAGACAGAGTTCTCGGCTGCACGCTTGACACAAATCTTTCAAACCGTTCTGTTGCTCTCCGCCACCCCCATGAAAGAGCGGTGTTCAAGATTGCGGAGGGTGTTGTTTCAGGGTTCAGAGATTTCATGCTCTCACAGAACTTCACAGAAATTCATTCACCTAAAATCTGCGCTGCTTCAGCAGAGGGCGGCGCAAATATATTCAAGCTGAAATATTTCGGCGAGGATGCGGTTCTTGCTCAGAGTCCGCAGTTCTACAAGCAGACCTGTGTTGCGTTCTTTGACAGAGTGTTTGAGATTGCTCCGGTATACAGAGCGGAAAAGCACAACAGCGCAAGACACTTAAACGAATATATCGGTCTTGACTTTGAAATGGGCTTCATTAAGGATATGACCGACGTCATGCAGATGGAAACGGCAATGCTCCGCCATGTCGTTAAACACCTTGAAGAAAACTATCAGACGGAGCTTGAGATGCTCGGCGCAAGGCTTCCGCAAATTAAGGATATTCCGGCGGTAACCTTCTTTGAGGCGCTTGACATTTTAGGGAAATCAAGGAATCAGTTCGACCTTGACCCCACAGATGAAGTAAAGCTCTGCGAATACGCAAAGGAAAAGCACGACAGCGAATTTATATTTGTAACAAAGTTCCCGGGACTGAAGCGTCCGTTCTACGCTATGGACAGCCAAGACGACCCGAAGCTTGCCGAAAGCTTTGACCTTCTTTTCCGCGGTCTTGAAATAACAACCGGCGGTCAGAGAATACACGATTATGACGAGCAGGTGGCAAAGCTTGCGCGCTACAACATTGCTCCTGAGGAGCTTGAAAGCTATCTTTCGATCCACAAGTACGGAATGCCTCCGCACGGCGGTCTGGGTATCGGTCTTGAAAGACTTGTTATGAAGCTTCTGGGGCTTGATAACATTCGACAGGCATCGCTCTTCCCGCGCGATATGCATCATCTTGATCCGTAATTTAAAATGGGTGTCACAATGCCGCATATAGCATTGACACCCATTTTGTTTTTTAAATCGGAGCAACGCTCCTGCTTTGCTTGCAAGGAGCAGAGCTTGCGACAGATTGCAACCTGCGCAGGGAGCGTTAGCTCCTCAGGGTTTCAGCGGGGGATTAATTCCCCCGCTGAAATGCTGAATGGAACCCGCCGCCTAAGAGGCGGGGGACAGCTGCGCTTGGGTTATATTTGAATTTATCTTAAAATCAGATATACCGTATACACGATATAAATACAGAACAGCGAAATACCTTCCCAGCGCGCAAATTTTCTGCCGGTTATGCAGTAGAAGAAGCCGAGAGCGTTAACTCCGAGCATCACAAACGCGTCAATCAATGCCTCCGGCACAACGCCTATAGGGTTCGCCGCCGAGGACAGACCCATAACGAACGCAAGATTAAATATCGACGAGCCTACAACATTGCCTATAGCAATGCCGCTCTCTCCCTTGCGCGCCGCGATAACAGAGGTTACAAGCTCAGGAAGCGATGTACCGATCGCAACGATCGTCACGCCGACGAGGGTTTCGGACATTCCAAAGGTCAGCGCTATTTTCTGGGCGCTGTTTACAACGAGCTGACCGCCGATAATAACAGCGGCAAGACCGATAATTATAAATAATACGCTTTTAAGCGGAGACATAGGCTTTTCATCCTCCTCCGTCGTTTCGCGGTTTTTAACTGCGCTGTATACAAGGAAACCGATATAGCATACAAATATAATAAGCATGATTATGCCGTCAAGCCTTGACACCACACCGTCTATGCACATAATGATTGAAACGAGCATTATGCCAAGACACACCGGGAAGTCACGCTTAAGCACAACCTTGTCCACCATAAACGGCGTTATCGCCGCGCTGAGACCCGCGACAACAAGCATATTGAACGAGTTTGAGCCGACAAGATTTGAAATAGCGATCTCGTTGCTGCCGTGAAAGCCCGCCGTAATGCTTACCGCAGCCTCGGGGGCGCTTGTACCCATTGAAACGATTGTAAGTCCGACAATAACCGCCGGAACACCGAGCAGCTTTGCCACCGACGACGAGCCGTCAACGAACACGTCCGAGCCTTTGACAAGCAGAACGAAGCCGATTAAAAGCAGAATGACTGTTAATACCATAGTTTTTCTTTCCCTTCTTCTGTAAATTAAAAGTTATCATGTGCAAAAAGAAAAGACCCTTACTGCACATATATTATGTACAATAAAAGTCTTGCAATTTCATTACGATACTGCCCGATAATTCTCCGGGCGGGTGTGACGCACCGTACACACAGCCGTTAAGCCATGCTGCTACTCCCTTTTATTACTGCTATTATAACAAAAGCTTTGTGATTTGTCAACAACTTTTTTACAGCGATTTTGACTTATCTATGCACGCCTTCATCGCTTTCATAACCGCCGCTCTCATGCCCGCTTCCTCAAGCGCCGCAACAGCGTCTATCGTAGTTCCCGCCGGTGAGCATACCATATCTTTAAGCTCTCCCGGGTGCTTTCCGGTTTCAAGCGCCATTTTAGCGGAGCCGAGAACGGACTGGGCCGCAAAGGTATATGCCTGCGCGCGGGGCATTCCGCCCTGAACCGCCGCGTCAGCCATAGCCTCAATGAACATGAACACATATGCCGGAGATGAGCCGCTTACAGCTGTTACCGCGTCCATAAGTCCCTCGGTTACCTGCTCCGCCCTGCCGAAGCTGTTAAATATTTTAAGAACCTTTGCCGTGTCAGCCGCGTCCGCGTTAGCGTTCGGCACGACCGCCGCCATGCCCTCGCCCACAAGCGCGGGAGTGTTGGGCATAACCCTTACAAGCTTTAATTTGTCGTTTTCAAAAGCCGTTTCAAGCTTTTCTATCGGTTGACCCGCAGCGATTGAAACAACAATGGCGTTATCCTTAACGCTGTCCTTGATTCCCTCGATTACCGAATAAATCACATTCGGCTTTACGCACAGGAAAAGTATGTCCGATACTCCCGCCACAGCCGCGTTGTCAGCTCCCGGCCTGATACCGTATTCCTTTCGCAGCTCACCGACCTTTTCCTTATTCATATCCGCAACAATTATATCCGACGGCTCTGCTATACCGTTTGAAACGATACCGCCGATTATCGCGCCGCCCATATTGCCCGCTCCGATAAATCCTATTGTCATATCTGTTTCCTTCTTCCTTATTACTTAATCATATAGCAACCGGTATTTTTGTTTTCAGCTCGTGGTATTTATAATTCTCAAGCGTGAAATCCTCGCGCGTAAAGTCATAGAAATCCGTCTTATCCGCAACGCGCAGAACCGGCGCGTCATAGGGCTTGTTGGAGATTATCTCCTCAATTACAGGTATATGCCTGTCATATATATGCGCGTCCGCTATTACATGAACAAGCTCGCCCGGCTCAAAGCCTGTCACCTTTGCTATCATAATCAGCAGCGCGCTGTACTGCACAACGTTCCAGTTGTTCGCCGCAAGCATATCCTGTGAGCGCTGATTGAGTATCGCGTTCAGCCTGTTTCCGGTCACATTGAAGGTCACGCTGTAGGCGCAGGGGTAAAGCTTCATGTCCTTTAAATCCTCATGCACATATATATTTGTCATGATTCGGCGCGACGCGGGATTTGTCTTTAAATCGTGCAGAACTCGGTCTACCTGGTCAAACTCGCCGTCCGGGTACTGATGCTTTACTCCCAGCTGATAGCCGTAAGCCTTACCGATCGAGCCGTCCTCGTCCGCCCACGCGTCCCAGATGTGACTGTGGAGGTCGTGAATATTATTTGACTTCTTCTGCCATATCCAGAGTATTTCGTCCACCGCGCTCTTTAAATATGTGCGGCGCAGCGTCAGAATGGGAAATTCCTCCGCAAGATCATAACGGTTTACTATTCCGAAGCGCTTTATCGTGTGCGCCGGCGCGCCGTCCTCCCAATGCGGGCGGACGTCCAGATGCTCGTCCGAAAAGCCGCGGTCGATTATCTCACGGCAGTTTTTTATAAATAGCTCGTCTGCCTTACTCATTATACCTCTCCGTTCTTCAGCTTTTCCAGATACTCGTCATAGGTGCACATTCTGTCGGTGATTGAGCCGTCAGGATTAATGCGTATTATTCTGTTTGCTATCGTGTTCATAAACTCGTGGTCATGGGATGCGAATATCACATTGCCCTTGAACGCGACAAGACCGTTGTTTACCGCCGTTATGGATTCAAGGTCAAGGTGGTTTGTCGGCTGATCCAAAAGCAGCACATTTGAGCCGTAAAGCATCATTCTTGAAAGCATACAGCGCACCTTTTCTCCGCCGGACAGAACCTGAACCTGCTTGAACACATCGTCGCCTGAGAACAGCATTCTGCCTAAGAAGCCGCGGATGTAGGTTTCGTTCTGTGTTTCAAAGCCCGGCTTTGAATACTGCCTGAGCCAGTCGCAGAGATTTAGCTCGCAGCCGTCAAAATACCTTGAGTTGTCCTTTGGGAAATAGCTGCGCGAGGTGCTTACGCCCCACTTTATTGTACCCTCGTCCGGCTCCAGCTCCTCCGCAAGCAGTTGCAAGAGCGTTGTTACAGCGATTTCGTTTTCACCTATAATCGCGATCTTGTCGCCGTGATTGAGCGAGAAGCTCACATTATCAAGCACCTTTTCGCCGTTTACCGTCTTTGTCAGATCGGTTACCGTAAGAAGGTCCCTGCCCGCTTCCCTGTCCATCTCAAAGCCTACAAACGGATAGCGTCTTGAGGATGCGGGCATTTCCTCGACTGTGAGCTTGTCAAGCATCTTACGGCGCGCCGTAGCCTGCTTTGACTTTGACTTGTTCGCCGAGAACCTTGAAATAAACTGCTGCAGCTCCTTGATCTTTTCCTCGTTCCTCTTGTTCTGCTGCTTGATCATTCTCTGGACCATCTGTGAGGACTCATACCAGAACTCATAGTTGCCGACATACATCTTTATCTTGCCGTAGTCGATATCTACCATGTGAGTACATACGACATTTAAGAAATAACGGTCATGGGATACGACAATTACCGTGCCCTCGTAATCCATAAGGAAGTCCTCAAGCCACTCGACCGCCTCAATGTCAAGATGGTTTGTAGGCTCGTCAAGCAGGATAATATCGGGATGACCGAAAAGCGCCTGAGCAAGGAGCACCTTTACCTTCTCATTGCCGCCAAGCTCAGACATCTGACTGTACATTATGCTCTCATCAAGACCCAGACCCTGAATAAGCTTTGACGCGTCCGACTCAGCCTCCCAGCCGCCCATCTCGGCAAACTCAGTCTCAAGCTCCGCCGCGCGCAGACCGTCCTCCTCGGAGAAGTCCTCCTTCATATAAAGTGCGTCCTTTTCCTTCATTATATCATAAAGCTTTTTATTTCCCATAATAACCGTATCGGATACGGAATACTCGTCGAACTCAAAGTGATCCTGCTTGAGCACCGACATACGGCAGTTCGGGTCGATAAAAACATCGCCGGTTGACGACTCCAGATCGCCTGAAAGCACGCGCAGAAAGGTTGACTTTCCCGCGCCGTTCGCGCCTATTACGCCGTAGCAGTTGCCCGGAGTAAACTTTAAATCGACATCCTTGAATAAGGGCTGTCCGTCAAAATTAACACTTAAATTTGATACTATAATCATTGCTTACCTCATTAACTAATAAATTTAAATCCAGTATACATTATACTATACAGACCGCGTTTTTGCAAGTGAAATTTTATAATAATATTTATTTTAAAGAACCTTTTGCAAATTAACCGGCAGCGCGTTGTTCCACTGTCAGTATATACCCAAAAATTTGAGAATTTCTACTGAAAATTTCATCATTTTGTCGCTTGACAAAAAATGTATTCTATTGTACAATAAAATAAGTGGAATTTTATTAAAAAATAAGTGATAAATGGGAACATTCATAAAAAAGAGAGAGGATGATCAATATGAATCTGAAACGAAAGCTCAGTTTCTTCACAGCTGCAGCTATGGCAGTTTCCATGCTGCCGGCAGTTTCCGCAGGCGCGGCGACGGAATCGCTTACAAACCGCGAATCGGTCTACAGCCTGTCAGAAGACACCGCTGCAGAATGGGAATACGACAGCAGCGCAAGCTTTACCGTAAACGGCATGACCGCGACCAACACGGGCAGCAATAACAGACCTGTATGGTATTATTTTAGTGACACAAGCTATACCGGTGAGCGTTATCTTGAAATTGAGTTCACGCTGTCAATGACATCGGCAGAAAACGACAGCACCTTCAGTATCGCAGGCGCAGAGAGCGGCAGTACGACTGATGACAACGCGCACGCCGTTATTCGTCTTGTTCATGACAAGAGCTCGAAAAGTCTTGTGCTCCAGGACGCGAAAACGAATACATACACGCTTATGACTTCAAGCACGACCACTGTTTCGGCAAAAATCCATGCGGTTATGGACTTCAACCTTAAAACCTATGACATTACGGCATATTCGACCACAGACGGCAGCGAGCTGTGCTCATATACGGACATGATGTTCTATGACGAGAGCATGACAACAATTACAGGCGTTTACTCGCGTCTGGCGCATACAAACGGCTCGGTAACACTGTCAGACCTGACAATCTATAAAAAAGGCGCGGCAGAGCTTAACAAGTCGCTTTATGATCTGACCACGGACGTTAAGGATTCAACGGCAGCGAATGCTACAAGCTGGGGTGGTAATACAACAATGGTGAGTACATCTAATGATGACGCTACAATAAACAACATCGTTTTCACCGGAAGCATCAACGGCGCAAGATCATCTTATCTAAGCTTTACCGAATCATCCCAGGATTATGTAAATGCCAATTTTAACATTGCAATGAGGTTTGACAGCAATGGATTAACGCGTAAAGTCGACAACGCATATGTATATGAAGATTATGAGCAATATTTTGCCATAAAGGCCAGCAAGAACAGCGCATCCCCTGTATTCGAGCTGAGAGTGCATAGTACTTATACAAACGGATATACGATAACGGTAAATGGTAATGATATTACAGAAAATATTAAAGATGCCGTAACTGATTCTACCGGATTCAGCACAACCGAAACACTGTCTGTATGGGCAGGGATGAACTTTGAAACGCACGAGGTCACCGTTTATATCGGACAGTTCGGCACCGAAACAGCATATATAGACAATGTTACATATGCTATGCTTGATACCGAAGCAACCGCTGTTTCATATGCCGAATGCTCTATCGGCAGATCGGAAACTGCTTCAATGAACACCACCCTTTACACACTCACAATCACTGAGGATGGAACGCAGGAGCCGGTTATTATACCGACCTTTGCTGATACGTCAGAAAATCCGATAAAGATTCCGGTGGGTGAAACTCTTTGTATCGCAAGCGCGGAGCTTTATGACACTCTGACAGCGACGATAAATGTTACATCAGGTTCGGATATAGCTGATGTAGAGGCGGTAGAATATTTAGGTACGGTTCTTGTAACAGGTAAAGCCACCGGCACAGCCGCCGTGACCGTTACCGCTGTAAATCAAAACGGTTATCCGGACAATTCGGATTATCACAAATCTGTTTCCGAGACAATATATATTGAAATAATTGAGTCAACAGCAGCTACGGCGCCGCCGAAGCATGCCACAGCCCTTGCAGATACAGAAGATACAACAGTGGTGAACATCGATTTTGACGCTTATGGCACTGAAACAGATGACGATACCGCTTATAAGATACGCGACGAGTACGGCAGAACACAACCGGAATCCGAGGATAACGACAGCCAGTCCTGGACAAAGATTGCAGACACTTCGAGTAATGAAAATGATCCGATAGGACTGACAACCGGCACCGGCACCGATATATCCGGCAAAGCCTTCTACAGCTGGCTTACGCCGAATACAGGCGTTGACGAAACCGGAAACGGCTACCGCGGTTCAAGACTTATTCTTGACAATGAAATGGTACAGCGTACCGATAAGATACATGTATCCTATGACTTTGCGATATATAATAAGATAGCCGAAGATAATTATGATGAGAACGGCAATACGTTGGAAACAGCCACAAAGATAGGTACTCCGGTGGCGGTAACCATGACGAGTGAGACCGCAGAGGCAGGCAGTATTCCGCACCAGTTCAATACACTTTCTTACAGAGAAATTGACTCCGATCCGAGCGATCTTGCTACGGTCAGCCAGCATCTGCTTACATTTATGACAGGCCGTCCGAAGCGTGACAGCGACGGTATTCACTGGACAGATATGACAAATAAGCTTGCTTATTACAGTCCGGCATATGGCAGATATGTTGCAACAAATATATCTCTTACTGAAAATGCTTACAACTACTTCCATGTTGAAGCGGATGTGGATTTCTACGACAGAGAGCTTGTCTTTACGATAACAAGAACAGATATATCGGATGCTGATGGTAAAACGTTTAATCAAACAATCTTTATCCCTGAGAACGCCTCCTGGAATGGTTTCATAATCTCATCCAACAAGTATGATACCAATTCTTACTCTGACGTAAAGGGACAGGATACTGAGCATTACGCGTACCTTGATAATATTAAAGCAGAAAAAACGCACGAGGATCAGGCATACATAAATCCCTTGTCTATGCCGACAGAGCATCCGCTGCCCGTTGACGCGGTAGCCTTCAGCAGCAACAAAGCTCACGGAATTTCCAAGGGTATAAGCAGCGCCGATACATGGTCATATGACACTGCATATGAAATTATCCCTCCGTATACAGGCGGGGAATTAAATTATGTAAGCTATACCGGCGAGAGTGTGCCTATGGACTTCACTTTCTATATTGCAACAAACAACAACACCGGAACAAGCACAACAGGCATTACAACCTATACGGAATTCGATTTCTATCTTCCTAAGGAGGGCAGCGGCATAACCCTGCTTACGAACGCCTCCAGATCAGGCTCTCTATACCCCGGCAGCGCTATAACAATCAGCACCGCCGGAATCAACTCATGGCGCGGCAACACCAACTATGAGCTGATTTACGGTGACAGACTTGAATGCGGAAAATGGTACAATATGCAGCTCGTATTTGACCATAACGAATCGAACATACAGGTTATTGTAAAGGACGAAACGGGTGCTTCAATTGCGGATTCAACAGTCAGCTCAAGAAGTCTCAATCCGGGCTATTACAGAAGCATCACCTTCAACCCGTCAAGCATAACCACCGGCGGCGATGATACCGTAACCTTCCCGGCAAAGGAGCCGTCAATGGCGCTTACATACATAGCTAATCTGAGAGTATACAACAGAGCCGCGCTCAGGGAGTACTATCCCGAGGGCACAACCACAGATGCTTTGGGCAACGCTTACAGCAGCGACAGCCAGACAGAGTCCACTCTGGCAAACAGCAGCCGTCTCGGCTCAAGGCTTACCGACTTCACTAAGGATGAGGTGGGAACCAATGTAAACTCACCTACCTTTACCGCGGCAGATAACAGCGCTGCCATTGTACCTCCTGATAAGGCAGGCTATACCTTTACCGGTTGGAAGCTGATTTACAGCAACGGCACAGACGCTGTAATAGGTGAAAACGAAAGTGAGGGAACCGATGCAACGCGCCTGAAATACGCGGCAACATATACAGAAGACCCGACAGACACTGAAGGAACACGATCCCATGTCACAGCGGAAAACGGTATGTATTATATGCTGTTTGAAGCTACCCTTCCTATTCCGGATTCTCTGGCTCCGTACGACTCGATAAAGTGGACGACATATCAAAGCGAGAACGAGAAAATGACCGGTATATGGAAGATTAACTGGGGTGAAACTCTGCCGACTGCCAGCGGCGATGGCGGCATAGTGTTCGGCTACGGTATTTATAAGATTCCGAGGGATATAGATTCAAGCACAATCAGCGTTTCAGCTCATGCGGGCTTTGGTTTATCGCAGGACGGCATCACATATGATGGAGGCACCGGCGCAGAGGATGATTCGACATATAAAGCAGCAGCTTCTGCCACAGAGGAGGAATAATGAGATGAAAAAAACATTTATAAGACCCGAAATGAAGGTTGCAAGCTTCAGAAAAGAAATAAAATGCGTCGACACCGCTTCCCTTCCCAATATGGATCCTACTGTCAATTATTATTCACTGCAGAACTGGAACGGCGCCCAGGCAGGAGGCACAATCACTGAAAATTCCAACAAAGCGAATGAAATATTAAACTGGCATACCAGTCAATAACTATGCCATACAACAAAAACGCACAGAGGGTCGGTTTCCTGTTCGCAGGGTGAACCGCCCCTCTTTATTATTTATTTCTTGACAAAATGCTTTCGCTATGGTATACTTATCATAGTTAATGAGTCAAAAGGGGCGCACCACCGCGGGTACGGTTTCTTTTGGTTCTTTTTTTATCCATTATTAATGAAAGGACGTGACAGCATGATTACGGTATGCGGCAAAAGTCTTGAAGGGCTTGAGGGCAAAACAATAACCGAAATGCTTTCGGAGCTTGGCTATAAAACGACATATATAGCGGTTGAAATGAACGGAGAGATTCTGAAAAGGGATAACTACGCTTCAACCATACTCAAAGAAAATGATAAGCTTGAGGTTGTAAACTTCGTAGGCGGCGGTTGATTTATGCCGTCCGCAATACATATATTTTTAAAATTTCAGACGAAAAGGAAGTATAGAAAATGGCAGATACGTTTAAATTAGGAAATCATGAATTTACATCGAGATTTATTCTCGGCTCGGGCAAGTACTCGCTTGACCTTATAAAGGCGGCTGTCGAGAATGCGGGTGCGCAGATCATCACATTGGCGCTCCGCCGCGCGACAACAGGCAATGTCGCAAATATTCTTGACTACATACCCAAGGGAGTAACGCTTCTCCCGAACACATCTGGAGCGAGAAACGCGGAGGAAGCGGTAAGAATTGCACGCCTTGCGCGCGAGGTAGGCTGCGGTGACTTCATAAAGATTGAATGTATAAGAGATTCAAAGTACCTGCTGCCGGATAACTATGAAACGGCAAAGGCTACTGAAACCCTCGCAAAGGAGGGCTTCGTTGTAATGCCCTATATGTACCCCGATCTGAACGCCGCTCGCGATATGGCAAACGCGGGCGCCGCCTGCATAATGCCGCTCGGCGCGCCTATTGGCACAAACAAGGGACTTTGCACAAAGGAATTTATAAAGATACTCATAGATGAAATTGACCTCCCTGTTATAGTTGACGCCGGAATAGGCAGACCGTCACAGGCGTGCGAGGCAATGGAGATGGGCGCGGCAGCGGTTATGGCAAACACCGCAATCGCAACGGCGGGCGATGTTCCGGCAATGGCGGAGGCGTTCAAAAAGGCGATAGAAGCGGGCAGAACGGCATATCTTGCAGGGCCGGGCAGAGTTCTTGACAAGGGCGCTTCGGCTTCGTCACCGCTCACAGGCTTCTTAGCGGACTAAGGGGGTTCTTTAAATGACAGAAATAAAAGAGCTTGATCCAAAAAACAGAATTGACCACATGACATATCTGCCGGATATGGAGATTATAGCTTCGGACCTTGACAAAAGGGTTGTTGAGGCTATGAACGCATATGACTATACGCAGTTTACAGCGGCTGACGTGCAGAACGCGCTCGATAAGGACGTTCTTTCACCGCGCGATTTTCAGGCGCTGCTCTCCCCCGCAGCGGAGCCGTTCCTTGAACAGCTTGCTCAGCGCGCGCAGCGGGAGACAAGAAAGCATTTCGGCAACTCGGTCATGATGTTCACTCCGGTTTATATCGCAAACTATTGCGAGAACTACTGCATCTACTGCGGCTTTAACTGTCATAACAAGATCCGCCGCGCAAAGCTCAGCTATGAGGAAATAGAAAGAGAGCTTGAGGCAATCTCAAAAACAGGCCTGCAGGAGGTTCTTCTCTTAACAGGCGAAAGCCGCAAGGGCTCGGATGTAAAATACATAGGCGAGGCGTGCAAAATTGCCCGCAAATATTTCAAGGTTATCGGTCTTGAGGTTTACCCGATGAATTCCGATGAATACGCATACCTTCACGAATGCGGCGCGGACTATGTAACGGTATTCCAGGAGACCTATAACAGCGACAAATACGAAACGCTTCACCTTGCCGGTCACAAGAGAGTATGGCCGTATCGCTTCAACGCGCAGGAGCGCGCGGTAATGGGCGGAATGCGCGGAGTAGGCTTTGCCGCTCTGCTCGGTCTTGACGATTTCAGAAAGGACGGCTTTGCCACAGGCTATCACGCGTATCTTCTCCAGCAGAAGTACCCCCACGCTGAAATCGCGATCTCATGTCCGAGACTGAGACCTATTATAAATAACGATAAGATCAACCCCAGGGACGTACACGAAAAGCAGCTTTTGCAGGTCATATGCGCATATCGTCTGTTCCTGCCGTTTGCAAGCATAACGATTTCAACCCGTGAGAGCAACGAGTTCAGAAAGCACATAATCTCAATTGCGGCAACAAAGATATCCGCAGGTGTTTCCACAGGCATCGGCGGTCACGTCGAGGGCGAGGAGGCAAAGGGCGACGCTCAGTTTGAGATAAATGACAGCGCTTCCGTTGACGAGGTTTATAAGGAGATAGAGGAAATGGGTATGCAGCCTGTTATGAGTGATTACATATATGTATGACAGGCTGATTTGTATAACAAACCGCCGCTTATGCGGTGATGATTTTGTCCGGCGCGTCAGGGATATTCTCGATATGGGAATCCCTGTTATTCTGCGAGAAAAGGACTTAACCGAGAAAGAGTATTTTAAGCTTTTGAATTTGATCGGCAGACAGGATATAATCGCGCACAGCTTTGCGGACGCGGCAAGGAAATTCGGATGCGCCGGAATACATCTGCCCCTCCCCGCTCTTGAGCGGACGGATATTTCAGACTTTGAGCTTGTCGGCTCGTCAACCCACTCTGTGGAGCAGGCAGAAAGAGCCGCGGAGCTTGGAGCATCATATATAACGGCGGGACATATATTTGCGACCGACTGCAAAAGGGGGCTTGAGCCTCACGGAACAGGACTTCTTACGGAAATATCCCGCAGCGTGAGCATTCCCGTCTATGCCCTCGGCGGTATAGACCACACCAATGCCGCCGAATGTATCGGAGCAGGAGCGCGCGGCGTATGCGCTATGAGCGGCTTTATGCGCTGTGAGGATTTGTCCGCATATGCCGGAGGGTACAAGCATATATTAGGCTGAAAGATAAATTCTAAGGAGCCTGATATTATGAAAAAAGCATTATTCTCAGCGGCGCTTATAACGCTCACCGCTCTTCTCGGAGCCTGTACCCTAAAGCTCACACCCATGTCCGACACTCCCGAAACGCAGCCCACGGAAGCCGTTTCCCAAACACCGATACTGGGAGATGCGGATATCTCGGAGGAAAGCGCCGTAAAATGGGCGGAGGCGCACGACGCGTCGGAGCTGTTTGTTGACCTTGCTCAATACTACTGGAAATACGGGGAGGAAACCGGCATAAGACCTGAGGTCATGTACGCGCAGGCGGCGCTTGAAACAGCATACGGAAATTTCGGCGGCAAGGTTACACCTGATATGAATAACCTTGCCGGAATAAAAAAGGTGGACGCGGTAAGTGATGCGACAGAGGATCATGAAGCCTTTCCGACCGCAGAGGATGGAGTTCGCGCCCATTATAACCATATGTGCGCGTATACGGGACTTGACCCCATAGGCACACCGCATAACCGCTATTATCTTGTTCTGTCCTCAGACTGGGCGGGAACGATCAGATACGTTGAGGAGCTTGGCGGTCACTGGTGTCCCGATACCGATTACGGGAATAAGATTGTAAATGTATTTCTTTCGGATATGTACAACTATTAATGATAAAAGGAGCAACGCTTATGAATAAGAAAATAACTGCGGTCGTTTCCGCTGTGTGCCTCGCGGCATCGGCATTTTCACAGCTTTATGTCTGCGCCGCAAATAACACAACCTATACCTTCAGCGGCACAAATATTGTGACCACCGGCGAGCCGATAGACTACACCGATGTTAAGCTGACAGACGATATTTCATTAACAACCTCGGGCGATATGAACCGCAAATATGCCGCCGTAACAACACTTGAAAATAATAAAAACGTCGGCACCTTCCCTGCATATGATACTTTTAAAGCGGAGGGCTCATATGTTTACCTCGCGTGTACCAATGTTAACAATAACTCGATTTTCACGCTCAATATGCCCGAAATCCCCGCAGGCAGCAAGGTAACGCTTACCTATGCAAAGCCTACGGTTACGAACAACGGCTCTACAATCAGAAATGCAAACGATCCATACGCGTATCTGAAGATCGCTGACCGCTATGTTTCAATTAACGGCGATGCATTTGACACATGGCTTACAAAATCAGTCGTTACCGGCGAGGACACAGACGCGATCGAATTTCACTGCGATATGTGGGGCGCGATAGCTATAAGCAAAATTGAAATTTCCGACGGTGACGGAAAACCGCTCCACAGCGTGACAATCAATTCAACCCAGTACGCGAACCTGAAGGTAAACGGAATAAAGCTATGCGCTGACGGCAGCGGCACACTTACAGTCCACTCACTCCCGGAGGGTGAAAACGTTACCGTCTCGGCGGAAAAGGACGGTTATGCCGAAAATGAGACAAGCGTCACTGTCGGCAGCTCGGATTTATCGATTGACCTTCCTCTTGAATGTGAAACCGATGATGTATATTACGAATCGGATTTCGGAAACGCATCGGGAGTTCTTGCCCTTGACGGTGAATTTTCTGTCGGTGAAATTACCGCAAAGGATATTACAAAAATATCATCAAGAATAACCTTTGCCGAAGGCGGCACGCTGAGGCTTACCGACAGCCTTACATTAAAATACGATAACGGTATCTATGCCAACAATACATATATAACCTCAAAGGACAATATGGAGTTTGAGGTTGTTTCGGACAAGACAGTCGGTAAAACAATTCTTACACAGAACAATAATCCGCTGTATGTGAACGCCGCGCCGGCTGATGCTATAACCGCCATAAGCGGAAGCAATGTAACGGTTGAATAT
Organism: Candidatus Ornithomonoglobus sp.; assembly: GCA_051877435.1. GTDB lineage: Bacteria > Bacillota > Clostridia > UBA1381 > UBA1381 > Ornithomonoglobus. The sequence goes on from JBJEIW010000115.1 coordinate 29,657, forward strand.
ATCGGCATTTCATATCCCGATAAAAACAGCCTCGTTATAAACGGCAGCGATAAGGTTTCCTCCGTTGCTGAGGGCAGAACCTATGCCGAATATTCCGTAACCCCCGCATACCTTGTTCCCGGTGCAAAGGCGGTATTCTCGGTTGAGGGCAATGACGGCGTTACAATAGATGAAAACGGAAAAATGACTGTGGCAGGCGGACTTGACGCCGGAACAGTTACCGTTATTTCAGAATATGACGGTATTAAGACAGCAAAGACCGTTGAAATAGTACCTAACCCTAAGGTTGACAGCTTCGACATTAACACAGGTGAATTTCCTAATTTATATACGACTTCAAAATTGGATATAACCAACATAAAGGACGAGTTCGGAAATCTTTTGGAGGTTCCGGTTAAGGACTTTAACTCTGTACGGAGCGGCGGCTTTGAAAATAGGGCAACTGTCACTCAGAACGGAATTATAACAGCTCAGTCATGCGGTGAAACAGCAGTCAGTTTCAACATCTTTACCGGAGCAGACAATGAAGAGGTGTTTTCAGCGCCTATAGAGCAATACTATATATCAGGAATAACAACAGGAAATACGCAATATGTCAGATCTGAAATAAAAGAAAATGCAGTCGATTCATATAAAATAAATTATTCGGACGGTACATCGGAGTCTATAGAGCTTACTGATATTCCCGCGGCAACGGTAAAAGGAAACTGTTCGGCTGTAATTTCCGCATATGATGATAAGGGAGCTTTAATTTCCTCTGTAAAGCACGCGGTAAAAGCCGGAGCTACAGTAGAGGTATCAGACAGCGCAAAAACCGTATACCTTTATTCCAGCAGCGGATTTTTTAAGGTGACAGAAGCTGATACGACATTAAAGGGCTTTAAGATTGAGCACAAGGCAGGCTTGAAATTTGAAATAGCTCCCGTTTATAAATTTACCGATATAGGCGATACTGCTGAGCCTAAGTGCTTGGAACAATTTTTTACCGACGGCTGCTATGATATAACCTTCAAAAAGTCAGAGACCTTCCGCGGTGATATATATGTAAACGGAACAATGGCCGGCAACAATGTTGACCAGGCGGACGCAGACAGGAAGGTTACGGACGGCGCGCTTTATACCGCGGAGGATGTGAAGATAACAGGCGGAAAAATAAGCGTATCAATGACCGACGGCTCAACAATGCTTGACTATATTACCGTTACAAAGAAGCCGGAATTTTATGAAAGACCGCAGCGCGTATACGTTATAGGCGATTCCCTTGCCTGCGCTTATTACGGTGATTTTGAGCGGGAGGTCGGCGGCGGCAGAGCCGGCTGGGGACAGCAGCTCCCGGACTTCTTAAAGGTTCCGGTAACAAACCTCGCAAACAGCGGACAGTTTGCGGCGGGACTGTATGCGACCGCATTCCCCGGAGTTATCGCAAACGCGCAGAAGGGCGACATCCTGCTTATAGAATGTGGGTACAACGACAGGGCATATTCAACCCGCGATGAAATGATTTCATGTGTTAAGAGCATGATAGAAGAATGCCGCAAGAACGGCATAACACCTATCCTTGTAACTCCTAACGCATCGGCGCATGACTATAAGCCTTCGGTTGTATGGTCAGGCTATATGAGAGATATTGCTGTTGATACCGAGTGTCAGCTCATAGACCTCTCGCAAAAGAGCTATGACCTCTTATATTCAATCTACGGTGACGATAAGGACGGCAATATAACAAAGAACTTCAACCTCACCGAGGTCGGCGGCGACACGCTCCATTCCTCATATGCCGGAGCATATGTATGGGCGTCGGTGGTTGCGCAGGGCTTAAAGGATCTGGGCTATGGCGGTATTGTAAATACAGACTTTAAATATACCTTTACCGACACTCTCGGCAACGATATTACAGCTCATGTTAAATAACTTTATAAAAGGGATGCCGCGGCATCCCTTTTATAGTGTCCTGTTATATCGTCAGTACTCCCGTTTCCGACTCAATAAGCAGAAGAATCTTCTCCTCTTTTCCGGTTTCGGCATTGACATAAACGATAAAGTTTTTATTCATATACGTTCCCTTGAACTCATAGCAAAGCACCTCGCGCAGCGAATCCTTAGGTATTACCGCAAGTGAGGCGGCTCTGACCTCAAGATGTGTTGAAACGTGCGTCTTTGCTTCCTCCTCGCTGAGCATTACATCGGGTATATCACGCTGTCGGTGGTTCATAAGATAGCCCTTGCACTCCATACCCACAATCGCGCCGTCATCAAGCGCTACCTTCACCTTGATAAGGTCGCTGTAGCACTTCGTTCCGTTCTGCGAATATGCAAAGTTTATTGTGGCAATGTTATCGCCCACCTCATAGTAGCTGTTGGTCATGTCGTTTATACCGTGGCTCGTGAGGAACCTGTACGCAAGACCTGTCGCGGCGTCAATATCATAGTTTGCCGTACCGACAGATTTGTTTTCAAGGAAATACAGCACATAGCCGCCCTTTTTGGTTATGCTTATGGTGATATGATTGCCGTTATCGTCCTTACCGAAGTTATACGCTTCTATTGCCGTGTTTGCGGTCTCAGTTTCAAACAGCAGTCCTTCTCCCCTGTCGCCCAAGAAATCCTTAGCCTTCTGCAGAGCGTCTTTTTTTGAAATTTCCGCCGCGCCCTTGAGCATATATGACTCCATATTTTCGATATGCTCAGAAAACGGTCCGTCATATATCAGCGACGGATAATTGTCAAAGGATTTTTCCACATTTTCAAGGTCCTTAAATATTCCGTCGCCCGCCGCCATAGCCGTGGCAGCGCCGCCGATGCCTGCAACATTAAACGACACCTCGCCCGAATATATTTTCTGCTCTATATCCGAAAGGCTCTTGCTGAGTGTTGACGCATATTCATTCAGTGAATTAAGGTTGTTATACTCCTCATCTGTTATTTTTGCTCCGTTTATCATATTCTGTGACAGGACATAGGTGTAATCTCCTACCTGCGACAGAAATTTCGCGGTGTTCTCAAGATTGGTGTTCTCCGTGGGGAGCTGTCCGAAGCAGGACTTTGCCTCCGCCGCCTTCATGAATATCTCATTTGAGATTGACGCAAGCTGTGACGGGTCCGACGCAAGCTGCGCCTTTGAAAGCATCGCGTCAACGTCGCTTACATAGTCCGTAAGCTCAAAGAAGGCGCGGTCATAGTTATTGTTTACCGACACCTTAAGCTCCTTGTTCTGCCTGTAGCAGCGGTACCACATAACGCAGAATATAATAAGCAGAATCCCAAGCACGGCGATAACCGCCGCGCATATTTTATTTGATTTAGACATTGCGCGCCTCCTTACTTGCAGAAACGATGCTTTCCTATCTGAACAATCAGCTCACGCGTCCAGATCCAGGAGCTTGTAGCGGTCTCAGGATTGAAATAATATATGGCGCCGCCGGACGGGTCCCATCCGTTCATCGCATCCTGACAAGCCTTGTACACCGTTGAATTTGCCTCTATCGGAGCGTTTATCTGTCCGTCTGCTACCGCCGTAAAGGCTCCCGGCTGATAGATAACGCCCGACACGGTATTCGGGAACGAGGAATGCTTTACGCGGTTGAGTATTACCGCTGCAACAGCCACCTGACCCGTATAAGGCTCTCCTCGCGCCTCACCGTTTACCGCTCTTGCCATGAGCTGCAGATCCGAGGTTGACGCGTATACCCGCACGGACGGGTATTCAACCACCGCCAGCATAAGCATAAGTGACATTGTTACTATGGATATTATTTTTTTCATTTTGGTTACTTCCTTTCCTGTTTTTCCTTAGTATGCGCAGGGGTGTATAAAATTATTATATTTGTCAAGAATTTATTTACTAAATAGTGACAAGGAGCTTTTACATGAAAAAAATTTTTATACCGTTACTTCTTTTGACCGCGGTTATACTATCGGTCGTTACATACACACGCGATGTGATGAACGATCTTGACAGCTCGCTGATACGGCTGCATATTATAGCCGAGAGCGACTCCGAATATGACCAGAATGTCAAGCTTGCGGTGCGCGATGAGATACTGCGGTCCGTACGGAATATAAGCGCGAGAGATACGGAGCTTTTCACACGAACAGCCGAGGCGGCAGCAAACAGCTATCTTTCGCAATGTGGACTTCCCTACGGCGCGCGCGCGGAATACGGAAAATTCAGCTTTCCCAGAAAGTCATATAAAAACATCACTCTTCCTGCCGGAGAATACTGCGGTGTAAGAGTGGTTCTCGGCAGCGGCGGCGGTCATAACTGGTGGTGCGTTATGTATCCGCCGCTGTGCGTCAGCGATGACGGAAATGTTTACGCCGATGAAAAAACATCCTCTGAGCTGAAAGGCGCCCTGCGCAGCGATACCTATGAGCTTATAACGGAAAAGAGTGAAAAAACGGAAATAAAATTCCGAATTCTTGAATTTATAAACTCTTTAAAATAATCATATTTCACTGAATAATTACTTGTAATCCATACAAAAAAATGCTAAAATCAAAATAATATATAATTTCAGAAAGGAAGAGAAGAATGAACAGGAGAATTATTTCAATTATTGCCGCAGCGGCAATGCTTTCACAGGCTCCGGCATTTGCCGCAGTCTCCGAAGCCGAAGCCGTCGGCGCAAGCCTGAAAGTCGGCGGCTCGGCGGAAACCGCTGCCGAAACACAGGCTCTTATTGACGCAAGACCGGATATAACGCGTTTTTCCGAAAGCCTTAACCGCGGTCTTACAGCGGTTATGGGAGACGGTTACGGCTTTATCTCATGGAGATGGCAGGGCTATGAAGCTCTTGACGTTAAGTACAACCTTTATAAGAACGGAAAAAAGGTCAATTCAGAGCCGCTTTCACTTACCAATTATACCGATATATCGGCAAAGGCGGGCGATAAATACGCTGTTGCTCCCGTTGAAAACGGCGCAGAGGGCGAAAAGTGCGCGGAGGTTACAATGCTTGAGAGCAATTACTTTGATATTCCGCTTGACACCCCTCCTGCCAACTCGGTAAACGGCGAGGACTATACATACTTTCCGGGCGACTGCTCAACGGCAGACCTTGACGGTGACGGTGAGCTTGAAATCGTGCTTAAATGGGATCCCTCAAACGCAAAGGACGCCGCGCAGCTCGGCTTTACAGGCGAATGTATAATTGACGCGTACAAGCTTGACGGCACGAGAATGTGGCGCGTAAATATGGGCAGAAATATCCGCTCCGGCGCGCATGATACACAGTTTATGGTATACGACTTTGACGGTGACGGCAAAGCCGAAATGATCTGCCGCACAGCGGACGGAACGGTTGCCGGAGACGGTACCGTAATAGGCGACAAGGATGCGGATTACGCATCGGCAAATAACGGCAAGAACCTCACCGGACCGCTCTATCTCACCGCCTTTAACGGCGCGGACGGAACAATTATAGATACCGTCCCCTATGACCCGCAGACCTTCGGCGAGGGCTATGATCAGACGGACTGGGGCGACAGCGAGGGCAACCGCTCGGAGCGTTATCTTGCCGGAATAGGCTCCTTTGACGGGGATAAGATCAGCGCGCTTTTCTGCCGCGGCTACTATATGGGGCCGGAGGGACCTCTCGGCGGCAGAATTGTCATGGGCGCGTATACGATTAAGGACGGAAGGCTTGTTGAAGAATGGCGCTTTGACAGCAAGGAGCATGACAACATGTTTATAGGTCAGGGAAACCACAGCCTTACGCTTGCCGATGTGGATTATGACGGCAAAGACGAGGTAATTTACGGCGCCTGCGCTGTAGACCATGACGGAACCCCAATGTATTCCACAGGTCTCGGTCACGGCGACGCTCAGCATGTAAGCGACCTTGACCCGTCGCGCCCCGGACTTGAGGTTTATTCCTGCCATGAGGATATAAACTCCAAGTACAGCTATGAAATGCGCGACGCGCGCACAGGCGAAATACTCTACGGCGGACCGCAGCACGGCGACGATAACGGCAGAGGCACATCCGACGATATTGACCCCCGCTATCCCGGCGCGGAGGGCTGGTCAGCGGCAGGCGTTCTGACAGCCGCGGACGGCACCGTAATATCAAACACATACTCATTATCGGCAAACTTCCTCGCATGGTGGGACGGCGACCTCGGACGAGAGGTGCAGAACGACACATATATCCAGAAATGGAATCCCGACAAGGACATGGCAGACACCATCTTTGTTGCCTCCGACTGTACATCAATCAACTACACAAAGGCAACGCCCTGCCTTACAGCCGATATTTTAGGTGACTGGAGAGAGGAAACAATCTATCCGTTAAAGGACGGAAGCGCCCTGCGCGTATTCTCAACGACAATTCCCACAGGCTACAGAATACCGACACTGCTTTCCGATACCCAGTACAGAAACCATGTGGCAATTCAGAACACCTGCTATAATCAGCCGACACATGTAAGCTACTACCTCGGCTATGACACACAAACAATCCCTGTTCCGCGGATTTACATAAATGAAAACGGTACAAAAGTCACCAACCCCGACCTTTCAAAGAAGATCTGGGCAATAGATGAGCTCTATTTCGGCAAAAATGTTGAGCTTGCAATGGGCTGCCCGACAGCGCTTATTAACGGTATGCCTAAGAGGATAGATAATGATGACATAAATGTTGTTCCGTTCCTCAGCGAAACGGACAACACTCTTGTTCCAATCCGCTTCATATCAGAAGCCTTTGGCGCGGAGGTCGAATGGGAGCCGACCCTCCGCAGAGTGATTATCACACTTCCGAACAAGGATAAGATCGAGATGACTGTTGACAGCGCAGATTATGAATTTAAAAAATATGACGGTACGACCGCCGATCCGCACGGAAAATTAAAAGATATACACATGGTATATTACAAAACCATGGAAACAGCGCCTGTAATCGTAAACGATGTAACAAGAGTTCCGTTAAGAGTTGTTGCGGAAGCTCTCGGTCTTAACGTATACTGGAACGACGGACTTATCATAATAAGCGACAAAGAGCAGTCAATTCCGCCGGAGGACGCGGCGGCAAGGCTTGCAGCAATCAAGGCGGCTCCCGTTCCGGCAAGGATCGTTCCGACAGTTATCAACGAAGGTGAAAGATTCTTCCCCAATCAGCTTGATATCTATGCTGTAGAGGCAAGCGGCAATGACGGAAATCTTGAAACGGGCGCTGTTGACCTCGACCTTACAACACGCTGGTCGGCAAACGGTCCGAATACGCTCACGGTTGACCTCGGCTCTGAGCAGACAGTAACAGGCGTTGCGATAGCGATGTGGAAGGGCGCGGAAAGAGAATATCCGTTCCTCATTGAGGTTTCAACAGACGGCACGAGCTGGACAACAGCGCTGCCTAAGACAAAGAACAGCGTTACAACGGAAAACCTTGAGGAATATATCTTCCCTGAGGCGGTAACAGCGCGCTATGTCCGCTATAACGGCGACGGCGACACGGTTCCCGGCAAAAACTACTGCCATATAAGCGAATTTGCCGTACTCGGCGAGTAACAGATAAAAAATCCACCTGTCCTTTACCGGGCAGGCGGATTTTTTTATTCTGCTGTTCTGTACTCCTCCTTTAAGAAACCGCTCAGCTCTGTAAGCCTTATAGGAAACTCAATAAAGCCCTTTGCATAATAGGACAGCTCATAGGGCGGAAACCATATGACAAGCTCCTCGTCCGTAAGATAATACTCATACCTTGTATCCTCCGTTATATGCGGCTCCGCCCACAGCTCACTGTATTTGTCGGGATTCTCCTTTACCATAACATCAATGATATTATTTATCCTCTCTATATAACTGTCATCTGTAAACAGCTCTGAAAGCTCCAGATTATGCGGCGCCTCCTGTCTTGTGTCTATCGTCTGCGGATACCACACGGTATTGCCGTGCGCGCCGCCGAAATATGTGTAATTCTCCGTAACAAATGAAATTATCCCGCCGCTGTTGCGCTTTACGTTCTGCGTTATATGCAGATCAGATTTTACACCCGGCGGCATGGACTGCGCGCTGTCCTGAGCCAGCTGGTCAAACTCCCCTATCGCATCAAAAATATTATCCTCAAGCTCCGCATTCAGCTCATCCTCATACTCCTTATTCGCAAGACCGCCAAAAGCTATCACCTCCGCATATACAGTTGAATAATCCGTTTCCTGCTCCTCCTTTGTTATCGTAACATCATACCCTCCGTTAACGCTGCACCCGCATAACAGACATATTGCAGTTAAAATCAACACCAACCACCTTTTCATACATCTCCTCCGTTAATCCAACACCTCACAGAATCAGGCAGAGCAGACCGCCGCCGCCCTCGTTAATGATCCGCTCCAGAGTCTCCCGCAGCTTGCCGCGCGCCTCCTCCGGCATTCTCTCAAGCTTTCCGCGCAGCCCGTCATTTACAAGCTCGTTTAAGGTCTTGCCGAAGATGTTTGACTGCCACAGCTCCGCCGGATCATCCTTATACGTTGAAAGAAGATGCTCCACAAGCTCCTCGGACTGCTTTGCGGTTCCCACGATCGGGCTTACCTCAGTTTCAATATCAGCGCGCATCATATGTATCGACGGCGCGCACGCCTTCAGCTTTATTCCGTACCGACCTCCCTGCTTTATGATTTTCGGCTCCTCTAAAATCATTTCATCGCTTGTAGGCGACACTATTCCGTAGCCGGTCTGCCTTACCGATTCCAGCGCATTTCTTATGTGCTCATAATCCCGCTTCATCTCCGAAAGCTCACTAAGACAATTCATAAGCTCCTCATCATCCTTTATCTTAAGCCCCGCCGACTCGCTGAGCACCTTATAAAACATACTGTCCACCAGCTCCAGCTCTATCCGCGCGCTTCCCGTTCCCAGATCTATTTCGCCTGACTCCGCTTTCTTTACATAGTCCGGTCTGCCAAGACCTTCACATACCGCCTCAATATCGCGTATGTTTTCCGCGGTATCCACAGCGTCATGAATAATGCCGTAAATATCCTTTACAAGCTCATGCTCCTCATCAAGTCTCCTCATCCATTTCGGTATCCGTATTTCAATTTCACTGAGCGGAAATTCCAGCAGTATTTTATTGATTATTGAATTTATATCCGCTCCCGAAAGCTCGGCGCAGTTTACTGTCTGAACCGTTACATCATGTGTTTTCGCAATTGATTCCGCAAGGCTTTTTGTCTCGGCTGCCTCGGGTCTTGACGAGTTAAGCAGAACTATAAACGGCTTATGTATAGCCTTCAGCTCAGCTATTACCCTTGCTTCGGCTCCTGCGTAGCCTTCTCTCGGGATTTCCGAAAACGAGCCGTCTGTCGTCACCACAAGCCCTATGGTTGAATGATCGGTTATTACCTTTTTTGTTCCGATTTCCGCCGCGTCGTTAAACGGTATAGGATGATCAAACCATGGTGTCGTAACCATTCTCGGCTCTCCGTCCTCCTGATAGCCCAGCGATTCATCAACTATGTACCCTACGCAGTCTATCATTCTGACACGCATTTTAGCATTATCGCCGGGCTCAATTTCCACTGCTTCGTTCGGAATGAATTTCGGCTCGGTTGTCATAATTGTCCGTCCTGCCGCAGACTGAGGCAGCTCATCGCGTGTGCGCTCCGCCTGATACACATCCGTCATGTTCGGTATTACCAAAGTGTCCATAAATTTTTTTATAAAGGTAGATTTGCCGGTTCTTACGGGTCCGACAACGCCGATATACACATCGCCGTTGTTACGCCTGGCAATGTCATTGTATATATTCGTTCCTTCCATCTGTACTTCCTCCTTGAATGCTTTTTCATTTCTATTTATATTCATTATAAGTTAAAATATGTACCTAAAATGCCCTTGACAATTCTTTATTTCTTTGGTATAATTGCTATAGGATAAGATTATCAATTAATGTTAAGAAGAGTGATAATTATGAAAACACGGAGCTTTATATTAATAATATCAGCAACATTAATTTTCTTTATATTAAACACATTAACTACGTATGCAGGAAATATCATCTGTTTTTCTGATGCAGACAGGCAGGCTTTTTCGGATATTTTCTCTGATGATGAGTCTTTAACCTCTCGCGGCGAAATCTGCTCCGGAAACATTGCGGACGCTGATTTTTCAGGGATCCCGATCTCGGAGATTACTTCGATTCCGCAAAGTGATAGTCTTTTTAGTGTGTTCAGTGATGAGGAGAATCAAGAGCTGCTCCACTATTTCCGTACAGAAACAGAAAACTTTGCAGAGGAAATTGATATAGCAAATTTCAATATTGATGCCGATAAGTTTGAAGAGTATTATGAGCTTCTTCTCTTCTGTTCTCCGCGTTCATATTATCTGATTGCGGATACAGGAACGTATGAGTATTTCTATCCGAGTACAACAGTAAATTCCAACGGTGAGGAAATTATAGAATATCTCTATCCTATTTATCAATTGGATATTTATGATGCTGAATACTATATAGATTATACTTTGCTTGATCAAGAATTGCCTGAGATTGAGGAGAATCAGGAACGCTTTGATAACCTTACTGATGAAATTCTTTCCTCCATTCCAAACGGACACAGTACCTCTGATTTAACCAAGCTGATGTACATTCACGATTACATTATTCAGAATTATTCCTATGATTTTGATAACAGTATCAATGATGAATACGGAAATGCTTGTAAGCGGAATAATATTCGGTTTATAGCTGATAATTTACCTATAGCATGCCAGACTTATTCTATTTTGTTTAATTATCTTGCTATGAGCGTGGGAATTGAGACCTCATTTGTTACAAGTGTGGATCAAAGCGGAGCGTCGTATCACACATGGAATCTGGTCAAGCTTGCAGCGCCGCAGAACGGTAATGTGCCGAAGTGGTATCATATTGATGTAACATGGGACGATACCATCCGTCCGGACGGTTCAGGCTCGTCAATGAAATACTTCCTTGTAAGTGATACGAAAATGCGTGAGGATCATAATGATTTTTGGGACGGAGACAGATATATAACATATCCTGAAATAAATCTGGATTTTGGTAATGAATTTAATGACATCCCATGGCGTGATACCTGTTCACAGATGATTGAGTATAACAACGGCTATTATTATCTCACATATGATATGTATACAGGACAGACGAACTTAAACAAATTAACTGACGACAGCAATGAGGTCATTTATTCATATAGCGGTTTCTGGATGTATGCCGATACTTATTCCGGACTTGTCTTTTCAGACGACAAGCTGTATTTTAACACTGCATATGATATAATTGAATATGATATTACCTCAGAAGAAGCATCTGTTATACCCGTGGACAGTAATAATGAAACTATATATTCATGCTATTCGGATAACGGCATGCTGTATTATAATTTATCAGAAGACATCTATACCTCGAATGTAACAACTATAGGGCCCCTTAAGACAGGGTTAGACGTTTCTGAACCTGAAATTCAGTGTGCGAATGGCGGCGGACCGAAGCTCGTGCTTAATTTCCAAGCTGATTTAGCAAAGAGCATCCGTCTTGTAGTAAAAGAGACCTCATCTGACGGTGTCAGTCAGTTCCATTCATGGAACAAGGATGACTTTACCGGCAATGAGGACGCGGTTATTGAGCTTTCAGATGCTGACAGTAAGATCAGCGTTTATATCTGGAACGAGAATATGGTTCCGTATCAGGATGCCGTGGTTATTAATGATAGCAATGTATAATAAAAAGTCCCTTTCGGGACTTTTTATTATACAAAATTCAAAATATCCGACGGCTTATCTGCAATCATTTCCGCGCCGTAGCCTACAAGCTCTTCACGGGATCTGAAGCCCCAGCTTACGCATATACAAGGCATACCGGAGTTCTGCGCAGTTTCGATATCCACATCCGTATCTCCCACATATACACAATCACTAAGCTCAGCGCCAAGCTGCCGCATTGCCTTATGTACCATATCAGGCGCGGGCTTGTTTGCAGTATCCTCACAGTCCCCTACCGCGACATCTATTACACCGTCAAAAAATTCTTCTCTTAAAGCCTTTACCGCAAAATCAATTTTATTTGATACAATGGAAAGACTGTATCCCCGTCCTTTAAGCTCATTTAAAAGCTCTGTAATACCATTATAAGGCGCTGTTTTATCCCGGTTATGCGCAGCGTAGTGCTTTTCAAAATGATTGTATGCGTCCCAATACTGCTCATCGGTTATGCTCTCCGGCGCCGCGCGTCTTATAAGAACACGCACCCCGTTTCCCACAAAGCGCCGTACCTCATCAATCGTTTTTTCCGGGAAACCGCATTCACGCATCGCATAATTTACGCTTGCCGCAAGGTCATCCAATGTGTTAAGCAGTGTCCCATCCAAATCAAATATTATTGTACTGTATTTCATTGTCATTTCTCCTTAATATGAATCAGAACCTGTTCTATTATCCGCTTAACATGATCATCGTCAAGAGAATAAAATGTGTTCTTGCCGTCACGTCGTGACTTTATAAGTCTTGCCTGCTTCAGAGTACGCAGCTGATGACTGATTGCGGACTGGCTCATATCAAGCTTGTCTGATATGTCCGAAACGGAAAGCTCCTGAGAAAACAAAGCCCACAATATTCTTATTCTTGTATTATCACCGAAAATTTTAAAGGTATCGGCCAATCGGTTTACAGTGTTCTCATCCGGAGCATCTTTTTTTATCTCCTCAAGAACCTGCTTATTGTACGCGCAGGTTTTGCATATTATTTCAGGCATCAGACATTCTCCTTTCCTGCGATTTAATATATATTATACGTTATTTTTAGTGGTTTGTCAACTTTATGCGCCGAATTTTATTTACACAAGTCTTCCCTGCCATGTGTCACGCGCCGCCATGGTTTTATCTATAGCATTTAAAACCTCAAATTTTTTCAAGCTCCACAAGGGACCGATCAGGCTGTCCCTCGCGCCGTCACCCGTCAGACGCTGAATAATGATTTCATGCGGCAGAACCTCAAGCTGACGCACGACAATATCAACATATTCATCACGCTCCAGAAGCCGGAATTTCCCGTTTTTAAGCTCCTCTGCCATTACCGTACCACGCAGTACATGAAGCAGATGCAGCTTTACGCAATGCGGCATAAGCGCGCCCACCGTCCTTGCCGATTCAATCATCATATCCGGTGTTTCTCCCGGAAGCCCGTCTATAAGATGAACGCATATATTTATCCCCCTATCCTTCAGCCTGTTATAGCCTTCAAGAAATTCTTCGTAGGTATGACAGCGGTTGATCCGCTCTCCTGTTGCGTCAAATATCGACTGTAACCCCAGCTCGACAATAAGGTATGTCCTTTCATTCAGCTCCGAAAGATAGTCAATAACATCATCACCAAGACAATCCGCCCGCGTTGCAATGCTTATTCCCACAACCTCGGGCTGAACGAGAACTCTCTCAAAACGCTCCCGCAATATGTCCACGGGCGCATAGGTATTTGTATGCGCCTGAAAATACGGCATATATTTACCGTCCTTCCATTTGTGTCGCATCATTTCCTTTATGTCCTCAAGCTGCTTAAGTATGCTCTCTTTCGGGTCACCGGCAAAATCTCCGCTTCCGCCCGAACAATAGGTGCAGCCGCCATAGCCCTTTGTGCCGTCAATATTGGGGCAGGTAAAGCCCGCGTTAAGCGCAAGCTTCATAACCTTACAGCCAAATTTATGTCTCAGATGATAATTCCATGTATGGTATCTCTTGTTATCATCAGAATATATAAAACCGTTCATTGTGCTCCTCAAATTAAAATAAGGGACAGTCACCGACCATCCCCGATTGAATAATTTTTCTTTTTAAAGATTCTTGATATAAGTTTTGACAAACTCTTCAAGCAATTCGTCACGTTCAACCTTTACGATAAGTCCTCTTGCTCCGTTATAGCTTGTTATGTATGTCGGATCATCTGACAATATATAGCCGACAATCTGGCTTATAGGATCATAGCCCTTAATCTTCAGCGCATCATACACCTTTGACACTATTTCCTTAACCTCTTTTGACTTGTCAAACTCAAGATTAATTTTCATTGTTTCATTAAATTCCATTATATCACTCCTAACGTAACAAGTACCTGCTTATATAATATTACAAATCGTCAAAAAAATCAAGTCTTTTTCCGATATTTTTACCCAAACTCATAAATTTCCCAAGATTATACCTATTAAAACACAAATAATCCATCAATTCCGTTTATAGGTCCTGCTGCTACAATGCTAAGTGTCGGTATATCAAGCACACGGTCGATTATCTCCGAAACAGCGTCAGTATCCACCTCCATAATCTTTTTGATTGTCTCTTTCGGAGTTCTGATCCGGCGGTTAAGCAGAACGGTTCTTCCTATTGCCTGCATTCTTGCGCCGACGCTTTCATTTGAAAGAATATAGTTGCCCTTCAGCTGGATTTTTGAGCGCTCGATTTCCTCCTCTGTGAGCTTATCCGCCTTAATTTTCTTGATCTCCTCCACAATCAGCTGCGCAACACGCTCCGCGTTTTCAGGCGATGTTGCCGCGCTTATATCAAAGGTTCCTGTTCCCATATATGCGCTGTGTCCTGCCGCTATCGAATAGACAAGGCCGTATTTTTCACGTATATTCTGAAAAAGTCTTGATGACATCCCATTCCCAAACACATTATTGAACACAAGCAGAGGATATACAGCATCATCATACACATCAATACCGTTAAAGCCTGCAACAAGCTGAACCTGTTCAAAATCACGGTTTACAAACATATTCCTTCCCCTGTATACCGCAGCTTCGAACTCAACCTTATTATCAAGTATTTTTCTCTGACCGAAATACATTTCCAGCTTTTCGAACAATGAATCCTCAAAGCTGCCCGATACCGCGATAACAATGTTTTTGCTTGTATAGTGTTCACGCATGTATTCACGCATTATGTCCGGCGTTATGTTGTTAAGGACCTTCTCTGTTCCGAGAATAGGTCTTCCCATCGCGGTTCCGCCCCATACAGCATCGGCAAACAGGTCATAGACAACATCCTCGGGACTGTCCTCATACATTGCGATCTCCTCGGTAACTACCCTTCTTTCAAGGTCCATATCCTCCTTTGAGAGCTTAGGCTCGAATACCATATCCGACAGAATATCAAGTGAGGTTTCAACATACTCATTGAGAGTTTTCGCATAAAAGCATGTATATTCACGGGTCGTATACGCATTGAGATGTCCGCCCACGGAATCCATTTCAAGCGCAATATCCTGTGCCGAACGCCTCATAGTTCCCTTGAACACCATATGCTCAATGAAATGTGAAATGCCGTTCTCCTCCGGCTTTTCATACCGTGAGCCGTTCCCGACCCATATGCCAACAGATACGGACTGCACATACGGAACCCTCTCCGCCGCAACGCGTATCCCGTTTGATAATACCTTCTCTATGTACATTATATTTTTCCTTCTGTAAATTATTACAATATAATTGCGTTTATCACAATACAATTATAACACATATAAGAAATAAAATCAAGGTGCAATTGCTGCCATACACACCTCTGCACTGTTTCAATAAGGGGCTGTATCAAAACTAAATTATTATTTAGCGGCTAATTCTTGCCCCCCTTTTTTAGAATTGCCGTAGGC